>NZ_JBPZEY010000014.1:0-72550 GCF_052061695.1 Alkalicoccus luteus
AAGGCCGCTCGGATTTCTGCTATTTTTTTGTCTTTTTCTCATTTCATTCCAAAAAAAAGCGGTACCGGACATATCCGGCACCGCTTTTTGTTTCAAGAAGAGCTTTTTAGACAGCCCCGTCATAGTTTGAATAAAGTCACGTTAGGTGAATACCCTTGTATCTGCCCGCATTTGCGGACACCCGCTTTTCGGAGGGGGCGGGTTCAGCTAACTGCTTCCTTTCGTAGCTGGAAGCGCTGGAACTTCGCCTCGTTCCGGGCCGTGGTCCTCCGATTTCAGCAGTTGAGAGTACGTTTATAACGCCTGTTTTAAGATTGGCACGAGCTTAGCCGGACTGGATTTTGACTTTTTCAACAGCCTGCAAGCCTAAACGACTGCTGTATTCCCTGGCTGAAACTGGGAATGAACCATTCCTGCATAATAGCCACCCTGTTCCAGCAGTTCTTCATGGCTGCCGGACTCCATGATCCTGCCTTCCTGCAGCACGACAATCTGGTCTGCCTCCCGAATCGTATTCAGCCGATGAGCAATCACAAGGCTTGTTCTGCCTTTCATTAAACGTTTGAGCGCCTGCTGAATTTTCACTTCTGTCACAGTATCGATACTGCTCGTTGCCTCATCCAGCACGAGTACTGCCGGGTCCGCCAGCAGCGCTCGAGCAATGGATAATAGCTGCTTTTGTCCCTGGCTGATTCCGCCGCCTTCCGAATCGATGACTGTATCATATCCGTCAGGGAGGTGTTCAATAAAGGAATGGGCATTCGCATCTGCGGCAGCACGATAGACTTCCTCGTCTGTTGCATGAAGCCTGCCGTAGCGAATGTTCTCCATGATCGTACCGGAAAAGAGAAATGTATCCTGCAGCACAAATGCCATCTGTCTTCTGAGCGACGCCTTTCGCACCGACAAAATGTTTTGTCCATCGATGATGATCCGCCCTTGATCCGGCTCATAAAACCTGGCCAGCAGGCTGATAATTGTCGTCTTTCCTGCCCCCGTAGGGCCGACAAAAGCTACTGTTTCCCCTCTCGCTGCCGAAAAAGAAATGTGGTCTACTGTTCGTTCATTTCCGTAGCCAAAGGATACGTCATCGAATGTCACACTGCCCTCTGTAAGCGAAAGCTCTTCCTGCTCCTCCTCTCGTTCAAATTCGTCTTTTTCATCCATAATTTGAAAGACACGCTCTGCCCCTGCCACAGCGGAAAGCAGGACGTTGAACTGATTAGCAAGATCATTCAGCGGCCGCGTAAATTGACGGGCGTACTCAGCGAAAATAACGATGACACCGATGGTTACCATGCCGTTGAGCGCAAGCAGTCCGCCCGCGCCTGCTATAACAGCAAAGCTGAGGTTATTCAGCATATTCATCAGCTTCGGAATAAATCCGGAAATCGTCTGAGCCCAAAATCCGGCATGACGCAGCCGTTCATTTTTTTCGGTAAACGAGTCAATGACTTGCTCTTCCCTTGAGAAGGCCTTTACGATTTGCTGCCCGGACATGGTTTCCTGAACATAGCCGTTGATGTCACCAAGCCGCTTCTGCTGCTCTTTAAACAATGGTCCGGTCCGCTTCGTGATCCATTTCATTCCCAGCACCATCATTGGAACAATAGTCAGCGTGAGCACGGTTAAAAGCGGGCTTAAATAAAGCATAACGACTAAAATACCGCCGAGCGTCAGCACGCTTTGAATAATTTGGATAACGGAGCTGTTCAGCGTATTGCTGATGTTATCCATGTCGTTCGTCAGCCTGCTCATCAGATCCCCCTGCTGGCGCCTGTCAAAAAACGGGACCGGCAGCCGCTG
Organism: Alkalicoccus luteus; assembly: GCF_052061695.1. Lineage (NCBI taxonomy): Bacteria > Bacillati > Bacillota > Bacilli > Caryophanales > Bacillaceae > Alkalicoccus > Alkalicoccus luteus. The sequence goes on from NZ_JBPZEY010000014.1 coordinate 1,807, forward strand.
CAGATGATCGAATAGATCGGTGCGTATCGTATAGACCGACTTCTGTGCCACAGCCACCATCCAAAAGTGCTGGAGAAAGACGCTGACGGAATGAATGATGTAGATGACTGCCAAGGCGGCAAGCATGTAGCCGATCCAGACGAGGTCTCCATCTACGAGAAACGTATCAATCGACAGGCCGACGAGCAGCGGACCTGTCAGTGCCATCGCCGAGGAGAGAGTGATCATCAGTGTCACAAGCAGCAGCTTTGACCGGTGCACGGCCAGATAGCTCCACACCCGCTTTAGCGTTCCTTTCCAATCGGCTGCCCGCTTCTTAGCGTCCGGCGCTGCCTCTGGAATTAATTTTTTATGCTGAAATGGTTCGATCAGCGGATGCTTATCAGCCACGCGCCGCACCTCCTGCCTGCGTTTCGTAAATCTGTCTGTACAGCTCTGAGCGCTGAAGCAGCTCCTCGTGAGAGCCGACGGCTTCTACTGCACCGTGATCAAGCAGAATGACATTGTCTGCTTCCATAGCTGTACTCAGCTTTTGGGTGATCATCAGTGTGGTGCACGAATAGCTATCCAGCGCTTTTAAGAGCCTCATTTCTGTGTTTACATCCAGCGCACTGGTGCTGTCGTCCAGCAGTAAAATCCGCGGATTTCGAATTAATGCTCGCGCGATGGAGATGCGCTGTTTCTGACCGCCTGACAGATTAACGCCACGTTGACCAATGCGGGTGTACAAGCCATCCGGAAGTTCGTTCACCGAATCAGCTATTTGAGCATCCCGCAGCACCTGCTCCATTTCAGCATCTGTTGCATCTGGCTTTCCCCAGCGGAGGTTTTCTGCAATAGTGCCGCTGAACAGCACGGCCTCCTGCGGTACATAGCCAATCCAGCTTCGCAGCTCTTTCCACTTGATGGCCGTCAGCGGCTTTCCATCCAGCAGCACCCGTCCCTGGACCGGGTCGTAAAGTCTTAAGATCAGCTGAAGAAGCGTCGTTTTGCCCGAACCGGTTGCACCAAGCAGCGCTGTACGCTCTCCCGGACGCAGATGAATCCTTACCATGTCGAGTGCTTTTCTCGTCTCATCCGGATACTGGAAGGAAACGTCCTCCAGTGCAATATCCCCTGCCGGCTCCTTTACACTTCCGGTACCGTCCTCCATCTCCTCTTCTACCGCAAGTACATCGCCGATCCGTTCCGCCGAAGCTTTTGCCCGGGAAAAAATGATGATGATCATTGAAAAAATGGATAAAGCTCCGGTCATCCTGGTGATGTAATTAATAATCGCGACCGTTTCCCCGACAGTAACAGCTCCAGTATTTACACCCTGCGTCCCGAACCAAAGCACGAACATGATCGATACGTTCATGATCAGCAAAATGATCGGCATCGTTGCTTCGACTATCCGAAGTGTTTTTACGGTGCGGCCCTGCAGCGTCTCTGACGCCCCGTGGAACCGATTTGATTCATGATTGAGCCTGGAATAGGATTTAATCAGCCGCACAGCTTTCAAGTTTTCCTGTACGACACTGTTCACATCATCGACTCCAGCCTGCACCTTTTTAAAGAGCCGTCCTGCAAGCTTCATGATATAGAGGAGAATCGCTAAAAGCACCGGCACAGTAACAACCAGGATCAAAGCCAGCTGCCAATTGACGATCAGGGCCATGATCACGGAACCCGCTACGAGCAGCGGAGCCCGAAGCATAATGCGCAGACTCATAAAGATCGTATTTTGCAGCTGGTTAACGTCATTGGTGATTCTGGTCAGAAGAGAAGAAGTCGGAAACTGCTGAAAGTTTTTCATAGAAAATGTCTGAACGCGTCTGAACAAATCGGTCCGTAAGTCGTAGCCGGTATACTGACTAGCATGGGCAGCGTAAAACGAGTTAATAATCCCTGCCGCGAATGCGATGAAGGAAAACAAGAGCATTATACTGCCCCAGAACACGACCGTATTCAAATCATTTGTCATAATACCATCATCGATAATACGGGCAATCAGAAGCGGCTGCAGCAGCTCAACGGTTAATTCAATCATCGTGAGTGCAAGAGCAGCAGCTACCATTACCCGGTACCGCTTTAGATAATTCCATATGAGTTTCATAGCTGTACGCGCCTTTCTGACGATACTGTCTACTTCAGCTTACCATATTCATTTCTGCACTCGAAGCAGTTTACGCAAAACGATAATAAAGAAGCAAAATTAATGCGAGCGCAAACAAAAAGTGCACGGAAACGTATACCATCTTCTGCCACGTTCGCTGATGATATGCTACTGGCGGCCGGTAAAAAGCGCTTCCTTCGATAATGAAAGTCAACAAAATCACGTGGATCGGGAAATGGCCGACAAGTTCAAGCCATCCAAACAGAAAAGCTGTACCAATAAATATCCCGGTCAGCACGACTGCCAAAACACGGTTCAGCATGCCAACGATAAGAAGGTAGCCGACCGTAAATTCAATGAATCCCGTCAGCATTGCAAACAGATCCGGGCTGAAGCCAAAGGTCGGAACACCGTGATTGAGAATAACGTTTTCTGCCATATCCGGATAGACCCACTTTTCCGCCGCTACCCAGCAGAGAGAAAGTCCGGTCGTCAAATAAAGGACAGGATAGTTCCACTGCTGCAGCCTTGTTTTATAAAGCAGGAGGACAAAGGCGATGCCTAAATAAAACACGTAGTCCAGCATATGCAGCCAGCCGAACTCCATAACTGAATACAAATAGAGGCCGATTAAAATTACTGCTGCGATCCGGACGGTAATTCTTAAAGGAATGAGCAGCAGGATCACCATGCCGGCTGTCACCGCTGCAAGCACCTCCTGCAGCTCCAGCAGCTCCGGTGCAAACAATCCTCCCTGGATGAACTGAATCAAAAATGCAGCTGCCGTTCCGTATTGGAGCAGGGTAAACGTATAATGCCGGAGAGAGGCAATCCGCTTATCGAGCTTCACAAAAGGCCGGCGTTTTTTCATCGCGTCCAATAAACCGGGCAGCAGACTAAGCAATACGGCTGTCAATATTGCTGTCAGCATGAAAGCCGGGCTCATAATCGCTTCGATCGGGGCTCGCTCTGCCTCTTCTTCCGTAAACCATTTCACATGTGCTGCCGCCGATACCGGCAGCAAAACGATGATCCCTGCAACAGCTGTGAACCGCTTTAGCATGCCTGTTCCTCCAGTCGATAGATGATAGAATTGTTTACCCTTTCTTGCCCTTTAACCAAACACTTCCAAATACATTGTCCAACATACAGGAAACGAGGTCTCAGCTTCAGATGCCTATCTTTTGCTTTGCAACACAAATAAGTTCAATTGCGCTGAACCAATTGTATTTTTGCTATGAATTCGGTATCATAATTGAGGAAGTGCTTTTTAGGCGCTTTTTTCTTTATTTCCGTTGTTAAACCGGTTGCACAAATCCGTGCAACTTTTTGACCAATAGATGAGGTGAACTAAAAATGACAAAAGTATGGTGGAAAGAAGCGGTTGGCTATCAAGTGTATCCGCGCAGTTTTCAAGACAGCAACGGTGACGGCTTCGGTGATTTGCGGGGGATGATCAGCCGGCTGGATTACTTGAAGGAGCTCGGCATAGATTTTATTTGGATTTGTCCGATGTATAAGTCGCCTCTAGATGATAACGGCTACGATATCTCTGACTACCAGGACATACTGGAAGATTTCGGGACAATGGACGATTTCGATGCGCTTTTAGAGGCATGTCATGAGCGCGGCATGCGTTTAATTATTGATCTCGTATTAAACCATACGAGTGATGAACACCCGTGGTTCATCGAATCCCGTTCATCTAAAGATAATCCGAAGCGGGACTGGTACATTTGGCGAGACGGTGTCGGAGACGGACCTCCCAACAATTGGGAAAGTATTTTCGGCGGGTCTGCCTGGGAGTATGAGGCTAAGACAGATCAGTATTTCCTCCACGTTTTCAGCAAACGTCAGCCAGATTTGAACTGGGAAAATGAAGAAGTGCGCGAAGCCCTGTTTAACATGGTTAACTGGTGGCTCGACAAAGGTGTTGACGGATTCAGAATCGATGCAATCAGTCACATTAAAAAGCGGCCCGGGTTCCCAGATATGCCGAATCCCGAGGGACTACCTGTCGTCTCTTCCTTCGATATGCATATGAATCAGGACGGAATTCATACTTTTTTAGAAGAATTCCGAAAGGAAACGTATTCGAACTATCCGCACGCAATGACGGTTGGAGAAGCGAACGGTGTCAGTATTGATGAGGCCCACCTGTGGGTTGGGGATGAAGGGAAAATGGACATGGTCTTTCAATTCGAGCATCTTGATTTGTGGGATGAGGATGCAGAAGAAGGACTTGATATCGTCAACTTGAAAAAGGTGCTCTCCAGCTGGCAGAACGGCCTTTCAGACAGCGGCTGGAACGCTCTCTTTATCGAAAATCACGATAAAGCCCGTGTCGTATCTACTTGGGGCAATGATACAGAGTTCTGGCGGGAAAGTGCAACCTCGCTTGCTGCTATGTATTTTCTCATGCGCGGGACTCCCTATATTTACCAAGGTCAGGAAATCGGCATGACCAACATTTACTTCGATTCCATTGATGACTATGATGATGTGGCAGCGAAGAACCTGTTCCTAGAAAAAGCCGGCGAAGGGAAAACGGGCGAAGCCCTTGCTATTCTTGCAAAAACCTCCCGTGACAACAGCAGGACGCCAATGCAGTGGTCTGATGCGGATAATGCCGGCTTTACAACCGGTTCACCGTGGCTGAAGGTCAACAGCAACTATCAACGGATCAACGTCGAGGCACAAAAGCAGGACCCTCACTCGATTCTCAGCTTCTACCGCGCGTTGATTCATTTACGAAAGCGGCACGAGCTCTTCGTTTACGGGAGCTATGAACTGATGATGCCGGAGTGCGATCAGGTTTACGCCTACATTCGTGAACTCGATGGCCGAAAAGCAGTCGTCATCACCAATCTGACAGGCAAAACCGCTGCCTGGCACGAGGATGGCACTGGTCTGGCTCTATCCTCCGGAAACCTTGTTCTGCAAAACTATGAGGAAGTGCCGGAGCACGAGGAGGCCGCTGCGCTTGAGCTTCAACCATATGAAGCACGCGTATACCTTCTTTAATTGACTGCCAGCTCCCTGCAGCCACTACACTAAAGCCGTTCACCCGTATAGGGGGACGGCTTTTCAGTGTGAGGATAAAGTTATTTTAAGTAGCTAACGTTGCATCTGCCTGTTTCTGCGGACACTCGCTTTCCTAAGGGGACGGCCACGGCTTTCCTTCCTGGTATCCACCGGATCTTCGCCTCGCTCTGCTTCTCCCGGAGTCGAGAATCTCCAATTTTGACAGGCAGCAGAAGAGTTGGCATTATCTGTCAGGAAAATTCCATTCCTTTTTCGTAAACGAGGAAGCCGTTTTTATCCGTGCGTTTTTGTTTATACATAGCTTTATCCGCGCAGCTGATGAGGTCATCTGCTGTTCTGCCATGTTCCGGATAGCTTGCTGCTCCAACTGATGCGGTACAGTGCATCGTTCCTTCACTCATCACAAATGGGGCCGAAATGGAGTCCATCACTCGTTCTACAGCTGCTCTTAACTCTTCGTCAGAGGACAGGCCGGTAAAGAGAATCAGAAATTCATCGCCCGCCATTCTCGCTGCTAAATCGGTTTGACGCACCGAGTCCTGCAGCCTCCCTGCAACTTCTTTAAGCAGCCGGTCTCCTGCATCATGACCAAACGTATCGTTGATTGCTTTAAAATCATCGAGGTCTATAAACAGCAGTCCGAGGCGGCTTCCTGTCAGGACCGACCGTTCGATTTCCATTTCCAGCTGCTGAAACAGCATCCGTCTGTTTGGCAGTCCGGTAAGCGGGTCATGGTAGGCCATTTCCTGCATTTCTAAGGCCAGCTTCTTCAAGCGTGATTCACTTTCCAGCAGAGCGAACTCATCATGTTTTGCCTTTGTGACGTCATTTAAATAACCGCTCCACAGGATTTTGCCATCCTGCAGCCGTTCCGGTGTAGAGGTTGCCCGAATCCACTTGAGCTTGCCTTCGCCAACGTACATTCGGAACGTACAGTCGAATAACGTGAGATGCTCGACCGATGCGTGAACAGCAGCCATCAGCTCATCACGGTCCTGCTCGTATACCCAGTCAAAAATCGCATACTGCTTCAATTCTTTCTCGCTGTAATCCGTTCCCAAAATAGATTGAAACTGACCAGTTGCCATTGTGAAGCGAAGGTCGTCCGGACCAGTTCCCGTCATTTGATAAATAATCCCAGGAACTCTGTCTGAGATCTGCGTGATGAGCCGTTCACGTTCTTCAAGCTGCTCTTCTTTTTTCACTTCTTCCGTAATATCGTAAATATATCCGTAAAATCGGACCGTTCCATCAGAGAGCGAGCGCGGCTGTGCATTGCCGCGCATTTTTCTTCTCCCTTTTTCCGGATGATCGTACCAATATTCCAGCGACCAGAGGGTGCCTGACTGAACCGCTTCTTCAATACTGCTTTCGACTCTCTCCAGATCAGGTGCTTCAATATGCTGCAGTAAGAAGCCTGTGTCACGGCAAATCTGCTCTTGGGTATAGCCGGTCAACTCCACCACACCGGGGGAGGCTGCGCTAAACAAAAACTGTCCATCTTGACGAACGTCAAACTGATACAGCATGCCCGGCACCTGCGTAGTTAACAGCCGCATTTTTTCTTCTGATTCTATTAAAGCAAGCTCTTTGTTTTTCTCTTTAGTGATATCGTAAACATGGCCGTACCAGACCACTCCCCCATGCTGATCAGCAGCAGGCTGTGCTCTCCCTCGAATCCAGCAGATCCTGCCAGCCGGCTCTTTTATTCTGAATTCGTGCACCCAGCGTGTCAGTGTCTCAGCGGAAGTCCGCATCGACTGTACGGCAGCTTCCTGATCTTCTTCGATAACCTTGGCAAAAACAATCGATTCATCCTGCCTGAATTCGGCTTCAGTTACGTGAAAAATATCAAGAAACCCTTTGGAATAATACGGAAAGCTGACTGTTCCATCGCTGCTTCGCTTTAGTTTATAAAGACCGCCCGGCACTTCTTCTGTCAAACTCTCAAGCAATTTCCCTCGCTCAGCCGCCTTGCGCTGATGCAGCTCCCGCTCTGATGCATCTACTGCAGAAGCAAATACCGTTCTGTCAGAAATGGAAAGATGCCATTCTAAATAATGAACGGTTCCAGCTGCTGTGACGATACGATTCAAAAAATGCCGAATCGTCTCTCCGCGAAACGCCCGTTTAAATGCATTCATCGATGCTTCCCTGTCTTGATCAAGTACCAGATCAAGCATAGAGCGTCCGATCAGCATGCCTGCAGTAACTCCCGTAAGCGCTTCCCATTCGGCGTTCACTTCAAGGATGACTCCCTGTGCATCCATTCTGCACATGAGCGCCGGACTATTGGCCACATACGTCTCCAATGTGTCAAGGCGTGACTGCACGCTTGTTATGTCTGAAAATGAGATAATAATCACAGACTCGGAGGTAGACACGTTTGTCATGTAGACACAGCCTTTTACCGTCAGTTGAAAAGAGGATGCACTCCCGGTAGACAGTACGTAGCTGCACATCTGATAAAAAAGCTCCGTATTCTTCTTATCCATATAACGTTCCAACATCCGTAGATCGACGTCCTTTACGCCGGAGATCATACGGTCAAACGATGCATTGGCTGCTTTCACTGCAAAGCCTGCATAGGAATCCGGCGCTTTCGAAATCACCAGAGTCGGAACAGAAAGAAGATCGGCCGCGCCTTTATAGTCTATTGTACCCAAGAGAAAAATCCTCCTTTCAAACTATTTTATGCTATCATTATACAATAACAACTGGTCCATTCCTACTTTTATTTTTTGTTTACATGGTGAATCATATCAACGTGCGGAATACCATCATCAAGATACGAGGATGTTACAGCGACAAAACCTGCTTTTTCATAAAACGGCAGCGCATATTCCTGTGCCTGAATCTTAATCCGATCTGCGTTTAAGTGATGATACACAGCTTCCATGCTTCGGTGGAGCAAAGCTTTTCCCAGCCCTGTTCCTCTAAGATTGGGCCGTACAATGACCCGTCCGATACTTGCCTCCTCATACGCTGTTCCAGGCGGGAGCAGTCTCGCATAAGCTTCTATTACGCCATCGCGTACACCAGTCAGGTGGAGCGCTTCTTTATCCTTTCCATCGACTTCAAGATAAGCACATGCCTGCTCGACGACGAACACTTCTGTCCGCAGCTGCAGAATATCGTAAAGCTGATCTGCTGAAAATTCATGAAATGATGTTAATCTCCAGTCCATCATGCATTCCCCCTCCCCGCTATTTTACCTGAAGATGACTAGAAAGAAATAAAATGGGGAATCGAAAAGAAATAACATTGGTTGCTCATAAGGCTGGAACGTAAACCCTGCTTTCCTGCAGCCCTCGATGGAAAAGTTTGTTCACTATTCTTTATATGGAAAGGGAGTCTTTTGATGAGAATAATTGTGATCGTTGTCATTGCAGGCATCATAGCTGCAGCAGCATTTATGGTAATAAAAAACAACCGGACGCCGGAGCACCTAGGTGCAGAGAACGGCAGCCTTGCTCCTCTTCCGTCTACGCCAAACGCCGTTTCATCTCAGGCAGATACGGAACACCGCGGCTATATTGAACCGTTCACGCTTCAAAACGGTACGGAAAGCCTTGAGAACATCAAAGCGATCATCCGTGCTGACGAACAGGCAGAAATTGTTTCGGCAGATGACCGTTACGTCCATGCGGTGTATGCATCAAATGTATTTAAATTTAAGGATGACGTTGAATTTTACGTGAACGAATCGGAAAATAGCATAGACGTCCGTTCTGCAGCGCGCGTTGGTTATTCCGATATGGACGTTAATCGCAAGCGGATCGAAGCAATCCGTGAAGCCTATCAAAGTAAGCACGAGTAAGTTGCATGGAACAGAAAAGAGCGGCCTCCATCGGAGAGCCGCTTCATTTACGTAAAACGTCTTACTTACTAGTTTTCTGTCTCTTGCTCACACCGCTGTCTATTTTTGCAGGCCGCGCGATTGGTCCAGAAGCTCCTCTGCAGCCGCTGCTACTTGACCGGAGGCTTTGTTTACTTCTCCGATTACATCCATAAATGCGGTCAGCTCTGTTTCAATTTCTGTGTTTTTGCCGACTGCCTCCTCCATTTTTCTAAGGATGACAGCGAACGTATCTCCAACAGCTTCTGCCGACCGGTTGCCTTCTGCCATCCGTTCAGCGATTTCTTTGGACAGTGCAGCATTTTCCTGTACGCCTTTATCTGTCTGATTAGTCAGTCCTCGAACTTTCCCAACAGACTCTTTCGTCTGTTCAGACAGTTTTCGAACTTCGTCAGCTACAATTGCAAAACCCCGGCCGTGTTCCCCGGCTCTGGCCGCTTCGATTGCCGCATTCAACGCGAGCAGATTCGTTTCATCAGCGATCCCTTGAACGATGCTGACAATTGTTTGAATTTCCTTGGAGAACGAAGCGAGTTCCTGCATTTTAGTATCGATCTGTTCAATGCTTCCTGTCGTTTCCTGCATAATCCGCTGCAGTTCCTTTAAGCGGGCACTCCCTTCCAACGCCGACTCTTTTGATGCACTCGAAATCACGGTGCCGTTCTGCGAGTTCTTCGTAATGCCTTCAGCCTGCAGCTTCATTTCTTCCATAGAAGCGTTCGTCTCCTGCGAGATCGCCCCGAGCTCTTCGGATTTCCCCGTAATATAACGATCGAGCTGGTGACGTAATGCTTCTTCTTTTTTACGCACAGCCTGAAGCTCCTCTTCAAATGCTTCCAGCACGAGCTGCTGCTCGAAGCTGACAATCGATGATACAGCTTTGACGACCGTTTCAGCTTCGGTTGGACCGTAAACCTCATAGACGAGCGAAAACAACTTGAGCTGCAGTGCCTGATAAGCACTCAAATACCATTTCGGCTCCAGACCAATCTTCACGTGCACCTTTGCAATACGAATTCGCTTTTCAACAAAGGCATCATCGATCGTATCAGTGAACATTTCAGAAATATGCTTGCGAAGCGTTTGTTTCAGCCTGTCGACAGAGCTGTTCGCTTCAATGATCTCCATTAAGTGAGGCTTGATTTCAAGATTAGCATAAAAGAAATCGACGAGCTCCCCGATCCGTTCTTCCACCGATGGCCGAAAAGCAGCCAGAACACCGAGCATCTCTTCAGAGAATCCTGTCATTTCCATTTGGCGTTTAATATCCGGATCAGCTACCGTTATACTCCCCTTTTGCAGGACTGCTGCAGGCGGTTGTTTGTCCGACCGTTGAAACCACTTCATTTTTCTTCATCCCCCTCTTGACTATCTTGTTCCACTAACTTGCTGCAGGTTGTAATTCTTCCCTTGATATCGGCAAACTGCCGAAGATTCTGAAGAGCAGGTATGCTAAAATATCAAGTGCAGACCGAGGAGGGATTGCTTATGCTGACGAATTGGCTGGTAAAGCGGAAAGCACGCAGACATAAACAAACATTCGAGAAAATTCATTTATATCCTTATCCTGTCCGTGTAGCGGAAACTGACTATTATTACATAGAATACTTGCGCTCTAAGCAGCCCGTCGGCTATGCAGTGATTTCCCGTCACGAAGAAAACACGCTGGACGCAGCTGCTGCTCATAAACAGCTCCACTCGTTTTACCATCTGGCAGGCTTTATTAAAGAAGAGGCAAGGATGCGTGCCGGGATTCAGCTCGATCTTTTCCGAAAGCCGCTTGGTGTGATGGAAGAAGCGGATCGCAATGACCTGCAGCCAGGTTACCGCCTGATCAACCACCTTTTAAAAATACAACTCAAATATAAGCAAGTGTATGATCAGTTTCAAAACGTGCTGGCTGAGCTTGAAGACAGCGGCAGACCTATCGAAGCTGAAGACATTGAAGCAGCCATTCAATCAGCTGCCGAACTGGAGGTGCTTCAGTTCGACATGATCGATTCCTTAAGCCGCCAAACCGATACCCTGCGCGACTGGATTGCGTTGATGAACCGTCACAACTTGTGGGACAAGCTGAAGCGCGCGAACCAGGTTTTTTATCAGCAGCTCGTTCAAAACGAATCGGTTATGAGAGACGAAGCGAAAAAGATGCAGGTCGTCAAGCATGAACGTCGCGAAAAAATGATTCAGCAAAATGCAGATAAGCTCCGATCCCGTATGAAGCGGTCCTTTCAGGAGGAAGAGAAAGAACGTCGTTACCCTTAACCAGATCCGGCGCTGCCAAGCTGAACCAAATACAGAAGGAACCGGAGCACCCGTTTGAGCCCCGGTTCCTTTTATTCCGCGTCTGTTTCCTCCCCCGGCAAGACTTTCTCCGTCTCTTCAACACCATTCCTTATTCTCTCCCCTTCTCCTAGAGCCCACGACGGATACCATCGTACATTTCCAAAAGCCTTTCTCTCCTGTACGTTGAACGACGTTCGTTCGGAATATACCTCAGCTTTTCCAACAGCGATTTTCGTTTGCGTGTCATCGGTTACCGCCTCCTTATGCTTTTATTGTAGAGTCTTCTTCACCTCAAAAAAGCGGGCGGCAGATTGAATTTTCTATCCGTCTGCAGGTGGAGATTTACTCCATCCCCTGCTATTCGAATAAGTAAATAAAGAACCAGGATAATAAGACTGCAGATAATGGATTTTTTTGAAAATAGTACTTGCTCATGCCTAATCTCATAGTAAACTTACAGTAAGAGAAGAAGTTCGGGGGCAAACCTGTTGAAAAACAGGGACGCAAAGCCGCGGATCTAAGGGAAACCTCCTATGACAGCCGGGATGCCGCATATAAACCTTCACCAAGGAAGGCGGGGTATGAATGCGTAACGTACATGAGTTCGAAGCAGAAACAGTGGAAAAAGCGATTGCCAAGGCAGAAAAAACGCTGCATACACCAGCAAATGCTCTACACATCGACATTATCTGCCATGGGGAGAATCTGTTTTTTGGTCTGAGAAAATCAAAGGCTAAAATACGCGCATGGACGGAGGAGCCGCTAGAAGAAAGCTGGCTGGACACGCTGGATTCCTACCTCGATGAGCCGCTTGATGCCAGCAGAGATGAAAACTTATCCAGGAGACTGGAGGGGACCGCCTGGATGAAAGATGGCGTTCTCTATTTTGAAGGAAACGGACCCAAACGTCCTGTTCTTCACCTGCCGGATGAAGTGACCGCTTCTAAAAATGGCAGACAAACTGGTAGAACCACTCCGCTAACTGAGGGAGATATACTGGAGTTTTCGATCAACCTCCCGCCTCGTGAAACCACTTGGTCTGTTTCTATTGATAAAAAACAGCAGCTCGTTACGCTGAATGTAAAGCCTGGAGCGTACTATACTGCTGCAATCAATGATCATCCGCCCGCCGAATATCTGTATGTCAGTATTTCCAAAGAGGAAACACCGTTAAATCAACTGACAGAAACAGACGTCATAGAGCAGCTGGAACGGATGGATATTACCTACGGTATTCAAACGGATGTGATTCGGGAAGCATGTGCGTCTATTCAAGAGACCACTGTCCAAATAACGGCAGGAAAGCTGCCGAAGCACGGAAAAGACGGCCGGATTGACTTTAAGATCAATTTGCAGACAGAACAGAAAATGTACCGGGAGAAGCCGGACGGAACGATTGATTTTAGGGATTCGATTCGGATTCCGGCCGTTGAAGAAGGAGTCGTTTTAGGATCGATCATTGATCCAACAGCCGGCGAAGATGGCCTCAGCCTGTTTGGAGATGTGCTTCAAGCTAAAGCAGGCAGGCCGATCGCGGTTCAGGCAGGAGCGGGTATTGAACTCGATGAAGAAACGAAAACGATTACGGCTTCTATTGCCGGGCGTCCTCTTTTAAAGAAGCAGGGACAGCACGTGCGGTTATCCATTCTGCCGAAGCTCGTTCATGATGGGAACCTGCAGCTTGGAGACGGAAACATCCGCTTTACAGGGGATGTTGAAGTGATTGGGTCTGTCGAGGACGGCATGAAGGTGGAAGCAGCAGGAGATGTATGGATTCACGCTCACAGCGAGCAGTCGTCCTTACACGCTGCAGGCTCCATTACTGTTAACGGCAGCGTGCTGCATTCAACTCTTACAGCAGGGACGAGCAAAACAGCTCATGTAAAAACAATCAAGCTGCTGAAAACATTTTTGCATACCTACCCGTCTTTTTGACGAGTCTTTTATCAGGTCGTTGACTCCCCTGCTTTTCAGGCCTCTTATGAAAAGCAGCGCGGCCGCGGTCCGCTGATCCGGGCTTTGCAGGAAAAAAAGTACCCTCGGCTTCGCAGCGATACCGAGCAGCTTGTCGACCATTTGCTTCATTCCGGCTTATTTGAAGAACAGTGGCGTAATGTTGGCGAGCAGCTCCAAACTGCCCTGCTCACGTTTCACCGTGCACATGAAGCAGAGGATCAGCTCTTTCGTGATCTGCAGCAGAAGGCATTCCAGCTGCATGATCTGCTGGAGAGCCCTTCTGTCAGCAGATCTAGAATTGCTATTCGCTATGCCTCTCACAGCAAGCTCATTTCAGCTGGCGAAATTGACGTTCTCGGGAAAGGTGTCCTGCACTCCTATATGGAAGCAGACGGCGTGATCACGATCCATCAGCGTGCCGTTGGCGGCACGTTAAAGGCAGGACGTGGAATATCGGTTCGGGAGGCCGGTTCTCCTGGCGGAGCCAGAACACTTTTGGAAACGGATGAAACGGGTATCATTTCTATTGACCATTGCCATCCTGATGTGGTGCTGACGATCGGACGGGAGCGAAAGCTGATTGAGTCTGAAACGAAGCAGATCCGAGCTTCGCTGGATGATGACGGAAGGCTCCAGCTATTTCAGTCTTCAAGCAGTTCAGCCAGTTCTTCTGCAACAACGTCCGCAAAGAACTGATTCCCCCGGAGCTGAAATAAAAACACGGCTTTCTCATAGTAACGCTTTGTCTCCTCTTTGCTGAAGCGGCCGGATTCCCGGCCGCTTTGTCCGTACTGAAAATACAGCTCACCCAGCATGTACATCGAATCCTCCCGCAGGCACAGGTGTATTCCTCTATCCGCTAGTTCGAGAGATTCTTTCCACTTTTCCTGCTCAAACTGATTTTTGCTGTAATTATAGTAGAGGCGGACGAGCAGCGAGTTATCGGACAGATATGGATGTCTCCTTGCAGCATGGAGCAGTCGGCGGTACTCGTTCTCGGCCTGAACCTGTCTGTCTGCCATACTAAAAACAATTGCTTTACTGAGCATGATATCGAGGTCCTGTACCGTCGGATTTTTCCTGGTAGCCGGAGACAGCTCCGCAGCCTCATCCAAGTATTTCACTGCTTCGGACACATTCTCCCTGACGTGATAAAGACAAATGCCTTTACGCCAGAGAAGATACTGCCGAAATGTTCCTTTTTGAAATTCTGGATGGTGTTCTTCTGCCTCGACCGTCATCAGCACAGCTTTATAGTCTGTTCGATCCATACTCTGAGCGATCGATCTCATAACGGTATACATATAGTTCACTTTGGATACATCTGCAGACGCGTCAAACAAATACTGAATATCGACCCCCATTCTCTCCGCAAGCTCTGCTGTTAAGTCTGCGGAAGGATGGACAAGGCCCTGCTCCAGCTTGCTGATGTAACTCTGCGTGCAGAGTCCGCTGCAGAGCTCTTTTTGAGAGACACCGAAAAACGTTCTCAGCTCCTTTAGTTTTTTGCCTATTTCTGCCTGCTGCAATCCCATCATCTCCCAGTAACTATTCGTATATGAATACATTTTACCGTTTTTCACTGATAAAAAACCATATTCAGTCGTTTTCCGGCTGAAAATCAGCGAGACGCCGCCTTGATCGATGTTGAAAATCAGCTATAATCAGATCAATTCAACTTGAATGGGAGGGCTCTTTATGAAATTGTTGATGTTCATGATGACTGCCGCCGCGTTACTGCTGATTGTTGGACCTGAGGCTGTTGATGTGTTTGAACCGCTCGGTAAAGGACTCCCTTATAAGCACGGATGAGCTTAGATATCGAGCCCCGCTCCTTTCTTCTGCTCTATCATTTTATTCGCTAAAAAGCTGCCCGGAAGTTTATCCGGGCAGCTTTTTCATGCTTCTATTAGAAGCTGGACGCTGCTTCTTTTGTTTTTTCCAGACCGGCTTCAATAATCTCTCCGGCCTTATCGGGAAATTGATTGTGTCCTTCAATGACGATACTGGTGCGGTCTTCAATACCGAAGAACGTCATAATGGTTTCCACGTAAGTTACAGCCATTTCCATTGACGCTGCTGCGCCTTCAGAATATACGCCGCCCCTTGCGTTCAACAGTACGACCCGCTTATCTGACAGAAGCCCCTGCGGCCCGTTCTCCGTATACTGGAACGTTGTGCCTGCCTGGCAGAGGTAGTCAAAGTACGTGTGCAGGACAGCCGGCACAGCAAAATTCCAAAGCGGAAACGCAATGACAATTTTGTCAGCTTTTAAAAACTGATCCAAGTATCCTTTAACGAGCTCTGCTGCTTCCTGCTCCTCAGCAGTCAGCTCCAGACCTTTCGCTGTTTTGAACATACCGTGAATTTTGTCCGCATCATAGTACGGGAGATTTTCTTCGAAAAGATCAAGCTCCTGAATCTGATCTTCAGGGTTTTCACTCATGTACTTTTCTTTAAAGGTATTGTACATCTGCAGACTAACCGCCTGATCATCCGGACGGGAGTTTGCTTTAATAAATAACACGTCAGCCATCTGTATCTTCCTCCTGCATTCATGAAAATTGTCACTTTTATATAAGTGCTAACAAAAATTTAGTTTAATTATTTTTGTACACAAAATCAAGCTTAGCTCCTTATGCTTTTCAAATTGGTTGATAAGACCTACAATAGAGACAGCATCCGGGAATCCGGAGAGAGATTTAGCAGAGGGGGAGATTATGGATAAGCGGCAGAAGCAGAGTCTAATTTTACTGATCAGCGGTATTGCCGCAGCAGGTGTGTTTTTATATGTGCTATTTTCAGAGCCTGCAGAAACACCGCAGAACGAGAACAGCGAGGATAACGAGCGATCGTTCGGGGAGCTCGATCCCGATCTGGACAGGGCAGCCGCAGCTGCTGAAGCGTTAATTGGGACACCGTTTGAATCCGATGGTACTGACCCGGAGAGCGGTCTGAACAGCTCGGGACTGATTCAGTATGTATTTGAAGAAGAAACGGGCATTCGCATGCCCCGTCTGGCAGCTCATCAACAGGACCTGGGAGAGGCCGTTCCGCTTGAGGAAGCACAGCGAGGAGACCTTGTCTTTTTTGAAGCGGATACGCTGATGGCCGGGATGTATACCGGCGGTGAACAGGCCGTGGTTGTGTCGACAAGTGACGGGGCCGTTGAAGTTGATGTCACAGAAGGATTTTGGGGCGATCATTTTACGGAAGCACGGCGCTTGTCAGAACATGAAAAAGAGGCGCTTCACCCCTCTTCCTATACAGACCATGAACACCCTGCGGTTAGAGAATCGATGCAGTATCTCGATACCCCTTACGAATTCGGCGGCAGTACGCTTGAAGCGTTCGACTGTTCCTTTTTCGTTCAGGAAGTGTACCGCGAAGCCGGGGACGTCTATCTTCCAAGGGTAACGATCGATCAGGTACAGACTGGTCAGGAGATTCAGCCCGACGAAACCAGACCAGGAGACGTACTTTACTTTTCAGATGTTGACGTAGAAGATAGACTTCGCGAAGAAGGAGAAGTTACGCACGCCGGTATTTATCTCGGTGACGGCTTCATGATCCATGCCAGCCGGACCGAAAACAAAACGCAGATCAGCCGCCTGAACGATTACTGGGAGGATGCCTACACGGAGACACGCCGCTTTGATGACATGGCCGTCGAGAGTGACCTTCTCCGCACTGCCGCTGATTACTTGAACGTACCGTTTGAAACAGGCGGCAGCTCACCGGAAGACGGTTTTAATACAAGCGGATTCGTCCGCCATGTATTCGATGAAGCAAGGGACCTTTCCCTTCCGGATCGAGCTGCATCCATGTGGGAAACCGGCTCCGAGGTAAGTCGGGACGCACTTGAACCTGAGGACGTGATTTTCTTTGAAGGAAGCAGCTCGCTGCTTCCAGGAATTTATATCGGCAATGATTTATTTTTCATAGCGAGTGAATCATCCGGTGTCACAATCCGTCACCTAGAGTACAGCGATTTCTTTGCGGACCGATTTGAAGGTGCACGGCGTATGCAATAACCTTCATCTATCCGCAAACAACCGCACAGGAGCAGGGGCCATTACCCTTGCTCCTGTGTTTTTTCGTGCGTGCAAGGATAGTTGCTTGGTTTCTTGACAGGAATACTGACATTGAGCCTGTGATCAGCAGCCGATATTGAAGGATCTCATAAGCTGGCCAGCCGCACACCCTTTACAAATCGTAATAATTACGATATCATACAAAACGTAATGATTACTATTTATATGAAGGGTGTGTCCGCATAGATGGCAAAGAAGTCGAAGATCGCAAAAGAAAAAAAGAGAATCGAAATGGTGGAACGCTATGCAGCGCTTCGCCGAGAGTTGAAAGAAAAAGGTGACTATGCAGCGCTGGCAAAGCTGCCCCGTGATTCAAATCCTATCCGCCTGACACGTCGGTGTGAACTGACGGGCCGTCCGCACGGCGTGCTGCGGAAGTTCCGGCTGTCGAGAATTGCTTTTCGTGAGCTCGCACATAAGGGCCAGATCCCCGGCGTCAAAAAGGCAAGCTGGTAAAGCCGGCCGACAGGGTGTCCGAACCAATTCAAGAAAGGCTTTCTGGCTTTTCTTTGTAGACGTGAAAGTCAGCAAGTCCTTGATAACGGATCAAACCCGCTGCGTTTGACTCACGCAGCGGGTTTTTTATTTATTACGAGCATGTGCACTCATCGAATCCTCTGCAGAACGAATCCGGATGAATCAGCCATTTAAACATGGGCCTCTTCCGTCCAGAAACTCATTTTCCTGATTCAGCTTATGAAGCCTTAAAAAAGGGTAGAGTAGCTGTAATACAATGGAAAATGAGGTGTGGGAGTATGCGCTACCGGATTGTGCACGAAAATAAATTTTTCTATGAAACCGATGTTGACCAAAGCCTGAACTACATGCGCTTGAAACCACGGACAGACGAATGCCAGCGGCTTTTGCACTATCAGCTTGAGATCGAGCCTGCCTCCATGACGCGGGAGAGCGTCGATATTTGGGGAAACAACGTCGAAACTTTTTTCATCCCTGAAAAGCACCGGGAGCTTCACGTAACGACGACGTCTGAGGTCAGCATTCAAAAAACACCGTTTATTCAATCGGTCCCCTATAAGAAAGAAATGCAGGAAATTTTCCATTCTCCATTATTTAAAAAGCACTACCTTGCCTTTCTAAAGTCTACACCCTACACCTTTTTAGGTGATGCTCAGGTAGAGGAGATGCAGCAGCTGCTCGGACCTGTGGAAAACCCGGCGGAATATGCTGTGAAGGTCATGAACTTTATTAACGGCGATTTCGATTACAACACGGAAACGACCGATGTTTCTACGACCGCTTCAGATTCGCTCCAGCAGCGAAGCGGTGTCTGTCAGGATTATACCCACGTTATGCTTGGTCTGCTGCGCAGCAGCGGGATACCGGCTCGGTATGTCAGCGGATATTTATATATTGGAGAAGAGTCTGCCATGATCGGGGACGCCGCCAGCCATGCCTGGGTGGAAGTGATGATCCCCGGGGTGGGATGGTGCGGACTAGACCCGACAAATAATGTCGAAGCGCTCGAAAATCACGTCATTATCAGTACCGGCAGAGACTATGCAGATCTGAGTCCATTTGAAGGCGTCTACCGAGGCGGCGGTCAGACGATGGAAGTGAACGTCAGCTGCACCCTGCTGGAAGATTACTGAACTCGCGCAACCGTGCATCACCATCAAGAAGAGCCGATGCTCCCCCACAGCGGGACAGTATCGGCTCTTTGTTTGATGCTTGCTGACTCGTTTTAGCTTCTTCTGCCTTTTTTCATAAAATCCATTGCGTCCTTGATTTCTTTTAAATAATCAGAGGCAAGCTCGTATTGAGCCGTGACGACGCTTACGAATAAAATGTCGATCATGTGCAGCTGTGCCAGCCTGGACGATGTTGCCCCGCTCCGGAATGGCGCAGGCACCTCTCTCGTCGCTGAGATGAAAAGCGGAATATCCGCTCTGTCTGCAATTGCTGAATGCCCGTAGCGGGTGAGGCTGATCGTAACAGCTCCACGCTGCTCTGCCAGCTGCAAAATTTTCAGCGTTTCGTACGTTTCCCCTGAAAAGGAAATACAAAAGACAACATCCTGTTCACTCACGTTGGCAATGTACATCGCTGCATTATGGATATCGGTAAAGCACGACACCGCCTTATTCATCCGCAAAAACTTCTGTTGAGCGTCCTGGGCGATAATGCCTGAAGCTCCGACACCGAAAAAATGAATCCGTTCAGCATGCTGGAGTGCCTTTACGGCTCGTTCAAGCTCGCCGTAGTTCACTAGTTCAGCTGTTTCCTGGAGCGCCTGTACGCCGTTATTCGTCAGCTTATTGACGATCGCTTCCTGATCTTCGCCGGGCTCAATGTTGCTGTAGGAAACCTGCTGCCCTTTTTGCAAATCACCGGACACGCGCAGTTTCAGATCGGGAAACCCTTTTAATCCAAGTGACTTGCAGAGCCGGATGACAGCAGCACTGCTCGTACCGCTTACTTCCCCCAGTCGGGTCGCTGTCAGCTGGATCGCATCATTGGGATGTTCGATAATGTATTCTGCTACCTTTTTCTCTGAGCCCGGAAGCTTGTGCTTCATTTCATTCAGCATCACAAGTCCTCCGGAAAATGCTTTATGACTGACGTTCACAGCCGTACCTCCTTCTATATGCTTTCCAGCGCTAGCCTTTGATTGCTCCTTCTGTCATCCCTTTTGAGATCCGCCGCTGGAAAATGGCATAAAGAATAATGATCGGAATAATCGCGATCGTCAAGCTTGCAAACAAGGTGCCCCACGCATTGGTGTAGGAGGCCTCCCTGCTAATGAAATCGATCGCAAGTCCCAGTGTATAGTTTTCCCTCGACTGCAAAAAGATAAGCGCCATAAAATATTCATTCCAAAATTGAATCGCATTCATAATTGTAACCGTGATAATGCCGGACATGGAAAGCGGCGTAATGATTTTCCATAAAATCCGATACGGGCTCATGCCGTCCATCGCAGCGGATTCTTCCAGCTCCTTTGGAATCGAGCCCATAAAGGTTGTTAATACGAAAATGCTGAACGGCAGCTGGGAGACGGCATATACGATAGAAAGACCGAACAAATTATCCAGCATACCGAAGTTCATCAGCAGGAAGAACAAAGGAATCCACCCCAGCACCATCGGAATCATCATCGCTGAAATGTACAAATTAAACAGCACGGTGCTTCCCTTGAATTCCATTCTCTCCAACGCGTAAGACGTCGGCACTGCCAGGGCTAAAGCCAGCAGGGAGCCGAGCACCGTTACGAGCAGACTGTTGAATACCCCAAGATCGATATTGTAATTGTTCCATGCATCAATAAAATTTTGAAATCCAAATGATTCGGGCAGTCCCCACGGATTTGCATATATCTCTGCATTCGTTTTGAACGAACCGAGCATCATCCAGAAAATCGGATACAACACGGCGAGCGACCACAGCACCAACGGAATCCGCAGGCCGAATCGCTTCAATATATGTCCTTTCTTTTTATCCTCCATTGCTGTTCCTCCTCTGCATATCGCTCATGCTAATACTGCACTTTCTCCCGCTTCAGCAGTCTGGCGAGCACCAGCACTGTCACCAATGAAATGACCAGAATCATGACGCCGATCGTCGCTCCATAGCCGAAATTGTACTGCTCGAATGCCTGCTGATACAGGTAGGAGCCCATGACGTGGGTCGAATTGTTCGGACCGCCACCGGTCATGATCTGCACGATGATAAACGAGCCGTTCAGCGTCGTGATAACGATATAGAGGATGGAAACCTTGATTTGCGGCCAGAGCAGCGGTACGGTTACCTTCCAGAACTGCTGCCATTCTGTCGCTCCGTCAAGCTCTGCTGCTTCATAATAGCTCTTGGAGATCGTCGCAATGCCCCCCATCAACATCAGCATGAACAAACCGATCCCGGCCCAGATGGATGGCAGCACAAGAGAGGGAAGCGCCCACGTTTCGCTTCCAAGCCACGGGCGTGTTAAATTTTCCAGTCCTACTGCCTCCAAAGCAGAGTTCACCAGGCCGAGATTCGGATTGTAAATGAACGTCCATAAAATCCCGATAACAACAACCGACATGATATTTGGGAAGAAAAAAATAATCCGGTAAAACGGTGCTTCCTTCAGCTTCATCTGCATGATCGCCACAGCGAAATACATTGCCAATACCATGATTCCGAGCACCTTCGTTACCACAAGAAAATAATCATGGAGGATGGTCCGCGGAATGATGCCATCGTTGAAGAGACGGATATAGTTATCAATTCCTACAAATTCCCGGTTTGCTGCTGCTCCGGACCAGCTGAAAAAGGAAAAATAAAGTCCGCTGATCATTGGATAAAGCGTAAATACAGCAAATAAAAGAAATGTCGGTACGAGACAGAATGCCAGAAATAAGTATTTTTGTTTTTTCGTCGTTACCAATGCTATCCCTTCTCTCCCGTTCAAACTTTGCGCGCTGCTTAGCCTCCGCGCTTTTATAAAAGTGGCTGTCCCGCCTGTATTCCGGGACAGCCGATTTGTGTTACAAGGTGCTAAAGAGGACCGTCTGCATCAGACTCTTTTATTCGCCTCTGTAGTCTGCTGTAGCAGCCTCTGCAGCCTCAATGAATTCATCTACTGTGCTGTTGCCAAGCATCAGAGCCGTCAGTGCATCCCCAATCGGCGTTTCCAAATCCGCGCTCATCGGATGCGGACGGTGGTAAATCTGCACCTGCTCTTCGTCATTGATCATCGCATTTGCCTCAATCAAATAATCCGGCACTTCTTCATTTTCGGATAGATCGACACCTTCCAGGTTCATGATGGCACCTGTATGCTCAGAGAAGA
Organism: Alkalicoccus luteus; assembly: GCF_052061695.1. Taxonomy (NCBI): domain Bacteria; kingdom Bacillati; phylum Bacillota; class Bacilli; order Caryophanales; family Bacillaceae; genus Alkalicoccus; species Alkalicoccus luteus. The sequence goes on from NZ_JBPZEY010000014.1 coordinate 23,937, forward strand.
GCGTAGCGTACTCCTGAGTAAAGACAAATTCTACAAATGCTTTCGCAGCATCCGGATTGTCTGCATTTTCAGCTACAGCAAGCGGTCGAAGGTCTGGAACAATCGCATAAGGTTCTCCTTCGTCCTGCATCGGTGACGGAATAAAGCCAAATTCAAAGTCATCCGGCACATCCCCGGCCATTTCATTCGGCAGCCAGAATCCAACCGGGATAAACGCGTTATCTCCGAGCAGGAAGTTCATCTGCGACTGCGTATGGTTTAATGCGCCAAATCCGTCATCAATGTATCCAGCTTCCTGCATCTCAGCTACCTTTTCCATTTGGGCAACGACCTCGTCCCGCTCCCAGACGCCTTCTTCACCGGTTACGATATCCGCCAGAAGCTCATCCCCTCCAGCTGCACCGAATGCAGGTGTGAGTACACCGCGCAGGAAGTAGTAAGGGTGCTGTCCTGTCGTTACGAATGGTTGAATATCTTCATTGCTTTGAATATCCCCCATTGTATCCATGTAGCTAGGGAAATCTTCAGGAACGTCATACCCTTCTGCTTCAAACTGGGCGGCGTTATACCAAGTGCCCCACGTATCAAACACAAGCGGCAGGCTGTAGATTTGTCCGTCATATGTGGCCGGATCTACGATAAAGCTGTCAGAAAGCATGTTGCCGTCTGCTGTCTCCACCTCTTCAAGCCAGTCAGTTAAGTCCATCAGCTGTCCATCTTCCACCATCTGAGTTTCACTGGATCCAGCTCCGTCTATATACACAACATCAGGCGGATCGTCGGACACCCAGCGCGATCTCATTTCATCATTAACGTTCGGTCCTGCATGTTCAATGATTTCCACGTCCGGATACTCTTCCTGAAAATCTGCAATGACTTCCTTCCACCACGAGTCGCCGTAGCCTCCTACAAAATACTGAATCTCAAGCTCGCCTGAGATGTCGCCATCTCCGCTTTCTCCGTTGTCAGCTGCGGCGTTGCTGTTATTATTGTTCTCCTCTGCTTCTGCCCCATTGCCGTTGTTTTCTTCTTCTCCGCCGCATGCTGCCAAGAGTCCGATCATAAGACCAGTGGAGCATGCTGCTGTCAGCGAACGCTTCATTGATTTTTTCACTTTTTCTTCCCCCTTCAGAAAGTTAGTGTATGATGAAACGCCGAATAAATTCGGCCGGATCAACCTTGTTTCCCTGCTTGTGCCTGCCTGGCTGCCTGTTTGACACATCCATGCGAGTTCTCGATTGCTTCTAAAGCTTCGTCGACTCCGACACCTGCTTTGATCATCACAATCGCGGGCTTCACCTTCCATGAAGCTTTTTCGAGCACGTCATGTGCTTCTGTAACCGATAAGCCTGTTAAATCACTGACAATCTGTTTCGCTCGTTCGCGAAGCTTGTAGTTACTCGCATGCACGTCCACCATGAGGTTTTCGTGTACTTTACCGAGCTTCACCATGACACTCGTGCTGATCATGTTCAGCACCATTTTATGAGCCGAGCCCGCTTTCAAACGTGTGGATCCGGTCAGAACTTCAGGGCCTGTAATAACTTCTATGGCCACATCTGCATAAGTGCTTATTTCCGACTGCGGATTACACGAAAGGGAAATAGCTGCTGCCCCAATCTCTCTGGCATAGGTGACCGCTCCGATCGGGTACGGGGTCCGGCCGCTTGCTGTGATGCCAATAACCGCATCTGTTGCGCGCAGCATTCTTCCCTGCAGATCACGTTTTCCCTGCACACCGTCATCTTCTGAATTTTCTTTGGCCTGTTCGACTGCACCATCTCCGCCAGCCATTACGGTCTGCACCATCTCCGGATCTGTCATGAACGTAGGCGGGCATTCAGAGGAATCCATATAGCCAAGCCTGCCGGATGTGCCTGCACCGACGTAAAAGAGCCGCCCCCCTCGTTCCAGTTTTTCCACTATTCGTTCGATTGCCTGTTCGACGGCAGGTAAAGCTTCTGCTACAGCATCGGCTACTTTTTTGTCTTCCTGGTTCATTGTTTTCAGCATATCGGCTGTGCTCATATCACTCAGCCGCATACTCGCTGGATTACGCTGTTCTGTCAAAAGCGCTGACAGCTCTTTTCCCATTGATATCACCTGACTTTTCCTGTGTCATAAATACGTCTGGCTGCGAGTTGCAGCGCCCCTTCAAGCGGGTCTGCCGCAGATTCTGCCCACGTGCCCAGTCCGTCTGCCTTCAGCAGATGGCGGAACTGCTTTTGAAATCCTGGCGCCTGCTTAATCAGAGACCCTTCAGCTGCCACCGGAACATGAGGCGAAAACGTACCTGCCTGGTCATGCAAGCTGCGGACATGAAGGCAAAGTTCTTCAACAGCCTGATGCACAATGCCTGCAGCAGCCTCATCCCCACCCTCTGCCGCTTCCATGACGAGCGGTGCAGCAGACGCAATCTCCCTTTTTCCTGCATGCTCATACACGAACGATACGAGATCCTCCGGCTCCTGCAAACCAAAAAACGAGAGCAGTGATGAGGTTAAGCTTGTTGGTGATGCACGTCCGTCAGCTGCCCGGACAACCGCCTGCAGCGCTTCCAGCCCGATACGGTAACCGCCGCCTTCGTCACCGAGCAAGTGCCCCCATCCACCACAGTGAAACAAATCTCCTGTCTTCGTTCTTCCAATAGCGTTTGATCCAGTCCCGGCAATGATAAGAATACCTTCCCCGGGTCCCGGTATCGCCCCCTCCAATGCTGTAATGGAATCGGCATACACATCGATACAGGCAGATGCTGATATGCCAAGCTGTGAGACAGCTTTTCTCAGCTCTGCCTGAGCCAGCAGCTGATCATGCAGGCGCCCGGCTCCTGCAAGTCCGCAGCAGATTCCTGCAACATCGCCTGCTCGAATTGAATGCGCTTTCAATAATGAGGAAAGTAATTCAGTCAGTTCCTCTCGCATCTGCTCAAAGCCGACAGCTCTTGGATTGGATCCATTTCCCTGGATGACTGCTGATTCCCGGTCCAGCCCGCTTGCCGTTACAAAAGCTGCTGCAGCTCTGGAATTCGTTCCGCCTCCATCAACCCCTATCACATACATGCTGGACAGCCTCCTGTTCGTTGAATAAGTAGAGCTTACCGTTAATGAATTATTATGTCAATAATATTTTTAATATTTGTAACTATATTTCATTTATTTTTTTGATTTCTCTGACTTTTTGTATTTATCTGCTTGTAATGTTAGTTTGGGCCTGCAGCTTATTCTGCAGATGCTGATCTTATAAGGTTTGCAAGCTGCTAATTCGGCTCTTTAGAAGCAGGACGTTTTCCCACGCATTTCCAATCAAATTTGATATGATAAAGAAAACAAGTATTTGAGAAGCACTTTTTTTCACGAAAGAAGGTTTAGTACACTTCTACCTACGGGTAGTAGAATAGTACGTGACTATACGACTATTTTTAGGAATGATGCTTCCAGAAAACGTCGCGCACGTAACAGGAGGGAGATGACACCATGGCCATGAAAGAATCCGAATCTGTTGCTGATGTGATAAAAAGAGATGTAGAAAGACTGAAAGGCCAGATACGCAGAGAAACGGACAAGCTGGAGCGAAAAAAGGCAGCCGGCCGTAATCATAGAAGCGACTACATGATTATCCGCTCCAGACGGGACATTATTGCAATTGAATCAAAAATTCAAAGCTTGCAGTTCCGGCTTGAACAAAAGCAGACCGATCTCTCAAAAGCTCTCGCTGCCGAGCGGAGCAATTAACCAGTTAACCTTTCTGCATGATTGAAAAAGACCCCGGTCATTTCCATGGGAATGACCGGGGTCTTCTATGTTGCTTTACCTTTTTAGTTATAGACGCAGATTGCAGCAGGTGACTTCTTCAACTGGTGCCCTAATGCAAATACAGTGCCGACACCTGGTTTATGAGGAAGATTTTTCTCTTTTGGAGACGAGCACGAGCAGGAAAACAATACGCAATACCAACAGCGATCCTATGCGAGCACATTGTCTTCACCAAATATAAACGGTAATACGGTGTCAAACCCCCGGTACTCCCAGCGCATGAAGCAATGACAGCACAGCAATGGCAGCTGCAACTCCTCCCAAAAACATCCACACATCCTGCTTTCTCATCTTTCTATCCGCTTCCCTATACCAGCTGTCCTCGTTCTCTTCGCTGCTTGAATATCCATTTCTGCCTATTGTCGTCTGGTTCCTTACATGACTATTTAGGTTTCAGACATCATTACATGTCTTTTTATGGTAACCGTTTTCTTTTTAAGGTACAATATGGTAAATAAAAGAGAAGGAGGTAATGGTATGACTTCTATACCGAAGCAATCCATTACAAATAAGCTGACAGGAGAGCGCATCACGTTTCTCGAAAAAGCTCCGGCTGGTCAGGGCTACGAGAAAATCGAAGTATACCTGCCGCCGGGCGCTTCCGGTCCGCCCGTGCACTATCACGAAAAATTCGAGGAAATGTTTGAAGTCGTGTCGGGCAAGCTGCATATTGAGCGCAGCGGTGAACAGATGGACCTGAGTCCGGACAGCGGACGAATCAGTATTCCCATTAACACACCACATATGTTTAAAAACGCATCTACGTCCAGATCGGTTACGTTTCGCGTAACGCTCACCCCCGCCCACTATTTTCAGGAATCTATGTGCATTTTGTATGGACTGCTGGAGGATGGGCTTTATACGGAAGAAGGCCAGCTTGCTAACCCGCTTCATACTGCTGTCGTTCTTGACATGCAGAACACGATCGTAGAGGGAATGGAGATGCTGGAGGAATGGAAGGAAGAAGCTGAGCAGAAGGGCGTTCGTGAAGAGCTGATAGAAACCTACGTTCATTCATAAAGACGCGTCTATCCTGCTGTCACTGAAAATGCTCCAATTAGAAAGCCCGGCAGTCCTTAACAGGACTGCCGGGCCCATTTCACGTACTGCATTTAAGCAGAGTGGAGCAGCGTCGCAAGTGACGCCTCTCTGATTCGTTTTTCTTCTTCTGATACAAGATCATACTTTTTCAGCAGATGGAACATTTCGTTTAGTGCCGTCTGATGACTGGCTGTTTCCAGATAGCGGACACTTGCTTCATAGAGCTCTATTGGCAGATAGGACTTTTGAGATTCCAGCTTCTGCTGAACATCTTGTAAACTGTGATCGATCGAACAGGTCATGTTACATCCCTCCTTGCAACTGTGGTCATTATACGAAATTCTTTAGACTCCCGCAACAAAAGCTGCAATTGTGTCCAAAAATTGAACTTTTTTCACTCGTTCTATTGTAAATGCTTACATTAGCAGGTATTATAATGATTGCAATCATACATCCTGCATCGTGATGACGCGGAACAGCGACCCTGTCACCGGTTTCACGAAAATGCAGCTATCTAGTAAAACGCTACGTTGGCCGTTCAGCAGCGCACCTGCTGTCGTTTACCGTTGCCGTTCAAGGAGAAGACTATTCTCCTTGAAAAGGCAGCGGTTTTTTTATTGGCGGCTGATCAAAATCTTGACTACACAAAAGGGAGTGCAGCATGATGAATGGAAAATTAAAGAACCGCTGGCTGATCGCGCTGGCCGCTGTAGGTATTCACATTTCGATCGGCTCTGTCTATGCATGGAGCGTATTCACTAATCCGCTGTCTGAACAATTTGGCTGGAGCCTCAGCGCTATTTCCATGACGTTCAGTATCGCCATTGTTTTTCTCGGACTATCAGCTGCTTTTATGGGGCACTTTGTTGAGAAATACGGACCTCGCATTTCAGGTCTCGTTTCCGCATCCTTTTTCGGTGCCGGCTTGATAGGAGCTGGCTTTGCCGTTCAGGCAGAGTCACTCTATCTGCTTTATTTCACGTACGGAGCGCTCGGCGGCATCGGACTCGGCGTCGGTTATATCACGCCGGTATCCACCCTTGTGAAATGGTTTCCCGACCGGCGCGGCTTAGCGACAGGTCTTGCTATCATGGGCTTTGGTTTCGCTGCCATGATCGCCAGTCCCATTATGGCGTCGCTGATCGACTCTGTCGGCATTGCTTCTACCTTCTTTATTCTTGGTACCGCCTACTTTGTCATTATGTTTGCTTCTTCGCTGTACCTGGAGCGTCCGCCGGAAGGCTATATGAAGGAACTCCAGGCTGAAAAAGCGAAAAGCGGAGGCGATCTTTCCCAGCTCACTGCAAATGAAGCCGTGAAAACAAAACGCTTCTGGTTTCTTTGGATTATGCTGTTCATTAACGTGACCTGCGGGATCGCGATCCTGGCAGTTGCTTCACCGATGGGACAGGAAATTGCCGGACTTTCGGCGGCGGCTGCTGCAACGATGGTTGGAATCATGGGCTTCTTCAACGGGGCCGGACGACTGGCCTGGGCTTCGATTTCCGACTACATCGGACGACCGAACGTGTACACAGCATTTTTCGCCATTCAGATCGCAGCCTTCTTTATGCTTCCGTCGCTGACCCATGCAATCGCCTTCCAGGTCGTGCTGTTTTTAATCATGACATGTTACGGCGGCGGCTTTGCTTCAATCCCGGCCTATATTGGAGATATATTCGGAACGAAGCAGCTCGGCGCGATTCACGGCTACATTTTGACTGCCTGGGCGCTTGCCGGCCTTGCCGGACCAATCATTGCGGCACAGGTGCGGGAGATCACGGAAAGCTATGCAGCAACGCTTTATATCTTCGGCGGCATGTTTGTGATCGCCTTATTCGTCTCTCTCATTATCCGGGTCGACATCCGAAGACTTCGGGAAGCGAAAGCGGATCAGAAGCTCGCAAGTTGACAAGCGCTTCAGATAAGACTACGCTTTCTTTATACATTCACTGCAAAGGATTGGCGCTTGATGGGAAAATATGAAGCAGAATTCAGCAATCTCGTCCGTTCTTTCCGTAAACGGCATATGGGCAAAGGTCCAAGCAGGATTCAAACGACTTTCTGCAAAAACTGGGCGATATGCGAGATGGAAGGCAACCTCTCCCCAGTGGAGAAATTCATTGCCAGCGATCAGGACGGTCGTCAGATGCTGCGTGCAGCTCGAACCGAAATGGTAAAAAACATTTACCGCACACACCGGCCTGTTGAGATGGAAGACTTGCTGGAATGCAACTTCGTCGATTTATTTGTAGACATTGATATTGAACAGGATAAAGGCATGTCGATCTTTATTTTCGATGAGGATCTGGAGAAAAAATTCAGAAACGAAAAAGAAGGTTAGGCACTTGACAGCGTCCCTGTTAAAGACTCAACCACCGATTCCAGCACCCCGTTTTTTCGGGGTGCGGATGCGGTGGTTTTTTTATTACCTTTCAGGAGGAATGATCATGGGAAAGACAAAGCATAACGGACCGATGAAAAAAGCGAAAATGCCGGCACCGGAACATTGGGTGAGTCCTGTTCCCTTCGGCCTCGGCAAAGTAAAGCCGAAGCATATCCGCGACTCGTTTAAAACAATGTGGGAAAACAAGGACAACTTAAATTACGCTAAAAACATCATCACGAAAGGCGTCTGCGACGGCTGTGCCCTCGGCGTATCCGGACTGTATGATCAGACGCTCACCGGCCCGCACGTCTGCACGACCCGTTTTAACGTGCTGCGCCTGAATACGATGCCGGCAATAGACGAAGATGTCCTGCACTCGGACATTGATGAGCTTCGCAAGTATTCGTCGACCGAGCTGCGCAAGCTTGGCCGCATTCCTTACCCGCTCATCCGACGTCCCGGAGAACGCTCCTTCTCCCGCATCAGCTGGGATGACGCGATGGATCAGATTGCTGCCAAAATGAAGAAGCTTGATCCGAAGCAGTATGCGTTTTATATGACGTCCCGCGGCATCACCAATGAATCGTATTATGTCGGCGGAAAAGTGGCCCGTTTTCTCGGGACGAACAACGTTGATAATGCATCACGCATCTGTCATTCACCGAGTAAAACGGCACTGAAGCGCTCGATCGGTGTCGGCGCATCTACATCTAACTATCAGGACTGGATCGGTACCGACGTTTTGCTTTTCTGGGGAAGCGTTGCATCTAATTCATCACCTGTTTCCACAAAGTACATGCTTGAGGCAAAGAAAAAGGGTACGAAAATTATCGTCATTAACCCGTATAAAGAGCCTTCAATGGATAAATACTGGGTGCCGTCTGTTCCCGAGTCTGCTATTTTTGGTACGAAAGTGGCGGACGATTTCTATCAGGTAAACATCGGAGGCGATATCGCCTTCATGCACGGTATTATGAAGCACTGGTTTGATATGGAGGAAGAGGCGCACGGGTCTGCGATTAACCATGCATTCGTTGATGAACATGTGAATGATTATGAGCAGTTAAAACAGCACGTCGTTGCGCAATCATGGGATGAAATTATATCCTCTTCCGGCGTTAGTAAAGAACGGATCATCGAGCTTTCCGAGCTGCTCGCCAACAGTAAAAATGCCGTGTTTGCCTGGGCGCTCGGCCTCACAATGCACACCTTTGCGACCGATAACATTTCACAGGTCGCGAACCTGGCACTGCTGCGAGGCTTTCTCGGCAGAAAGCACGCAGGCCTGATGCCATTCCGCGGTCACTCTTCTGTTCAGGGGAGCGGTGAAATGGGCGCCGATCCGTTTGTCCTTCCCGGAGGCGACTATAAGGGGGATAACATTCCCCGCATTGAGAAGCTCTGGAACTTCAAGCTGCCGGCGTGGCAGGGTGATATTGTCGGCGTGAGTCTGGAGAACATTATGCTGCCCGAAGACCATGAACGAAAAATAAAGATGTACTATATGTCCGGCGGAAACTTCCTTGAAACGATGCCGGATCCGGATTTTATCGAAGAAGCACTCGCCAATTTGGAGATCCGCGTTCACCAAGATATCATTTTGAATACATCCACGCTAGTGGATGCAAGAGAAGCGGTCATTGTCCTGCCGGCGAAAACACGCTACGAGCAGGAAGGCGGCGGCACCTCGACGTCAACGGAGCGTATGGTTTATTTCTCTCCTGAAATCGAAGGCAACAAAAATAAAATTGAAGAAGCACGCGCGGAATGGAAGATTTATGTCGATCTCGCCAAACGCGTCAAGCCTGAAACAGCCCACCTTGTGGACTTTAAAACCGGACAGGAAATCCGCGATGAAATCGCTGTGGCGAATCCCGCCTATGAAGGTGTTCAGCATTTGAAGCGTCAAGGAGACGTGTTCCAGTGGGGCGGCGCATGGCTTTGCGAGGATGGCATCTGTCCGACAGAAGACGGCCGCGGAAACCTGATTCCGGTCGATATTCCGGACCTCAATCGCAAGCCAGGCGACTTTTACGTCACTACCCGGCGCGGCAAGCAGTTTAATTCCATGGTATATGGGGAGAAAGACCCGTTCAATCAGGCAGACCGCTATGACGTGCTCATCAGCAGCAACGACGCACGACGTCTCAGCATTCATGAAGGCGAAGCGGTCGTCGTGTATAACCAGCACGGCGTCTTTCAGGGTAAAGCCCGGATCGCCGAAATGGCCGATTCCAATATCGGCGTTCACTTCCCGGAAGGAAACTTCCTGCTGCCGAAAGGCCGCTACGAAAAATTTGCCGGCATACCGGACTACAACATCGCCGTGCAGGTTGAAAAAGCCGATCGCTACAACGCACGAAAAGATACGAAATACTACGAAAAACCGGTGGAAGACTTGGAGATGGCTCCCCCGTCTTAACGAATATGGATTACGTTTAGGAAGCAGAAAGGTTATTCGTTTGGCGGCAGCTCCTCTTCGCTGACCGGCAGAAGCAGTCGATTGTAAAGATGTACAGGTGATAACACGTAAGAAACAGCATAATGACCCGGAGGCTTGCTGCCTTCCGGGTTTTTTCGTTATGGGCGGTTAGAGGAGTGCGTGAGTGTCTGATCGAATAAGAGGAGCGGAAAGTTATTACGAGAGCGTGCCAACTTTTCATCAGCAGCAATAAACTTTTCAACCCTGGCGCTAAACTTTTCATTCTCAGGCTGAAACTTATCAGAGTTTTCAACTGGCGTTCGCGATAGCGAAAATCTTATCAAACTGGTGGCAGAAGTTTTCATTCTGAGCGTTCAACTTATCATTTCAACCCTGAGGTCGATTTTTCTGTTCAGCATGCATCAATGTCAAAGCAAAGAAAGCTTGATTGGACCCTGAAGCGCAAAAAAGTTTAACATTTACCGGGAAATGTTGAATGTTTACCCGCCTTCGTTAACGCTATTTTCGTTATACCACTCCTAAGTTGATACTCGTAAACATGTACCGGCCATTGTTAAAGCTTTTGCAGCAGAAGTTGAACACCTTGCCGGCAACGTTCATGCTTTCACCGCAAACGTTAACCATTTTCAACCAGCCTTCAGCCGATGTCCTCTGCTTCCCTATACATGCAGCGGCGGCTCCGCCTACACACGAAGAGACCCGGAAAACTGCTTCCAGGTCTCTCTTAATCAGGTTGTCGTTTGCGAGCTGCTCGTTTTTTTAGCAATGTCAGCAAACCGCCGGTAGGAGGCGTGCTGTTTTTCTTCATCGTAAATGTAGGACACGACCATGATTTCATCAGCGGCGAACCGGGACTGAAACTCCTGCAGCTGCCGGGAAACAGTTTCCTCACTGCCGGCAAGCGTCATGCTCGACATCGCCTGGGACATTGCTTTTTCCTGAGGTGACCAAATACCATCCATGGACGCGACAGGCGGCTGCAAAGGCTGCTGCGTGCCGCGGACTACGTTCAAAAAGAACTGCTGCATCGTCGTCTGCTCGCGGGCTGCTTCTTCGTCTGATTCCATCGCGATAACGTTTAGACAGACGATCATATGCGGCTTATCAAGCCACTCGGACGGCTGAAACTGCTCGCGGTATATGCGGATGGCCGCTTCCATCTGCTGCGGAGCAAAGTGAGCAGCAAATGCGTAAGGCAGTCCAAGCCGGGCAGCGAGAACGGCGGAATCTGTAGACGAACCGAGAATGTAAAGCGGTACGCCGGTTCCAACTCCCGGATGAGCTTTCACCTTCCCTTGTATTTCAGGGGGACCAAAATAGTGAAGCAAGTCCTGCACATCATCCGGAAACGAGTGAACCGCCGTATCCATGTGCGTCCGTCGCAGCGCTCTCGCTGTATTCATATCCGTTCCGGGAGCGCGTCCAAGACCGAGATCCACTCTTTCAGGATAAAGCTCAGCCAGTGTGCCAAACTGCTCGGCAACAACGAGCGGAGAATGGTTCGGCAGCATCATGCCGCCGGAACCGACACGGATCGAAGACGTTTCTTCCAGCGTCCTCTGAATCAATAACGGCGTAGCAGAGCTGACCAGGGTCGGCGTATTATGGTGCTCGGCAATCCAGTAGCGGGTGTAGCCGGCATCTTCAACGGAAGCTGCCAGTCTCGTCATAGCATCTATAGCGTCAGCGATCGTTTCGCCTTGTCTGACTGGTGCCAGATTTAAAGCGGAGACAGGTAATGCATGCATATCTATCAGAACCCTTTCTTTTTGTAAGTCATGTAACAGCTTACCAATCCCTCCTCCCTTCGTAAACGATTCTGCTCAGATCTTCATGCAAAGCGGCGAAAACAAACATTTATAAGAAAAGACCCGCCGGATAGCGGGTCTTCATTTAACGGTCTCGGTGTTTCTCATCCACGTCACTATCCTGCGGGAACTTTGGTGCATCCTCTGCTTGTTCGGCAGGATCCTCGGAGCTCATTGGATCCCCAATCTGGCTCGGACCTTCCGGATCGATGCTGCCTTCTGTTTTCTCGTCATCAAAGGCAGCTCCTGCTTCCATCTCCGGAGCCAGAACGACCATCCTGCCGTTGTCGAGCTCGGCCTCAAGTTTTTGGCCCTCTTCACCGGAAATACCGATTTTATCAAACGTAAAGCCTTCCGATCCTCCGTCCTGACCCTTAAATTCTGTCGTTCCTTTAAACGCGGTTTTTATCTTTTCCCAAAAGGACTGATCTTCCTCATTGCCTGTGCCTTCTTCCTGCTGAGGCTCCTCAATGCGTACATTCGTTTCGGACTTCAGCCAGTCTGCCGCATCACTGTCTCCGGCTGCTACGATAATTTCCTCCGGTCTGTGGCCGTCCAATTTTAATGATTCAACGGATTCTCTTACTTCTGACTCTGATGAGAATACTCCGACTACTCGTTTTTTCATGCTGTATGCCTCCTCCTTCTTTTTATCTCCTGTTCGTTCATATTCCCAATAAGTTGAAATAACTAAACATAGGCTGTCAGACTGCCTTTACCGAAGCTGTGGCACTGTATTACACTAAAGAAAGAGTTTGGAAGGAAAGGAGTTTTCATAATGCCGCGCTGGTGGGGGTTTTTTCTCGTGATTACAGGGGCAACGCTCTGGGGTCTTGGCGGAACCGTTTCACAATATGTATTTCAGGAATTTTCAATTCCGGTCAACTGGCTTGTCAGCCTGCGATTAATCGTTGCCGGATTACTGCTGCTCCTTGTACAGGCAGTCTGGAAGGACCGGCGGGAGCTTGTGCGCGTATGGACAACGAAGCAGACCGCGATTCCACTTGTCCTCTTCGGGATATTTGGCATGCTTGCTGTGCAGTACACGTACATGGCTTCTATCAGCTACGGAAATGCGGCCGTTGCCACCCTGCTTCAGTATACGGCGCCGGTGATGATCATCGGCTGGCTCCTGCTCCGCAGACAGTCCAGGCTGACAGTCCGTGATGCCGCTGCGGTCATGCTCGCGCTCGGCGGAACGTTTCTGCTGCTCACAAACGGATCCGTGCAGGCACTATCGGTTCCAGTTCCTGCAGTAATATGGGGGCTTTTGTCCGGTGCTGCGCTTGCCTTTTATACACTTTATGCTGTACCGCTGCTGAAACAGTTCTCGGCGCTTGTCATCGTAGGCTGGGCGATGGTGATCGGCGGCGCCCTCCTTTCTTTTTTGCACGCCCCCTGGGATATTCCGGCTGCCTCCCTTCCACTTTCGGCTTGGGCTGCACTCACGTTCATCGTCATTTTCGGTACGATGATCGCCTTCTGGTTTTATATTGAAAGCCTGCAGACGCTTCAGGCAAAAGAGACATCGCTTCTAGGGAGTCTTGAGCCTCTTTCAGCTGTGGCAGCGACAGTATGGTGGCTGCAGGAGCCGTTCGGCACTTATCAGTGGGTCGGCACCTTATTTATCTTCAGTATGATCTTTCTTGTTGCTGTAAAAGAAGAGAAGGCGGTTCCGGCACCGGCTGCGAAAGCTAAGAAGCGGACGCACACCGCTTCTTGAACAGCCTGTCGTACGGCTGATTACTTTGCACGATAGCGCAGCATTTTTAAACAAAACTGCTTAAATTCTTCATAGGATTGAAAGTATTTCTCCCGCCTGTTGTACCACTTACGAATTGTCTCCAGCAGCCAGAGCGGGAGCGCTTTTCCTCTTATTAAACTGTAAACCTCTTCATACGCCTCTTTTAAGTGCTCCCACCGCATGTCGTTTCCTGGCTTGCCGTATTCTGATACATCCAGTATTTTAATTCCGTTTTCCTGCAGCAGAATATTTTTCAAATGAATGTCTCTCGGATTTAAACCGCGCGACCGCACATACTGTCTTGCCTCCTCTACCTCTTCCACGGCAGTCTCCGGAATCTCAGTCCCCTGCAGCAGACAGTCGTAAAAGGTCGTTCCTGCCTCGAAGCTCATTACCAGCAGCCTGCCCTCCTGATACGTGCAGACAGGGAAATAGGCCGAACCTGCAAGCAGCTTATAAATCCGGAACTCTTCAGCTGCCTTCGCTTCTCTTCCCCCTGCGTAAAGCTTCACCGCATACTCCGGATGCTCTGCTGATTGAAAGACGGCAGCATCCGTTCCAATCCCGACACATCTGACACCTTCCGGAATACCGGAAACCAGAACCGGTTCATTATGATCCACTGCTGTGATGCTTATTTGATTCATTTGTTCAAGCCATGTTGTTTCCATTACGGGCCTCCTGTTTGCATGCTGCTAAACAACTGGCTGCAAGCAGCCGATACTAGGTATTGCAGTACTTTTTACCTGCATAAATGATACTAAAGGAGCCAGCATCATGAAGCACATACGTACAAAGATTCTAGCAGGGTTTCTCATTATCCTGCTTATTGCCGCCGTTCAGGGAATTGTTAACGGTATGTCTTTTCAATACATAAGCAGTGAATCAGAACAGATTTCAGAGTCAGAGCTTCCGCAGCTGGAGGCTGATCACTTTTTGTCATACGCCATGACAGAGCGGCTCGCGCTTGTCCGCGGCTTTTTGCTCACCGGTGATCCACGATTTGAAGAAAGCTTTGAAGCCGTTACGGCAGAGGCTGATGCGGTATCAGCAGAGGTGCTTCAGCAAACGTCAAACGAAGCGTCGATCAAAGCCATTCAGCAGGCCGAAGCCTGGACGGATGCAGTAAGGGAAAATGTCTTTCCAGTGTATCAGGATGGCCGGGAGCAAGAGGCACTTGCTTACATGAATTCCGCCGGCCGAACCGACGCAGAGGAGCTGATGGCTTATTTTCAGGGAGCTGCTGCCGATCGAAGCAGTCAGGTCGCACTCCGCGCTGAGAATGTAAATGAGTCGTCAAACCTATTGTTCCTGATCGCAGTCGGTGCCGGAGTTCTTGTCATCGTGACCGGCCTTGTTACTGCATTTGTGACAGCAGGTTCGATTGCAAAGCCTGTGCATTCTGTGACGAACAGACTTCGAGAGCTGGCAGACGGCAACCTTTCCGGTCCGGCGCTTCATGTCCGCACAAAAGACGAAACAAAAGCGATGGTAGACTCATTGAATCAAATGACAGAAAATAACCGCATTCTGCTGCAACAAATTGGATCTGTAGCAGCTGAGGTCGAAAATGGCAGCACAAGCCTCGCTCACGCTTCTGAGGATGTTCGGGGCGGATCTGCTCAAATAGCCTCCACTATGGAGCAGCTGGCTGCAGGCGCAGAAAATCAAGCTTCTGTCACGACGACCTTGAGCAGCTCGATGGCTTCCTTCAGCGAAACGATGGCTCAATCGAGCTCTAATGTCGAACAGGCACTTCAGTCCTCTGACGATGTTTTGAAGCTGACGGATTCAGGCACAAACGTGGTTCTTCGTTCAGGTGAATCCATGCAGCGGATTGATGAAAGAATGTCCAGCGCCGTTACCAAAATGGATGAGCTGCAGCTGAAAACCGATAACATTTCCAAGCTTGTGACCGTGATTGAAGATATCGCAGCACAGACGAACCTGTTAGCACTGAACGCAGCTATTGAGGCGGCGCGCGCCGGCGAGCAAGGCCGCGGCTTTGCAGTAGTCGCCGACGAGGTGAGGCGACTCGCTGAGCAGGTCACCGGCTCCGTTGCAGACATCACCAATATCGTTCACAGCGTACAGCAGGATTCTCTCTCCGTCGCAGAATCTCTGCAAAAAGGCTATGAGGAAACGAGCGAAGGCAGCAGCAATATGAAAGCGACCGAGCAGACGTTTACAGCTATTCAGGTGTCGATCACGGAGCTTGCTGATCAAATGAGAGAAATCGGTAAAAACGTAGCCGGTATGTCCGGCCAGACTTCGAAGATTCATGCTTCTCTCGGGGAGGCAGCAGCTTCAGCAGAGGAAGCCGCAGCCGGTATCCAGGAAACAACCGCTTCTGCCGAAGAAACAGACCGATCTATGGAACAGATGGCGTCAAGCGCTTCAAGCCTCTCCGGCAGCGCGAAAAGCCTGCGTACAGAATTAGATCGGTTTCGTTTATCATAATCCCCCGAATACGACAGCAAACGGCACGAAGCCGGCGATCCCTAACTTAATCGCCGGCTTCTGTTGCATTGCTTATGCCTTTGTCCAAGCCGTCTGCAGTGGAATGCCTGCTGCTTCAAGCGTCGTATACACGGGACAGCGCGCATCTGTTTTTCGCTGCAGTTCATCGATCCGCTCGTCTGATTCATCGGTATGGACGGCCGCTTTTACCGTCACTTCCTGAAAATACGGTTTCACGCCTTCTTCTCCCTGCAAACCTCGCAAATCGATATAACCGCTAACCTTGAAGTCGATCTTATCAAGATTAAAATCCATTTCGTCTGCAACCATATGCGCGATGACATTCTCACAGCCTGCAAGAGAGGCAAGCAGGTTCGTCAACGGGTCCTGCCCTTCATCGTTTCCACCCATCGCAGGCGGTTCATCGATGACGATTGTATGCTTGTCCGATGCCACCTCTGTTTTCATTCCTTGACCAGTGCCTGCTACTTCAAAATCTACTCGTTTCATATTACGGACTCCTCCTTTAAATGATTGTCTCTGCTGCTATACCCGACTTTATCCACATTTAAATGTTCCATTTGCGGAACGTTTCGAGGATCAGTCCATTTCATGATTTTACAAATTATCCGTATTTGGCTGATGGAAAGAGCACGACAGCGCTTATGTCGCTGTTTTGCATCCCACAGTCTCATAGATACTAGAAATCCGCTCTGATCTTACAGCCGCAAGGGGCGAAACGCTTCTCGGCAGTGTGTTACACTCACCACTAAGTTATTCGTTAGGGGGAGTTATCCGATGAAAAAACAATGGACATTAACAACCGCAGCAGCGTCTGCGATGCTGATTCTCGCAGCTTGCGGCGGCAACGAAGGCAATACAGAAGAAGCACCTGAAAATGGCGGTATGAACAATAATTCCGAACAAGAAATGAACGATGAAGAAGCTGCAGAAGACCCTGAAGGAGCCGATGAGCTTGCTGACATGGGAGAGCAGGACATGCCTGAAGCAGAAACAGATGATCTTCCGGAGGTTGTTGCGGAAGTAAACGGCGAAGAAATTGAACGCGACGAATTCGCGGTTACCTATGAAAACATGTTCATGCAGGCTGCCCAGCAGGCACAGATGACTGGTGAAGAAATTGACCAGCAGGAGCTTCAGGAAGAGCTCGTGCAGAATATGGTAGATCTGGAGCTGATGGTGCAGGAAGCAGAAGAGCAAGGCTTTGAAGCATCGGAAGAGGAAGTGAACGAACTGTTTGACGAGCTGGCTGCTCAAAGCGGCATGGAATCCGGCGATGAATTTGTTGCAGCGCTGGAAGAACAGGGTGAAGATGTAGAAAATCTGCAGGAAGAAGCAGAAATGCAGATTAAAGTCGATGAACTGATCGCTTCAGAGGCCGGCGACGTTGATCCTTCCGAGGAAGAGGTTGAAGAGTATTACGAGCAGCTCGTCGCCCAGCAGGAAGAAATGGCCGGCGGTGAAGGCGGCGAAGAAATGGAAATGCCTGAATTTGAAGAAATTCAGCCTGAATTGGAAGAACAGCTGCGCGCTGAACAGGAAGCCGAGTATTCCCAGACGCTGGCTCAGGAACTGCGTGAAAATGCAGATGTAACGATTCACCTCTAACACATTGTTATAACCTAAAGGACCGTTTCAGCAACTTGCTGAGACGGTCCTTTTTGCTGACTGATCCAGTTGACTGAATCCGGAGCCTGGAGTAAATCCGGTGCAGGCTCTTCCCGATCCAGCCCCCACATTCCCGACAGGCACACACCGACTGTAAGGCTCCGGTATACCTTCCTATTCCCGTTCTGAGCCGTCAGCTAGTGAACGTTTTGTGAAGCTTTTCACGCTATTCTCCTCTGAGCATCGCATCCCGCTCTTCGTCACTCAGATCCCGGTGTACTTCATGGAGCATCCACTGATACCCGAATGGATCCATAAACACTGCATTGGATATGCCGTACTTCTCCATGGTTGTGACAGGCTGCATATTTCTGCATCCGCCTGCTATGGCGTTGTTATACGATTTATGAATGTCCGGTACTGTTACGTTAATCCAGATTGGCAGCGGCTCCTCACCAGAAGGTGCCTTCATGCCGTATGCTTCGTTTTCATCGAGCAGATGTATTTCTGTACCATAAATCGAAAAAATCACTTCATTCTGACCTTGCTGGAGATCAGTTACAGTCAGACGTTGAACATCAAAAATCGTTTCATATAAGCGCAGTGCATCCAAACTGTCATGGACAATCAGATCAATTTCAATACCTGTTTTCATGCGCAGGTCCTCCCCCGTGTTAAAATCGCTCCATTTAAGCTTATCATGTTTATTTAGAGAATACACTTGTACATATGGAATGTATTTTATATAATAGACGCATAAGCACCCCGCTTATTTTTTTACTCCATGGAGTCCCGTCGGCCATCCTTGTGCCACGGGAACTTTTTGTTCAGACGGGCTGATCAGTCTTTTCCTCATTTTATAAAGGAGGTTGTAGACATGGCAGTGATGGACAGAACGAAAGGCACCCGCAAGCTTCTTTACACGAGACGTGCACACCGGTTTGAACGAAAGAATAAGTGCATCGACTGCAGAGGCCGCGGCGTTACGAAAGCGTATGTCAGTGAATACAGCTATGAGCCGGCCGAGCAGTGCCGTTCATGCAGAGGTTCCGGAACCTATGAGGATTATAAGCGATATGGGCGAAAATCAATGGCATAAACGAAGAGCGTTCCATTAAACGGGGACGCTCTTTTCTATGCGGCGGCCGGCCTTTTCCCAAACCGCCGCTTCATGATAAGCTTGCACTAAACAAAACGAAAGCAGAAGGTGATGATCGTGGATAAACAGCAGATCGACGGCCAGATTTTAGAGTTGAAGGATGAGTATGTACAGCTGCAGAACAACCTGGATAAGCTTGAGTCCATTGGCGGTAATCTGGCTCCGCTGGAAAAACGGCTGAGCGATATTGAGGTTGAACTGAAGGAATTGAATGCTCGGAAGCAGGAGCTTTCTTAATCGTAAAAGCAGCATGTCCCCTGACAATGACATGCTGCTTATTATGCAGGTATTAAATTATAGAAAGATGCGTCACTACAACTCGGCAGGCTTGCCGTGGACGAGCTCCTCAGCTTCCTCGATTCGCTGCGGGATCTTCCCAGCTCGTTCTTCCACAGGCGTCCGCCGGTTTTCGTTGCGCTTCTATTCGCTAAAACAAAAGAGAGATCGTTTTGTTCTTTGTCTTTCCGCTCAGGAACAGGAAAGACAAGGTGATTCTCAAGACGCCTCTAAAAGGGGAAAGCTTAAAGACCATCCCGTTCGCAAGGAAAAGATAGCGAAAAGACTTCTTTGTTATAAGCGTGTTTTCTTCCTATCAACACTAATCATTAATCATGTTCTGCTCAACACTAAAATTCCTTTGGTGTCTTTATTTTAAATCAATCTACTTCAAATAACATCTGAAACCTATCAAAATTATATGGATAGGCATTTTCTCCACCAAATTTTTTTGGTTTAAATTCATTGCTATATTCAAACTCTACTTCCCACTTCGTTATATTGAGCACGTTGAATTCATCATGTTTAGCAGAGTATCGTCTACGCCATTCACCAATATGCAAGTTTTTAAGCTCATATAAAAAAACGGTTTTTGTCACGTTTTTTTTATGACGTTTTTTGATTAAACCATGTTCTCTAAATTCAGAAAGGGTTATTATATCATTTAAAACTTCTATAACATATTTATGGAAGATATCGGAGCTCTTTTTAATACGAAAGGTTATTTTGCTGATAGAATAAATGTTTTCATCAAATTCAGCTGCTCTCGCTTCAGATTCAGACAAGATGTAAGTTCCCCCTGCTTCAGCGTAAGCTTGCTTAGCCATTTTTAAATATTCACGAGTCCAGTAAAGTTGAGTTTCTTCGCTTGGTTGCATAAAAATCTTTATATCCTCATACGGGTTTTCCATTGAATTTTTGAGGCTGCCTATCCTCTGCTTAAGTCCCCTTATGGAGGTCATAATCTGCTCTTTTGATTTCCCGTTCAGGTGCTCCTCGTAATACCACTCAGGACTAATCATCATATTCAACAGCCCCTTTGTATAATTAATTCAATTTTCACTCGAACTTGTTACAGGCTAACTATTTTTACGGTTCTAAATAAAGTTCATTAATTCATTCACAAAAGGTTTAGCAGAAATACATAAATCACATGAAAGCAGAGCTGAAAGAATTATAGGCACGAACATAGGAACTTTCTGACGAGGTAGATGAGTAAATTCAAACAAAGCTGTGTTCTGTGCCTACGAGCGTATGCTTTCCGGAGGGGCCGGTCTCAGCTAACTGGCTCGGTGATTCCGAGCCAGTGGATCTTTGCCTCGGCCTGATCCTCTCGGAGTCAACGCTCTTCGCTTCGAACTTGTTGTTTTAGAAGGTTTAGCTGCATACGTTTTATTCATAGACTTATTCCAATAAGGCTTAGAGTTAAGTGTTGTAACCAGCACCACGATAATAGCGTGTTCTTCAGATTCAGCCATACTAATCCATTAACATTAACAGGTATTATCACTCTGAAACTCGTTCTCAAAAGCTGATTCAAGCTTTTCTAAATCGGTTTTTAAAAAATCGTTCATCTTTTGTTCGATCATTTCAAAAATACTGCTTTCATCTAACTCATCTTGATAGCCATTAGGAAGAATTTCTTTATAATAAATTGGTGCATATCCAGTATTTAGTCGGTTTTTTGCAATGTTAAACAACTCAGGGTACTTTATTGCCACTTGATGGAGTTTTTCTCTAAGTGCAGGTTCACCTGGACCTATAATGCATTTTAATAGAAGTTGATGCGGTCTGTTTTGAAACTCAAACAGCACGATTCGTTTACTTGGCGTCCAGTTAGAGCCTAGGTGCTCGATTAGCGAATCCAATCGATTTGTTGTAAATCTTATAAACGTTTTAATGGAATGATCTAAGATTAAGTTCTTTTCATCTTTAATATCATGTGGAAGCTTGCTTGCTATCTCAGATTGTATATCAGGCTTATATTTGTATATGAGATCTAAGGCTTTTTTATGTTTTGCATAAATTTCCTTACATATCTGCTCTAACTCCTCATCTCCCACAATGTGCCTCCTCAACATTTCTATGTATTGTGTCAGAAAATCACGTGACCGTTCATTTAAAGTTAATTCTCGATGACTCGTGCCTTCTTCAATGAGTTTAATAATCGTAGAGTAATCCACGTTAACCCAACGTTCAGAGTGACTGGCACTATCTCCAAATGGAGTTAAGTAGATATAGACAGCCATGTAATCACGGTAGTGGTTTTCTATTATCTGTTCATATTTGTTTAATTGATGGTTGGACTCCTGACTCCATATCTTGTTTTCAATAACGATGACGAGCTGTTCCTTCTCGGAAACTAAAAGAATATCAATGTTATTCCATTCTCGTTTTACAATTAAATCCGCATAATCAACTAAAGCCACCCGCAAACGCTTTTGATGATCAATTTCGTCATCATGGACACGCTGCATAACCATGTTGACTAAGTCTCTCACGATAAAATCATCCATCCCGTGAGATTCATTTGGATCTAATAGCCAAGCAAGAACGTTGCTATGTCGGATCTCCCGATTTACAACCCCAAGCACTTCAAACAAATTAAACGCAGATGCTTTCGTTTCTATTCGATGAAGAGCTTCTGTATCGAGTAAAAAGTTATTTAGTGCGGCAACATCTTGATTCA
Organism: Alkalicoccus luteus; assembly: GCF_052061695.1. NCBI lineage: Bacteria > Bacillati > Bacillota > Bacilli > Caryophanales > Bacillaceae > Alkalicoccus > Alkalicoccus luteus. The sequence continues at coordinate 45,390 of NZ_JBPZEY010000014.1, forward strand.
TATTTATCATCCCAGCCTTCCGAACATATTTAGAAAACAGAACTTAAACGATAGAATTAACCAGTCAGAAATGGCTAGTTATCATTATTTTGTTGCTGCTTTATATAATTTGCTCTCAGCTCAATCAAACTTTTCCCTTTTTCTTTATGTATGTCGAATTGATATGTAACTACACTTGGTCACACGAATACACGCTTTAACCATTGTTGAAAGGACAATTCTTTTCTATTTACTATGGCTTGATTACCCTTACGTTGTCAAACGGTGTTACTAATCGCCATTTATAAAACACTATTTTTATCGAAAAAAAGCATGCCGGACTTCATCCCGACATGCTGCTTGTTACTCGTATGACTGGATCGAAGCAAAGCTTTAGCTTTGCACCAGATTGCCTTTAAAAAAGCTATACCGGCTGCTCCGCCTGTTCAAACTGCTTCAGCAGTGCCCGCACTTCATCTGTCGACTTCGTCTGCATCAGTTCGTTTCGAAGTGCGCTGGCGCCTCGAAATCCTTTTACGTATATCTTGAAAAAGCGGTGCAGCTTCGTGATCGGTCGGGGCACTTGCTCTGCGTAATAGTCCTGAAGGTCGAGCTGCAGCTTCAGCAGATCCAGGTACTCCTGGCTGCTGTGCTCTCTTTTCTCTTTTTCAAAAGCGAACGGATTTTTGAATATTCCTCTCCCGATCATAATGCCGTCTACTCCGTATTTGTCAGCAAGTTCAAGACCGACCTGCCGATCGGGAATGTCTCCGTTGATGGTAAGCAAGGTCTCCGGGGCGATCTCATCCCGCAGCTTGGTGATTTCTGGAATCAGCTCCCAGTGGGCATCCACTGCGCTCATTTCCTGCCTCGTGCGAAGATGAATAGAGAGGTTTGCCACATTTTGCTTGAGAATGTGCGTAAGCCATCCCTTCCACTCCTCCACTTCTGTAAAGCCGAGACGGGTCTTCACGCTTACCGGCAGCCCACCGGCTTTTGCCGCTTGAACGAGCTCTGCTGCGACATCCGGCCGGCGGATCAGACCGCTGCCTTTTCCGCTTGATGCCACATTCGGCACGGGACAGCCCATATTAATGTCGATCCCCTTAAAGCCCATTTCCGCCATCCCTACGCTCATTTGCTGGAAATACTCAGGCTTGTCTCCCCAGATATGGGCTACCATCGGCTGCTCATCTTCAGTGAATAACAGACGCCCGCGCACGCTGTCTCTTCCCTCTGTATGGCAGTAGCTGTCTGAATTCGTGAACTCGGTAAAAAAGACGTCGGGACGCGCAGCTTTACTGACGACGTGCCGAAACACGACATCCGTCACATCTTCCATCGGTGCTAATACAAAAAACGGCCGCGGCAGGTCGCGCCAGAAATTCTCTTTCACAATCAATCAACTCCACTTACTATAAATATCATAAAAGAAATTCGACTTTTTCTCATTTTATCAAGCTAGCTGGATGTTAACAATGCAACGCACTCCACATGCGTCGTATGCGGAAACATATCAACCGGCTGGACTTCTTTTGTTTCGTATCCTTTTTCTGCGAGGATGCTCAGATCGCGGGCAAGGGTCGCCGGGTTGCAGGAAACGTAGACGATTCGCTCCGGTGCGAGCTCGGTCATCGTGGTGAGAAGCGATTCGTCACAGCCTTTTCGAGGCGGGTCGACGACGATAACGTCGCCACGGATTCCCTGCGCCTGCCACCAGGGCATGATGCTCTCGGCTTCCCCTACGAAGAAATCAGCGTTCTCAATATGGTTAATTTCCGCGTTTCGCTTCGCGTCATCGACGGCATCCGGAACGATTTCCACCCCGTATACGCGTCGAGCTCTGCCTGCAAGAAACAAGCTGATCGTGCCGATGCCGCAGTAGGCGTCCATCACCGTTTCCGTTCCGGTTAAAGCTGCATACTCCAGCGCCTTCCCGTAGAGCACATCGGTCTGCTCCGGGTTTACCTGATAAAAGGAGCGGGCGGAAATAGCAAAGCGAACACCGTTAATTTCATCGTGAATGACGCTCTCTCCCCAAACGACGTTCGTTTCGTCGCCAAAAATAACGTTCGTCCGCTTCGGGTTCACGTTGTGCATGATCGACTTCAGGTTCGGGAAGGTGTCGCGCAGCTTGTCGGCCAGCTGCTTTTTATTCGGAAGCCCCTTATCTTTCGTGATCAGCACGATCATCAGTTCATCCGTCGTTTTGGCGTGCCGGATAACAACGTGGCGAAGCTGTCCTTTATGTTTTTGCGGATCATAGGCGCGAATGCCAAGTTCCGACGCTGCTGCTTTCACGAGATTCATCGTGCGATCTGCGTCCGGATGCTGAATCAGACACTCGTCGGTATCGACGATGTCCTTACTGCGCTCAGCATAAAAGCCGCTTACGATCTGCCCCTTTTGCTCGCCGATTGGAATTTGTGATTTATTCCGGTAGCGCCACGGATCCGCCATCCCTAGCGTTTCATGCACTGGAACGTCTGTTAATCCGCCGATCCGGGCAAGTGCTTCTTTTACGACATTCTGTTTATACGCAAGCTGGCCGCTGTACGTGAGATGCTGCAGCTGACAGCCTCCGCATCGTTTGAACACCGGACATGGAGGTTCCGTTCGATCGCTGCTCGTTTCATGCAGCGTCAGAAGTCTGCCAAATGCAAAGTTCTTTTTCATCTGAACGATTTTAATGTCGGCTTCTTCCCGGGGAAGTGCGCCTTTAATGAATACCGGAAAACCGTCTATTTTTGCGACCCCGGCTCCGTCGTGCGTTAAATCCTCGACTAACACCCGGTACTGTTCGTTTTTTTTCACTGGTGCCTGCTGTTTCATGTACGTACGTCCTTTCTCTTTTCAGCTTACCCGATTGTAACACATTCCGGCTGTTTGAAAACGGACTTGAAGCTGGTATGATAGGTTAGGACAATCATGCATACAGAAAATTAGAGGTGGAATCATGGCTACGTTAAAACGAAACGATCCCTGCCCATGCGGCAGCGGAAAAAAATACAAAAAGTGCTGCTTAAAAAAGCTGGAAACAAAGTCTAAATTCGATATGGCAGATGTGCGCGCATTTAATGAACTGCTTCCGAAGCTGTTTGACTACAGCAAGGCATTTGATGATCAAATTAAAACCGAGTACGACAAAAAAACTGCTGCGTTTGAATCATTGGCCGTACCGGATGCCCGCGCCTTCTCCCAGCTCCTCTTTCACTGGATGCTGTTTAACTGGAAACTCAAGGATAAAACGATTCTGGAGCGGTTTGTCGATGAGCATCACGACAGCTATACGCCCGCATTCCAGGAGTTCCTTGGGGCGTGGCAAAAGCTTGAGCCGAGCCTGTTTGAAGTCGTTCACGCAGACAGCGAATATATCGCGCTGAAAAACGTCTGGACGGATAAGTCGCAGACGATTCAAAAGACGCCTTCCTCGCAGACGATCGAAGGCGGTTCCTATGTGATCGGCTACCTTTATCCGACTCCCGACGGACCGGCTCTCGGCAGCGATGCTGTTGAACTCCCGTCGAAGCTTGCCGAAGCATTTCTGAATGAATGTACCCGGGTGGAGATAACCAAACAAAAGCATTTTACGAAGCAGTTTGATCAGCTGCTGCAGCTGCTTGGTGCTGTCTTGGAAACCGGACCCGTCTTCGATAAACAGGAGGCTTATGAAACGATCCTGTCTGAGCTGTCTGCTCGAAAGCGTGTCCGTGCAGCCTCTGCATCCATGCTGCGCCGCTTTCTTTATCAGAAAGCACCCCGCATTACGAAACCAGCAGCCTATGCAGCCTCTCTGCACTATTGGGCTGCAAGAGAACTCCCGGATGAGGAGCCTCTTTCCCAGCAGGCCTGCGCGGAGCAGTATGGTGTCTCGAAAAGCACAATCTCTGCAAAGGTCAAGCAGCTCACTGCCTTTGAGCAATCTTAATGGAAAACGAAAAACCAGATTAAATCAACAAAGCCGGCGATCTATTCCAGATCACCGGCTTTTCTCATGTCGCTTTTTAACATCGGCAGAGTACGTTTTTCTCTCATTCATCTACTCTTCTCAGGCACTTGTTTCCTGTTCCTGCTTCCAGTCAAGCAGCGCTTCCGCTGTGAAGAGGTCGGTAATCAGCACGTTGCAGTAGCCTCCCTGAAGCGAGCCGATAATAGCATCCAGCTTCTGAAGCCCGCCGGCTGCCAGCACAGCGTATTCCTTTTCCTTCAGTTCATCAAGTTCGATGCCGATCGTCCGGTTATTCAAATCTTCATCGCAGAGCTTCCCGTTAATATCAAACATGCGTGAACAGATATCTCCGACCGCCTGTTTTTCCTTCAGCACCTTCATATCATCATCGGTCAGGTAATCGGCTTTATACAAGGCGGAATCCTCATAGCGCATGCCCACCGTAAAGACAGCGATGTTCGCTTTTTTACCGAGATCGAGCACATGACGAATGTGCCGGTCGGAGACGATCGCCTGCTTCACTACCATATGGTCGACGATCGCTGGCAGCGGCAGAAAATACGGCGACGTATGAAACGCCCGTCCGAGATAGTGTATGATCTCGGAGGCGTACGTATTGGCTTCCGAATAGCTGACTCCGCCATTCAGCTGCGTCACAATCACATCGTGCACGCTTTTCTGCTGAAGCTGCCTGGCCACCTCATACATCGTCGAGCCCCACGTTGTTCCGATGATGTCGTGGTCTTTAACGATCTGCTGCAAGTAAGAAGCCGTCTGTCTCCCGATTTCCTCTTTGATAATATGATCGTCGTGAACCGGGGCATCGACGACAATACAGTTCTTCAGTCCGAAATGCTCCTCGATTACCGCTCCAATCTGCTGTAAATCCTGGTAGGGATCTACGATGCGGATTTGCACAATTCCCTTCTCTTTGGCTTCTCGAAGAAGTCTCGACACAGAAGGTCTGGAAATACCAAGCTCTTCCGCCACCGCTTGCTGACTGTAGTCCAGCTGATAATACATTTTCGCTGCTTTGACGACCCGTGATAATTTATCCTTTGTCATGGTCCTTCCCCCTGGAGCCAAACTAACGTTATTCCGTCTATGAACATTATTTCACGCAATTTCGTAAATTGCAATCGCTTTCTCCGAGAATCAGTGTGTTTATTTTACGCAGCTTTATCCATAAAGAAGGCCCCGGAATCTGCTTCACTCCGAGGCCTTACGTTCTACTGATTAATAATCGGATTCGCTCTGTTCCCCTTTTACAATCGCTACACCTGCGCTGGCGCCAATTCGTGTTGCGCCGGCCTCAATCATCGCTTTCGCGTCTTCAAGCGACCGGACTCCGCCAGATGCTTTTACGCCAGCCTGATCTCCGACCGCTCTGCGCATAAGTGCTACATCTTCTACGGTTGCGGAACCTGTCGAGAAGCCGGTGGACGTCTTTACAAAATCCAGTCCTGCCTTCACGGCAATCTTGCAGGCTGCCGTTTTCTCTTCATCTGTCAGCAGGCATGTTTCCAGAATAACCTTCGTCAGCGCTTTTCCCTGCGCTGCTTCCTGAACGGCACGCATGTCCCGTTCTACGAGCTCAAGATTTCCCTGCTTAAGCGCTCCAATATTCAGGACCATATCAATTTCATCTGCTCCGTTTTGAATCGCATTTTCTGTTTCGAAGGCTTTCACTTCCGGTGTATTAGCTCCGAGAGGAAAACCAACAACCGTGCACACTTTTGCTTCAGCGTTCTTTAGCAGTTCCGCTGCCTTTTCAACCCATACAGGCTGAACGCAGACGGATGCAAAGCGGTATTCATCTGCCTCCTGGCAGAGCTTAACGATTTGTTCTTCAACTGTTTCCGGCTTTAATAGCGTGTGGTCGATCATGGATGCAACTGACTGTGTCATCATACATTACCCCTTTTATCGTCAAATTTTAAAAGAACATGCCTGCAATAGATGCATTCAAGAGAGAGGCGAGCATACCTGCAAAAATGGCTTTGACACCGAGCTGGGCAATATCTCCGCGCCGGCTTGGAGCAAGCTTCCCAAGTCCGCCGAGCAGGATCCCCAGTGACGATACGTTTGCGAAACCGCAAAGCGCAAAGCTGATAACGAGAACCGTTTTCGGATCAAGGTTCTCGATTTCCGGTGCAAACGAAGCGTAGGCTACAAATTCGTTCAGAACGAGCTTCTGTCCGATGTAGTTTCCGGCCTGAAATGCTTCAGCCCACGGCACTCCAATCGCAAAGGCGAGCGGTGCGAAAATGACGCCAAAGATATTTTCAAGCGTTAATCCTTCCAGCTGAAATGTCGTAAAGAAATCGAGAACCCAGTTAATACCGGTCTGAACAACGCCGAGACCTCCGTTGACAAGAGCAACAAGAGCGATAAACGCCAGCAGCATCGCTGCGATGTTCAGTGCAAGCTGAAGACCGGTGCTTGCCCCTCTCGCTGCGGCATCGATGACATTATAGGACTCTTTATCATCTTCCATATCGATTTCCTGCTTATCTGACGCTTTCTCCGGCTCTGTCTCCGGCATAATAATTTTAGCCAGAACGAGTCCAGAAGGTGCCGCCATAAAGCTTGCTGCGAGCAGGTATTCGAGTGGTACCCCAAGCTGGGAATACCCGATCAGCACAGAACCGGCTACAGATGCGAGTCCACCGGTCATGACAGCAAAAAGCTCGGAGCGTGTCATCTGCGGCAGGAACGGTTTGACCACGAGCGGTGCTTCCGTCTGGCCGACAAAGATGTTAGCAGAAGCAGACAGCGATTCTGTCCGGCTTGTTCCTAAAAGCCATGCGAGGGCACCGCCGATAATCTTGATAACAAACTGCATGATTCCCAGGTAGTAAAGGATGGAAATCAGTGAAGAAAAGAAAATAATGATCGTAAGTACTTCAAACGCAAAAATCATGCCGACGCCTTCAGCTTCAAATAATCCGCCGAAGAGAAAGTCGATCCCTTCTCCCGTGAAGCCGACGATCGCGTTGACTACTTCCGTGAAGGCAAACAGCGCTTGCTGGCCCACCGTGGAATAAAGCACAATAAATGCAAATAAAATCTGGATGGCTAAACCGCCGAATATCGTCCGTGGATTAATCGCTTTCCGGTTGGATGACAGCAGCAGTGCAATACTGAGCACTGTTACAATTCCGGCAATTCCCCACAAAATGTTCATCTGTGAATCCCCCGTTATGTTAGCGTTTTCTTCTGACTTTGCCACTATACCACTAATTTTGAACATATGTAAATATTACTTTAATCACAAGTTCATTTTTGCTGATCGTGATGTACCCAACCGATCGCCCTTTTTTCTGCCTGTTGTTTACATATGGCGCATACAGGGAATAAGAACAGCAGTCCGTATTCAATCATCAGATGCAGCAGAGGAGGGTTGACTAGATGCCGCTTTCGAAGGAGCAGGAAAAACGAAAAGTCCCGTCCAAAACCCGCGGGGATGAGAAGCGCCAGGAAGAGAATCAGCGGTTTGAACAGCTGCTGGACAAGCTGGAGGATATTACGACGAATGGCCGGTTGAAGGATATGGCGTATCACTTCACTAATACGAGAGAAGTTATCAAAACGAACCTGATTGCAGGTGTAGCACGGGGCGTCGGCCTTACCGTCGGTACCGCGATCTTTATCGGTTTACTGATTTTAATTTTATCTCAGCTCGTTTCAGCTCCGCTTGTCGGCGAATATATTGCAAACCTGCTTGATATTGTCGAAGCAAATCGGGATAATGAATAGTAAGAAGTTCAAATTTTTTGAAATGAGGTGCTACATATGGATTGGTTAGGCATTGGAGTTCTTGTATTAGCAATTGCATTTTTTGTCGCCGTACTGTTCCTGCGTCCGGTGCTCAACAATCTGGCCGCCACGCTATCAAACACGGCCGATACGGTGTCAACGCTGAATAAAAGTCTCGGGGAAATTACGAGTGAGACAACGCTGATTCTTTATAACACGAACGAAACACTCGTGGATGTTAACGAAAAAATCGGCAAGCTGAATCCGCTGTTTGATATCATTCACGACACCGGCGAAGCTGCTCATCACCTGACAGGCACGCTCGCAAGCTATACGTCCGTAAAGCACGACCGTGCAACAGCCGGCATTAACTACATTGATAAAAAGCACCTTGAAGGTATTCTTCGCGGCGCTGCGTTCGTGTATTACCTGCGCCAGATTAAGAAAGAATCGAACAAAGTAGCGGAAGACGTCACATCAGCTTCCTGATCGAACTGACCCTACAGAGCGGCCCGGTGAAACTGCCGGACCGCTCTTTATTTTTGGTTGCTCAAAAAAGCTGTCGCAGGCCAATAGGACTGGACAGCTCTTTCGCTATTCTAATTCCGCCTGCGCGTCATCATCTGCTTTCAGACACGTGTGTATTCTGTCCGGCACCATCATCGTCACATGCCGGTACAAGTTGGTAAACCGCTCCTGCAATGCTCCCCCATGCTCACCGTCCAGGTTCAGCTCCAGTTTATCTTCAGAGATGATTTCGATGTCCCCGGCCTGTACGTAGAGAACACGATCGTCCTTCAAATGCTCGCCGCGCATGGCAGCCCCTGTGAGGCGGACGACATCCGCCAGGTTCGTCTTCTTGACGATGATTAAATCGAACTTGCCATCGTCCAGATACGCCTGCGGTGCAAGCTTCTCAAATCCCCCGACGGAGTTCGTGTTGGAGACGAGAAAGAGCATAATTTCCCCTTCAAAGGTCTCTCCATCATAGTGAATCGTCACCTGCGTCGGTTTAATTCTCGGCAGCTTCTCAAATCCTTTTACGTAGTACGCCATCTGCCCCATCATCGTTTTCAGGCGGCTTGGCACTTCATATGTAAGCTCGGTTAGGGTACCTGCCCCCGCAATGTTAATAAAATATTTTTCGCCGACGCGGCCGACGTCAATCGCACGCTCTTTCCCCGATACAAGCGTCTCACAGGCTTCCTCTATGTTTTTTGGAATATGAAGCGCCCGTGCAAAATCGTTCGTAGTGCCGCCCGGAAGCAGCCCCAGCTTTGGCCGGTAGTCTTTTTCGGCGATCCCGTTAACGACCTCATGAATGGTTCCGTCGCCGCCTGCTGCAATCACAAAATCAAATTCCCGTTCACACGCAAGCGCAGCAGCTCGGCGGGCGCACCCTTCGCCGGTTGTTGCGTGGGCGGATGCTTCGTATCCTGCTTTTTCCAATGTTTCTAAAATAAACGGCAGATGACGCTTTACTTGTTCCCTGCCGGAAGTAGGATTATAAATCAGCCTGGCTCGTTTCGTCATGGTACCGTCCCCCGTCATCCCCAGTTTTCCAAGTCAGTATACCATAATATGGACGCTTGAAGCATACAAAAAGCAGGCCTTTGTCAACAGCATCGTTTTTGACAAAGGCCTGCTCATGTTCGTATGTCGCTATTCATCCTGTTTTGCAATCCCTCCTTCGCGTAAAAAATCCTTGCTGTGGCTGGATCGATCGCAAAACCCCTTTCCTATGGATATCACAGCTTCTTGCTGTGTAGAGCTCATTTTATACGATAAACTTTTTATTGTAAATATTCAGAATTATTAATTTAATAGGTAAAATCGCTTTATCTCTCATATATACTACTGCATGCTTTTAATTTCTCTCTTTTTCGTTTTCGTATTACCCTGACTTACCGGGTTAAAGCGGATATACCCGACTTGCCTGCCGAGACATACACAGGCTAAGGCGTTCTTGGCTTTGACCCTCACAGACCCGTTGCCATTATGAGCAGCATCATGTTCGTGCGTCGTTCCGTGCTTTCATTTACTCGCAGGTTCCATCGTAAGGAGGTTGGGCACCGTCTCAAATCCTGTTCTGTGATACCATAAACGAAAGAAGGTGAAACGATATGCGATTAATTGTAGTGATGCTTCTCCTGGCAGCGCTCGCTGCTTTGTCAGCGGTAGACTGGAAGACGGTGGAACTTCCGGGCAGTACCGAAGAACAGAGAGATCCGCTCGTTTCCGCGGAAGCTGTCGTGTCGGAAAACCAGCTTCACCCGCTCGTGGAAGAGGCGAAAGAGGAATTGCTGCGGCGGGCGGAGGAACAGAACATCCGCCTCGTTATTACAGAAGGGTACCGCTCCCCCGACCGCCAGGATGAGCTGTATGCGAGAGGCCGGTCTGCCGACGGGGATATCGTCACCAACGCAGCCGCCTGGGAGTCGTATCATAACTACGGCCTTGCCATTGACTATGCACTCGAAACCGATGATGGACTTGTTTGGGACATCGAAACCGACTTTAACGGAAGCGGCGAACCAGACTGGCTCGAAGTGGCCGCTATCGCCAAAGATATCGGTTTTGAATGGGGCGGTGACTGGGATGGCTTCTCCGATTACCCGCATCTGCAAATGACATTTGGCCTGTCCATCAACGAACTTCAGCGGGCTAGGGAAACTAACTCCGATGAGTAAAGCGCCGCCCCTTCAGCAAAAGGTGCGGCGCTCTTTTCTATGTCATATACCGGTGTTCCCGCAGCCGGTGCAGGCTTTCGATATCTTGCTTCAGCTTTTCTCCGTTGTTCGTCTCCCGCACTTTTTTCCGCACGAGCTCCTCATTCACGAGTCGCTTCACCGAGAGAACGTCGGTTTCCTTCGTCAGCACGTCTTCCTTTGAGTTGAAATGCTGGTGGGCGACGAGCTGCATGCCGTACGAATTGTACAAAAGCGTGTATCCTGCAATTCCCGTCGTCGACTGGTACGCCTTTGAGAAGCCGCCGTCGATTACGATCATCTTTCCCTCGGCTTTAATCGGGTCCTCCCCGTCGATTTCCTTCACCGGGGTGTGCCCATTGATGATGCGTCCCTGCTCCGGATCCAGCTCGAACTCCTCCAGCATGCGCCGGCACATGTTCTCATCCTCCCGCAATGAATAATATGGATTCTTCCGCTCCTTGTGTGTCGCCTTGTCCCTAATAAAGTAGCGCTCAAACGTCGTCATCTCCCGCTTGCCGAACAGCGATGAATTTTCACCCGTCCATAAATACCAGATCATATCCGTCGCGAAATCATCCGTCTCCTCCGGACGGGCAAACGAATCGCGTACGTACCGCTCGAACACATCGAGCAGTTCACGCCCGGCGTATACCTTGCCTTCGATATCCATTTCTTTCATGCTGCCGTCTTCTTCCAGCGGAATGCAGCCGTGAATCAGCAGGTTGCCGTTATATTTTAAATACAGACTGCCTTTTTTCATTAGAAAATTCATATGGCGCGTCAGTTTTTCGGAGTGCTGAACGGAGAACAGCAGCTTGTCAATTACCTGCTGCTCCTCATCCAAAAGCGCAGACGGATCGTCCGCGTCCACGGTGGCAAAGCAGCCGTTTTCGATCGGATAGGTTTTCCCGTGAATCGTCACTTCATTCTTACCGTAGTCGACACGCTCCAGCAGCAGCCGGTCCTCCATGTGCAGGCATGGACGCCGTTTGATGATGGGACTTTCGAGCTTGAACTGAATGATGGCGATCGCCTGGTGGATTTTCGTGATCTGCAGCTGCTCCTGCTCGCTCAGCTGATCGTCATCGGTCCGCTTCGGACGGAACGGCGGATTATCCCCGTAGTGCTTTTCAGCAAGATTCAACAGCGGCCGCAGGTTAATACCGTAGGCGTCTTCAATGATGTCCAGGTTGTTGTAGCGTGCACATATGCGGATGATATTGGCAAGACACACTTTAGAACCGGCGTAGGCGCCAATCCAGAGCACATCATGGTTCCCCCACTGTATGTCTAGCGAATGGTAGTTAATGAGCGTGTCCATAATTTTATGGGGATCGGGCCCCCGGTCATAAATGTCACCGACGACGTGCAGATGGTCGACGACGAGCCGCTGCGTCGTATAGGCAAGGCCGATAATCAGCTTGTCTGCCTGTCCGAAGGCAATTGTGCGCTCAAGTATCTTTTCGTAATACTCCTTTTTATCTTCGACCTCATCCTTTTTGTACAGCAGCTCTTCGACAATATAGACAAACTGCTGCGGCAGTGCTTTACGGATCTTGGACCGCGTATATTTTGAGGATGAACGTGAAATCAGCCGCAGCATGCGTGCGATCGTTTTCTCATACCACTCTCTGAGCTCCTCCTTGCTCGTGAAGGTGCTTTTGACAAGCTTTATCTTCTCCTCCGGGTAGTAGATGAGCGTCGCAAACTCGTTTATTTCCGCTTCGCTCAGCTCGCCTTTAAACACATCGGCTATCTTCATTTTGACATTGCCCGATCCGTTCCGCAGCACGTGCTGAAACGCCTGGTATTCACCGTGAAGGTCGCTTACAAAATGCTCCGTTCCTTTCGGCAAATCCAAGATCGATTCCAGGTGAATAATCTCCGTCGCCACTTCCTCTTCACTATCATATTTCTTTGCCAGCAGATCCAGATACTTTTCATCCATCCAGAATACCCCCTTTGCCTGTGCAGGTCGTTCCCTGCAGCAGGCTTTTTCTTCGTGACATGCCGGTACTTCCCCTCCATGGTAAAGAGGTTTCAACTTACCTCCAGTTTATAGCAGTTACGCCGGTGGAACTAGTGGAAAAAGGAAAAATTTTCAGAATGGATTGCTGGTGCAGCTCCGACCGCCGCAAGTCTTGCTCGAGCAAGACGTCAAGACGCCTCGCTGCAGTACTTTCGCTAAGCATGCAGGCTGCCGGAGTTTCTTAACCGTAATTGTCCGGTACATCACAGTGTTCATCGGCGCTTCAAGCCCTCTCGATCCTGACCTCCCTCTCTCTCTCTGCAAATCCTGCAGCAAGCCGACTAACGAATGAAAAAACCGCTCGTTCTCCAAAAAATGAAGAACGAGCGGTTTTTGTTTTAGTCCTTGGCCGATACAAAATGAAGCATAAGCGGCCTCTTTACAGAGGGGAATGCATGTTTTTAAGAATGTTCGGTTGTGAGATGTACTCGCGGCTGCTTCAAGTGCCGGACCTGTTTTACGATACCTGCGTACAGCAGCCTTGCTCCAGCTGCGATAGCCGTTATCACAACCGCAAGCCCGAGCGTTGAAAACGTGATGCCAGTCAGGGAACTGCTGACTGTCGCCAGATAGCCTGCAAAAAAACCAATTTGAAGAGCAGAAACAGCATATGGGAAAATGATTCTCCGGATTCTGCGCTGCACTCGTATCAGCTTCAGCCAATCAATGATCTGAACCGGTATGATCCAAAGCACGACTGCGGCTGAAAATACTGCGAGAGACGTCCAGGAGCTGATCAGCACGTCATTGCCAAGGGCGAGAGACGCCAGCTGGACAATCATCGCCGTACCGCCTGTCACCAGCAGCAGCATAGCGGCTGTACGTATAAAGAAAAGAAGCATTTGCTTCGTCATCACTCGAAAAACACCTTTCGTTTGTCAGTTTTTTTCACGAATGCTTTCGAGTATAACGAAGAATCCTCCCATTTGACAACCCGCTTCAGGACCTCTGCCGCAGAGTCTAAGCGTCGCGTCATGATTGAAGCCGGCCTCAGACAAACATATCGCCTTATATCTTTAAAAGGTAACGCTTTCACTGCTTTCCTCACGTTTGTGAAGAGAGTCCGCCCGCTTTTTCGGACACAGCATGAACGTGGCGCGAGTCTGAATGGCGGCAAGCTTTTATCATGACCGGACACAATGCAACGCCATTGCCATGTCAGCATCTTCCGCCAACCGTTGTGACGTCACGACAACTGTTCCAGCAGCGCAAATAAGCCGCCCGATCGCTTGATCAGACGGCTTCCTTTTATCGTTTGTCGATTTCTTCTTTTAAGAGCTCGTTTACCAGCTGCGGGTTGGCTTTGCCTTTTGAGGCTTTCATCACTTGTCCGACGAGAAACCCGATGGCTTTGCCTTTACCATTTTTGTAATCCTCGACAGATTGCTCATTTTGGTCCAGTGCTTCATTGACCATGCCGCGTACGGCACCTTCGTCGCTGATTTGCACCAATCCTTTTTCTTCAACGATCGCTTCAGCATCTCCGCCGTTTTCAATTAGTTCCTTGAATACTTTCTTTGCAATCTTGGAAGAAATCGTCCCTTTCTCGATCAGGGCAATCATGTCCACGAGTGCTTTCGGCGTGAGCGGCACGTCCTGAATGTCCTTGTCATGCTGATTTAAATAAGCATTCACTTCGCCCATCAGCCAGTTGGACAACGGCTTCGCCGGTCCGCCTAGAGCCAGTCCCTGCTCAAAAAAGTCGCTCATTGCCTTTTGCTGCGTCAACACGCCGGCATCATAAGCAGGCAGATCATACTTCTTCATGTAGCGGTCTTTTCGTGCATCCGGTAGCTCCGGGATTGTCGCTTCCACTCGCTCTTTCCAGTCCTTATCAATATACAAATTAACGAGATCCGGATCCGGGAAGTAGCGGTAGTCGTCCGAGCCTTCCTTCACGCGCATCAGGATCGTTTTCTTCGCCTGTTCATCCCAGCGGCGTGTCTCCTGTAAAATCTCTCCACCGTTCTCTACCTCTTCCCGCTGACGCGTCTCTTCGAATTCGAGACCCTTTTGAACATGGGTAAAGGAATTCAAGTTTTTCAGCTCTGCTTTCGTGCCGAACTTTTCCTGGCCGATTGGGCGAATGGAAATGTTCGCATCGCAGCGGAGAGAGCCCTCCTCCATTTTGCAGTCGGAGACTTCCGTATACTGCATAATGGCTTTCAGCTTCTCCAAATACGCATAGGCTTCTTCCGGAGTGCGGATATCCGGCTCCGATACTATTTCCACGAGTGGGGTGCCTACGCGGTTATAGTCGACAAGCGAGTGTCCTTCTCCATCCAGATGCGTCAGTTTGCCCGCATCTTCTTCCAAGTGAAGGCGCGTAATGCCAATTCGCTTTTTCTCCCCGTTTACCTCAATATCAATCCAGCCGTTCTCTCCGATTGGTTCATCAAACTGAGAAATCTGATACGCTTTCGGGTTGTCCGGATAAAAATAGTTTTTCCGGTCAAATTTGGTCCGCTCTGCGATCTCGCAGTTCAGTGCCATTGATGCCTTCATCGCAAAGTCGACCGCCTGCCTGTTCAATACAGGGAGCACGCCCGGGTGACCGAGGCAGATCGGGCACGTGTGGGTATTTGCAGGTGCACCGAATTCAGTGGAACAGCTGCAAAATATTTTGGAATTCGTTTTCAGCTCAACGTGTACTTCGAGGCCGATTATCGTTTCATAGCTCATGCCTGCGCCCCTCCTTTAAACTGCGGCTTGGCGTTGTGGGACGCCGCTTTCTCATATGCATGGGCAACCTTGTAAACCGTTGCTTCATCAAAATGACGGCCGATGATCTGCAATCCGACCGGCATGTCATCTGACAAGCCGCACGGAATGCTGATTGCCGGTACACCCGCGAGGTTCATTGGAATCGTCAAAATATCGTTTGCATACATCGTCATTGGATCATCTACAGCTTCTCCAATTTTAAATGCTGTTGTCGGAGAGGTCGGCCCAATCACGACATCATACTGAAGGAACAGGTCTTCAAAATCTTCTTTTATCAGCGTACGGACACGCTGTGCTTTTTTGTAGTAAGCGTCGTAGTAACCGGAGCTCAGGGCGAATGTTCCGAGCATGATTCTGCGCTTAACCTCATCCCCGAATCCTTCACTGCGGGACTTTTTGTACGTATCGAGAAGGTTGTCTTCTGTCTGGCGAACGCCGTACCGAATACCGTCGAAGCGTGCCAGGTTTGCGGATGCTTCAGAGGATGCCAGCACATAATAGGCTGCCAGTGCATACTTCGAGTGCGGCAGAGACACTTCCTCGTAGTCGGCTCCCAGCTCCTTTAACAGCCGCAGCGCTTCTTCCACTTTTTCACGGACGCCTTGGTCTACTCCTTCACCGAGATACTCTTTCGGCACCGCGATTTTCATTCCTTTTATATCCCCGGTAAAGCCTGCTAGATAATCCGGGACGTCCATATCGGCGCTTGTTGAATCCCGTTCATCAAATCCTGCAATATGCTGCATGACAAGCGCATTATCCTCAACGGAACGTGTGATAGGACCAATTTGATCCAGGGATGAGGCGAATGCGACAAGACCGAAGCGGGACACCCGCCCATACGTCGGCTTCATGCCGACGACGCCGCAGTAGGCTGCGGGCTCCCGAATAGAACCGCCCGTATCTGAGCCGAGTGAAAACGGCACTTCTCCTGCCGCTACTGCAGCTGCAGAGCCTCCGCTCGATCCGCCTGGAACGTGATCCAGGTTCCATGGATTTCGGCAGAGCTTGTAGCCGGAGTTCTCATTTGAGGATCCCATCGCAAATTCGTCCATATTCAGTTTGCCGATCGTAACGGTTCCAGCATCGCGCAGTTTTTCGACGACGGTAGCGTCGTGAACCGGTTCAAAGTTTTCCAAAATACGGCTTGCACAAGTCGTCACAAGTCCTTTGGTTACGATGTTGTCCTTCACCCCGACCGGCAGGCCGAATAGGGCGTCCTCTGCAGAAATACTGTTTTGCTGAAGCTGCCGATCCAGCTCCTGTGCCCGTTCAATGGCGCGATCTTTATCGAGACGCAAAAAAGCGCCGACTTGGTCATCGACTTCTTCGATTCGGGAAAACGACAGATTCACGAGTGCTTCAACGGACGTCTCCCCGTTATGTAGCTGCTGCTGCAGTTCCTTTAGTGAGTAATCAAATGCTTCCATTCAGCTGGTCCACCTCTCTATTCCAGAATTGACGGTACGCGGATCTGGCCATCCTGCTGATCCGGCGCGTTTTTCAGTGCTTCTTCCCTTGGTAGGGATGGTTTTACTTTGTCATCGCGAAGCACGTTTCGGACATCCAGAACGTGAGATGTCGGCGCTACGTTTTCAGTATCCAACTCATTCAGCTGCTGGGCAGCATCAACGATTTTATCCAGCTGCTCACCGAAATGACGAATTTCTTCGTCCTTCAGCTCGAGTCTCGCAAGCTCTGCGACGTGGCGGATTTGCTCTTCTGTAATTCGCTCCATGTTGCTTCCTCCTCTCCAAACTCTACAATAGTATGATGATATCAAAGAAGCGCCCCCCAGGCAATCGTAAGCGGTCACAGCTGGTGTAAAATGCAAACACCTCCGTTTAAGCAGCCTGGCCAGGTAAATCTACTGCAAAAAGGGAGCACCAGTTCATCCTGGTGCTCCCCGATTATGAGTGCTTCATTAGCGGTAGACATGCATAAACGGATCTTCGTCCGGATACTGAATCACGACTGCTTCTCTGCCTTCAACAGAATCAATATAAATATAGATCGGTGCCTGCATTTGGAACGCCTGGCCGACACGGCTGCTGATAAACTGCGTCAGCGCGATAATCTCTGCTTTTCCGTGAGACTGCAGATTGATCTCGACTTTAAATTCATCAAGTGACTGATCCTTGTAGCGGCCCTTGCCTACGATGCCAAGCGGCATATCGAAAAAGTCTTCCAGCTCGTCACGGAAGGATAAAAAGTTTTCGGACAGCTGCGGCTGCTGCTCGCGTGCTTCACTTGACGGGAACACGAGATTCGTCTCGCTGATTGCTTCCCATCCGCCGATCTCTGTTTCGCCTTCACCGACGGTCGCCATCTGTCTGAATTCACCAGGTACGATGGAGCCTCGCGGTTCCTCACGGAAAACGGCAAACGTAATCGGCACGTCGGCAAGCTCCTCCTGGTTCCGGAGCCGTGTCAGCATTTCCTGCGCCTGCTCTTCCGCATAATCAAGCGCAAATTCTTCATCGACCGGCTCTTCGTGGTTAAATATACCGCCCTCATCGTTCTCTGTGCGGAAGTAGTAGACCGAGCGAACGGAGATGCCGATCACCATGCCGCCTAGCCGGACCCCTTCTTCTTCACTGCCGACATAATAATTCTGCTCTTTGATATTGGAAAGCACGAGCGGATTGCTGCGCATACGCTCTTCCATCACTTCCCAATCCTCCAGATCGTCGGCATTCTCCACGTCGCCTTCATCGCCGAGCGGCGGGTTCAGACCGGCCATTTCATCGATTTCAACGGCTTCATCTGAGGCTTCTTCGTCTTCGACATCTGTATCATTCTCTCCGTCTTCATCTGTCTGCTCCGGCTCAAAGCGGCGAAGCCAGCTGTTGATCAAGTCACTGGGAAGATGCGTTCCTTCTTGAAAAAAGTAGTTCTCCTGATCGTATATTCCACTCGCTATTTCCATCAGTCCAAGCTCAAAGTGCTCAATATCGACACGGTTGTTCATCGCATCTGCTACGCTGCCGCGAGCTTCACTGCGCTGATATGTACCGTCTTCAAGAACATTGCGGTAATAGCTGTCCGGTGAATCAATCGTAGGGGTAATGACATATTCCTGTTCTTCTTCCTCTTCTGTCTCCTCTACGACGATGACCTCCTCCTCCGTCTGGTCAAGGGAAGGCATACATCCGGCAAGCAGAAAAAGAGAGGCCGAACCGGTTAAAAGCAGCTTTTTCTTCATGTTTACTGTTCCACTCCTTGAAGCTCAAAGTTTCCTCTACGCATTTTCTCACAAAGCCGCCCGCTTCGCCAGCCTGCATCGGCTTCTCCGGTGAAAAGAGGGCTTCCGGCTCATAAAGGCGGCAGCTTGCTTCATACGGTCAGCTTCGGCCCAGCGCCTCTGTAAACGCAGATTCATCCAGCACCTGAATGCCGAGCTCTTCGGCCTTGGTGAGCTTTGAACCGGCTTTCTCACCTGCTACGAGAATATCTGTTTTCTTTGTTACGCTGGATGTGACTTTGCCGCCCAGCTGTTCAATTTCCTCTTTTGCTTCGGACCTCGTCATCGTATCCATGGAGCCTGTCAGCACAACGGTTTTGCCTGCGAATACCGAATCAATATCAGACGCTTCCTGAAGCTTGGGACCGTTGTACGTCATGTTGACTCCGAGAGAGGCGAGCTCTGCAATCAGCTCCTGCACTTCCTCCTGCGCAAAATAAGTCACGATCGCATCGGCCATCTTACTGCCGATCTCGTCAACAGCGGTCAGTTCTTCCACATCTGCCTGCTGCAGTCGCTCCATCGTCTCAAAATGCATGGCGAGGGTCGCAGCTGCTTTTGAGCCGACAAAGCGGATGCCAAGTCCAAACAGCAGCTTTTCAAGCGAATTTTCTTTTGTCGCTTCGATCGCGCTGAGCAAGTTATCCGCAGATTTTTCTCCCATTCGTTCAAGCTCCAGCAGCTGCTCCCGCTGCAAGCGATAGATATCAGCAACATCTGCTACGAGCTCGTGGCGGAAAAGCTGGGAGATAACCTTTTCCCCAAGTCCGTCAATGTTCATCGCATTACGGGAGACGAAGTGAATCAGCCCTTCCCGGATTTGTGCGGGGCATTTTGGATTGACGCAGCGAAGAGCCACTTCCCCTTCCAACCGGACAAGCTCGCTTTCACACTCCGGACAATGCGTCGGCATATGAAAGTCTTCTTCATCCCCAGTCCGCTCATCTGCCAGTACACGAACGACTTTGGGAATTATGTCACCTGCTTTTTTAATGACGACCCGGTCGCCGATTTTAACGTCCTGCTCGCGAATCAGGTCTTCATTATGAAGGGAAGCCCGCTGTACGGTCGTTCCTGCTACTGAGACAGGATCCAGGATGGCTGTCGGAGTCACGACGCCTGTACGGCCTACGCTCAGCTCAATCGTCCGAAGAGTCGTCACAACTTCTTCCGCGGGAAATTTATATGCCGTTGCCCAGCGTGGGCTTTTGGCTGTAAAACCAAGCTGCTGCTGATCTTCAATCGAATCAACCTTGACGACAATGCCGTCAATTTCATACGGCAGATCTGCCCGTTTTTCAACCCACTTCTCGCAGTAGTCAATCACTTCCTCGATTGAATCGAGTCTCGCTGCTTCCCGATTGGTCTTAAAGCCAAGGTGCTTGACGTACTCAAGTGCTTCATGGTGTGAATCAAAGTCTTTATCCGGGGAACTGCCGATGCCGTAAATAAACATATCAAGATGACGGTCCGCTGCAATTTTCGGGTCCAGCTGACGCAGCGAGCCTGCCGCTGCATTGCGGGGATTGGCAAAAAGCGCCTCGCCCCGTTGGGCTTTTGCTTTATTCAGCCGCTCGAAGGATTTCTTCGGCATAAATGCTTCTCCGCGTACCTCAAGCGTTACCGGTTCTTTCAGCTTGAGCGGGATCGAACCGATCGTGCGGAGATTATGTGTAATATCCTCACCGGTCTGACCGTCTCCACGGGTTGCCCCGAGTATAAATGAACCCTTTTCGTATTTAAGCGTCACGGCAAGTCCATCAATTTTCAGCTCGCAGCTGTAAACCGGCGTACCACTGATCCCGTCCCGGACCCGCCTGTCAAAATCACGGAGCTCCTCGGCATCAAATGCATTGGACAGCGACATCATCGGAACGTCGTGACGGACCTTGCGGAACTGATCGAGGGGCTCTCCGCCGATTCGTCCGGTCGGGGAATCCTCATGCCTGTGCTCAGGGTGCGCCGCCTCCAGTTCTTCGAGCTCTCTCAGCAGACGGTCGTATTCTTCATCCGGCACTTTCGGCTGATCAAGTACGTAATAATGGTATGCATAATCTTGAAGGACATGCGTCCGTTCATCGATTTCTTTTTTTTTGGACATGCTTTGCCACCTCCGCGGAAAAATCCTCTGTATCTCAGAAGAGGGCGGCATGTACGGAAAGCCCCGTCATACCGCCTTCTTCAGCTTATTCTTTTGTAATTGGTGCAAACTTTGCAAACAGACGCTTTACGCCTACTTGCGGAAAGGCGATATCAAGCTCGACGTCATCGCCGCTCCCTTTCAAGCTGACGACAGTACCTGTTCCCCACTTTTTATGGGCGGCCTTATCGCCGACGCTCCAGCTGAACGAGGATCCTCCGGTTGCAGCAGGCTGCGGACGGGCCGGTTTTCTCGGCTTAGGCGCCGGCCTGCGGCTCATACCTGAACCGGACCTTGCAGAAGTGCTGCCTCCGCTCCACGGCACTTCAGGAGACGCTCCTTCCCTGTGCAGCAGCTCCTGCGGCAGCTCCTGCAGGAAACGGGACGGCGGATTCATATTCGTGCGTCCGTACAGCGTTCGCATTTTCGCACGGCTGATATAGAGCCGCTCCTCAGCTCTTGTGATCCCGACGTAAGCGAGACGGCGTTCTTCTTCCATTTCCATCTCTTCCATGAGAGACCGGCTGTGAGGGAACACACCTTCTTCAAGGCCAATAAGAAAAACGACTGGAAATTCGAGTCCTTTTGCTGAGTGCAGCGTCATAAGCAGCGACTTATCCTCCGACTTTTCCTCGTCGTTATCGACTTGATCAATGTCAGCTATAAGCGCAAGATCAGTTAGAAAGGCCGTCAGCGTTTTATCATCGCTCGCTTCTTCAAACTCTTTGGCAACCGTTAAAAATTCATCAATGTTTTCCAGTCGAGCCTCTGATTCCAGGCTTTTATCCTGTTTCAGCATATCCCGGTAGCCTGTTTTTTCAAGCATCTCTTCAACAAGCTCCATCACCGGCAGGTATTCCTGCATTTCCACCCAGCCGCGCAGCTGTGCCGCAAATTCGCGAAGCGTCTTCACCGCACGGGCGCTGAGACCTGCCTGATCAACTTCCTGAACAGCCTGATAAAGCGAGAGATCATGATAAGCCGCGTAGCCTGCCAGCTTATCGACGGAAGCAGCGCCGATGCCGCGCTTCGGAACGTTGACGATCCTGCGGAAGCTGATGTCATCGTCCGGATTCGAAATCAAACGGAGATAGGCCAGCAGATCTTTAATTTCCTTTCTATCATAGAACTTTGTGCCGCCAACGATGGTATAGGACATGCTCGATTTGACGAGCAGTTCCTCCATCACCCGGGACTGAGCATTCGTACGATAGAGTACGGCAATCTCCGACGGCTTGTATTTGCCGGAATCAATATAGTCCTTCATCAATCCGACGACGTAGCGTGCTTCTGCATGCTCGTTATCGGCTTCGTACAGCGTGATTTTTTCTCCGTCAACGTTTTCAGTCCACAAGTTCTTTTTCTTTCTGTTCGGATTCCGCTCAATTACCGCATTAGCCGCATTCAGGATCCGCTTCGTTGACCGGTAGTTCTGCTCCAGCATGACGACCTTGGCATCGTCATAGTCCTTCTCAAACGAAAGAATGTTTTGGATATCTGCTCCGCGCCAGCGGTAGATGGACTGATCTGAATCCCCGACGACACACAGGTTTTTATGCCGGTCTGCAATCAGCTTGACGAGCTTATACTGCGCACGGTTCGTATCCTGATACTCATCCACCATGACATAGCGGAATCGGCGCTGGTAGTATTCAAGCACTTCCGGCACCTGCTCAAATAAGCGGATCGTCACCATAATCAAATCATCAAAATCGAGCGACTGATTCTTCTTTAATTCTTTTTCGTACCGTTTATACACCTCATACACGGTCTCTTCATAAAAGCCGTTTGCCTGCTTTCCGAACTGCTCGGCTGTTTTCAGCTCGTTCTTCGCGCTGCTGATGGAGCCGAGCATAGCACGATGATCAAATTTTTTCGGATCGAGATTAAGTTCTTTAATGATCCGCTTTAACACGGTCTGCTGATCTCCGGAGTCGAGAATCGTAAAGTTCCGATTGTAGCCGATCCGGTCAATATCTCTGCGCAAGATTCGGACACACATCGAGTGAAAGGTCGAGATCCACATTTCCTCTGCACCGCCGCCGATAATCGAAGCCACCCGGTCTTTCATTTCTCTCGCCGCTTTATTCGTGAACGTGATCGCGAGAATCGACCAGTTCGGAATACCCTTTTCACTGATCAGATAAGCGATGCGATGTGTCAGTACTCTTGTTTTCCCGCTTCCTGCTCCGGCCATGATCAGAAGCGGTCCTTCATGATGCCGGACAGCTTCCTGCTGTTCCGGATTTAATCCTGTCAATAATGCATGTGTCATGCTGCCACCACCCAAACATTTGTTCTATTATTTATCATACGCTACGTGTTCCGTTTTGTATATGCTTTGACAGCAGCGACCGTTTTCAACGCTGTTCTGAAATCGTCATAAATAACGTTGCCGACAACAACAACGTCTGCTAATGCACCCATTTCAGATGCCTGCTCCGGGGAAGCGATTCCGCCTCCGTAGAACAGACGGGCACGGTCCAGCACGGCTGCCGCCTGTCGCACAAGTTCCGGATCGCCGTATGTGCCGCTGTATTCAAGATAAAATATCGGCATCTGAAAAAGCTTGTCGGTCATCCTGGCATATGCAACAACATCCTCTGAGTCCAGCGAGGTATCTGCTTCGGTCCGCTGCGCCACCTTCGCCTCGGGGTTCAGCACACAGTATCCTTCCGCGATCAGTTCCTCTTCGCCGATCAAATGGCCGAATTCCTTCAGTGCGCGATGATGCAGCCCTGTGACCCACGTAACAGACTGCGCGTTTAACACAGACGGAACGAGATAATAATCGAATCCCGGGACGAGGCTCTCCATTCCGCTCACTTCCAGCACACATGAAACGCTGAAGCGGCGGATACGCATCAGCAGATCCAGCGTGTTGTCTTCTGTCACTCCATCGGTTCCGCCTACAATGACAGCGTCTGTTCCTGATTCACAGAGCTCCTCCAGCTGATCGTCGCTGATCTCTTTTGCCGGATCCAGCTTAAAAACGTGCTCCCAATCCTCTAATTGTTTCATGGTCATCGATGCTCCTACGTATAAATTGATCTGCCGGGCAGACCGTCTGTTATGTAGTATATCAAAAATTGGAGCATGCCTCGATTATTAATCAGCCGCCATTACACCAAAAACGAAAAACAGGTGCAAGGGACCACTTTTCCCCCATGCCGCCACGGCAGCAGACCGCCGCTGCAGAGAAGCCTGCCGGTTCCGGTGCCATGACGAGGATGCTTCTTATCCGCACAAAACCGCCTCAAGCACAGGCTAGAGACGGTTCTGGTCTTCTTATATAGTTGTAAACATGTTATCCGCGCTCGTGCTGTCCTTCTGGAGCGTGCACCCGGTCCAGCGTGAATTTGTAGCCGTCATTTCCGTAGTTAATGCAGCGCTTCACTCTGGAAATCGTTGCCGTACTGGCACCGGTCTGATGTTCAATCCGCTGATACGTATCTCCATCCATCAGCATTCGGGCGACCTCCAGCCGTTGGGCAAGGGACTGAATCTCATTCATCGTGCATAAATCATCAAAAAACTGATAGCACTCTTCCCGGTCTTTCAAGCTTAAAATAGCGTCAAACAGCTGATCCAGCTCTTTTCCGCGCAGTTTATCGATCTGCATAGTGACCGCTCACCTCTTTCTCGTAATTCCAGGCAGCCAGGGAAAATCTTTCCTGTCCAAGCAAAAGAGCTCCTTCGTCTGTAACTCCCGGTTCCTGATTGAGAAGGGAATGACGTACCCTTGTACTTTACTAGTTTACCGCATAAGAGCAGGAAAGAGTACCCTTTTCTTCTTTACATCCACAATTCCCTTTTGGGTGATACGTACAAACGGCAAATGTGTAGCGGAGAAAAACAGCAGACTGTAAACTGGATCACCAAACGGATAGCCGTGTTCAGCGAGCTTTTCACGTAAATGCTGCTCTTGATTGAGCAGTCCTTCCTCCAGCTTCAGGCTTGCAAACATACCGCCGATCGGCAAGTCTACGGCTGCACTGACCGATCTGTCCTCCTCCATCAATACGATGCCGCCTTTTCGCCGCTTCAGCTCCGCGAATGCTTCCCGCATCCCCTGCTTACTGCGGCCGATCAACATGATATCACCGGTCGTGGAAAAGCTGGACGCAAAGCCATAAATGCTTTTTGCAAACCCTTTTATTACCGTGCATACATTCCACTTGCCATGACGATCGAGCATCACCATAAACAGCTCATCGCTGTCGGCAGGCAGCTCTTCTCCCGTCAAGTCATGTGCGATTTGATACGGCTTCATAATGACTTCATTCTCCATCTTCATTCCGAGCGGCATAGAGAAATGAAAATCCACTTCCTTCAGCTCCCAGTCTAAATCAAGCGGATGAAGTCCGAATGCTTCCCAATCAACTTCTATTGGTGGAAAGCATGGTTCTCCGTGCCGGCGAACCCACTTCCCTTTTGCCAGCACATCTTCAGGAAATGGATCATCTGTGGAAGGAAGCAAGTTAATATTAGCTAAACGGCCCGGAGCAAGAACACCAGTAACGTCATCCATATAAAAGTGGCGCGCCACGTTCCAGGAAGCCATATGCACAGCATCGATAAACGGCACCCCTTCCTGAACCGCAAGGGCAATTAAATGCTCCATAACGCCTTGCTTCATGAAATGAGGCGGCGAACCGTCAGTCGTCATCATCAGCGAATCGTAGCAGGTGAGGCCTTTTTCATGCAGCTCACGCAGCAGATCAGGGAGATCCGGACGAATAGAGGAATAACGCAGAGACGCGTTCAATCCGGCGTTCAGACGCTTAAATACATCATCTGCCGACATGGATTCATGATCACCGTCTACGCCGAGAAGTGCCATCTGCGTCAATGTTTTTTCTCCCGCTCCCGGCAGATGACCTTCGATCGGCTTGCGCATATCTTTCGTCTCCAGCATGCTGTGCATCAGCTGTTCGTCACCCTGAAGAACTTTAGGCCAGTCCGTCAGTTCACCGCCCTGCACGACATACGGATGCTCCAGCCATCGGCGCATGTTGGCATAGGAAAAGGTATCATCTCCGTTGGCAAGCTCCGTCTGGGCATCGTAGCGGGCGCTCCAGAGCAGGCACACCGGGCTTTTTTGCAGCTCATCAAGCAGCGCCAGCCCTTGCTGCGGAGGAAGGTGCATAAAAAACGGCAGATTATCTCCGATCATCGTTGTCGTGCCTCGCACTGCTGCAAATTCTGCCAGCGTCAGCGGATTGTAAAGCTGAAACGGATGAGAATGATGTTCGATATAGCCCGGCACTGCTGCCTTCCCTTCAGCCTCCATGATTTCTGTCTGGTCAGACGGGTCCGGCATTTCATCCCCGATGTACACAATTCTGTCGTGCATGATCCATATATTTGCCTTCAGCCATACGCGTCTGAAACTGTTCAAATAGGTCACATCTTTCAAGACCATAGTTGGGGCCAGTTCTCCGCGGACAACCTGAAGCTGTTTTTTTATTTGTTTTTTCGTCCAGTAGTGTGAGAATCCTTTTGACATCAAAATCACCTGCGCATTCGGATGATTGTTTTCTTTTTCACAAGCATAAACGAAAAGAAAAACGGCTCTCACAGCCGCTTCTTCTTCACCGTCAAACCCTTGTCAGCAAAGTAAAGAAAACGTTTTCATAATTGTAACACAGGCACGCGGTAAAGCGCACGTGACAATTTTATGACGATGTCCAAACGCCCCCGCCGGCTGTTCTTCTGCATCTGGTACAGGACTCCTGTCTTTATCATGTATATCTTTCAGAAAATTCGTGTTTTTCATGCTGAAAGTGGTATGATTAAGGGTATAAGAAAGAACAGCCTGAATAAAAAGGGGGAGTCGGCATTATGAGGCGTATCGCCGTATACTGCGGTTCGAGCACCGGACGTTCTGACATCTACGAACAGGAATCGACGAAGCTTGGAAAAGCGCTTGCCGAGCGGGGAATTGAGCTTATTTATGGCGGCGGTGCCGTCGGCATGATGGGCGTTACCGCGAATGCCTCGCTTTCAGCAGGCGGTAAAGTAACCGGTATTATGCCGCGCATGCTGCAAGAGCGCGAAATAGCCCATCCGATGCTGACCGATCTAATCGTTGTGGATTCCATGCACGAGCGGAAATCCCGGATGGCGGACATGGCTGATGGGTTTCTGATCCTTCCCGGCGGTGCCGGTACGATGGAGGAGTTTTTTGAAGTGTTTACGTGGGCTCAGCTTGGGATCCACAAAAAGCCAATCGGTATTTTAAACGCTGATAATTATTATGAACCGCTGCTGACGATGTTTGATCATATGATTCGGGAAGGTTTCCTCCACGAGAGCTATTTATCGATGCTGACAATTGGACGAGATTCCGGCCGATTAATTGATATGATGGAGCAGTATGATCCACCTTCCATGCAGCGGTATGTGAATGACTGATTAAGAGAAATGCGCCCTGTCTGCACAGGAAGTAAGTGCTGTCATACTCTTCTCTATCTCTACACGTATAAAAGCCGGACCGGGCTTCCACGGGGCCACTGAAAATCTAGCGATTTTTCGTTTCGTATCGCAGAATCTCATATGAAAACCGCCCGTTTCTCCCCAACCTTGGAGAAACGGGCGGTTTTTTGTTGATCGTGTGGTTTGCA
>NZ_JBPZEY010000015.1:0-49347 GCF_052061695.1 Alkalicoccus luteus
TTGGTTTTGTCGCTTACACACACAGGTTCGGCGATTTTTTTCTGTTTCCTTCTATAAAATTACTTCTATACATAAAAAGGGGCTGTCCCGTCGATAATATCGACTTATGGGACAGCCCCATTTATTATTCTTAATCTAATTGGCCAGCATTCGCTCCAGATGACGTGCTGTCGGAGTCAGGTTGAGGAAGAAATATGCTTCACGAAGCCTTCTTCCGTCTGCACTCGTCTGCAGATACGCCGAGCCGCCTGCGTGCATCATCGCCGCCTGCACCGCATCGAGCGTCAGATAGACTGTACTGCGGCGCACTTCCAGAATCCCTTTCCACGTCACGCCTTGCTCAAGCTGATCGCGAAACGATTGGTTGACGTGGTCAAGCCGCTCCTGAATATGCTCCGGCTGAACCGGCAGCACAGCGTTGGCGCCGTTTTGCTTGCTGCTGCACTTATTCATTGATGCAACCGCCGCTTCTGTGACTCCAATTCCAAGCGGCACCTGGTACGTGACGAAGTACGGGCGCATTTTCGGAACGAAGGTGTCCGCATCCTCCGCTAAAATCTGTTCATCCGGGATGAAGACATGTTCAAACTTGCAGGCGTACGTCGCACTTCCGTTTAAGCCAAGATAGGAGACCTTCTCCTTTAGACTGAGGCCTTTGGCATCGCAGGAGATAAACGCCATCACCCTCGTATTCTCAGCGTGCGCAATCGCACCGAACCAGTGGCCCTCGCCAAGATTGGAGACTGCCGGCAGTGCCCCGTTCAGCACGTATCCGCCTTTTACACGCTCCGCGCGAAGATGAAGCTTTTCCAGATCAGCGTAAAATTTCATCGGGTTGGAAAGTCCGGTTGCACCGAGCAGCTCACCGTTTTCAAGCGGCTCCAAAAACCGCTCGCGCAGTGCCTCATTGTCCGTATGGCGCACATACGTGAGAGCTGCCAGGTGACACCAGAGGTTAAAACCGGTCGTCATGCAGACAGAGGATACCGCCCGTACGACTTCCGCCTCGGACTGCGCGGCTTCGGCGATCGTTTTCCCTTTTGAAGACAACAGGCCGTGACGGCCCAGAGAAAGCAGAAACGATTCTGGATAGTACGCTTTCTCATCCACGGCTCGGACGAGCGGCTTCAATTCCTCCTGGAGGAGACTGCTGAGCACTTCTTCCTGGTGTACTGTCTGCACGGTCGGATTCCCCTTTCAAAATGTTACTTCTTTTTGGAAAGCTGCGTGATGCTGTCGATCGGTGCTTTTACTGCTTCACGGGCACGAACGACGGCTTCGTCATCCGGTGCATCATAGAAGCAGAGGCACTTACTCATATCTTCACAGACGTACGTGCGGGAAAACTGCACTTCCGGTACTTCCGCGTAGTGAACGGAGTTTTTCTTTTTACGTTCCAGGTATGCGTCCATCGTCAGGTTTTCCGGCAGGTTCCATTCGACGAGATAGTTGATTTTATCTGTCTGCTTTTTCGCTTCTTCCAGATCCTGACCGACGATGCGGACCTCTTTCTTCAAATCAACCGGCAGTCCCTGCGCCTGCAGGTTCATTTCCAGCAGCGTATCGTCATCTGCTTCAAAAATAAAAAATGCACGGCCGAAGTCAGCGGAAACTTGCACTTCAATCAGTTCTTCCTGCAGCTTCTCCTGCAGCTGTGCCACCTTTGCTTCAAATGCTTCTTCCGTTTTTACGTCCTCGTTTAATGATGATTCAATGAGATACAGTGCCATATGATAAAATCCTCCTTGAATTAATTATTCCTATCAATCTTATATGTTTTATCATACAGGACTAAGTTAGAAAAAACAACCCAACCACACTTTTTTAATTCCGAGTTTTTTGATATACTAAGTGCAACTTAGAAAACAGGAGGCTGACCTGATGAAGAACCGCTATCCGCTGGAGTGCAACATCGCCCAGACGCTGAATCTCGTTGGAGACCGATGGACGATGCTCGTCCTGCACGAAGTGCTCGTCGGCCGGTCTACCTTTAATGCGATGAAGCAGGAGTTAACTGTCATTTCAGCGAACGTGCTTTCCGATCGCTTAAAACACCTTGAAGAACTCGGATTAATTACGAGTACGATCTATTCCCAGCATCCGCCGCGCTATGCGTATGAACCGACCGAAAGCGGACGTGCTTTTACGACCGTCTTTGATGCCATGCTTGTCTGGGGACGGGATCATTTGGATGAGTGCTACAAAAAGCTCGTTCATACTGAATGCCGTACGGAAGTCGAGATCGGCTACTACTGCCCTTCCTGCGAAACGCGCGTCGATGCAGATGCCGTCGCACCGGAAAAGCTTACCGTAACCGAAACCGTCTGACGTACAATTCCGAGTCCATGCCCCTGTGATAGAAAAGCAGGAAAGGGAGGTCCCGAATCGGGGCCTCCCTTTTTCATGGTGAAAGTTGCTTTTGTTCGGTTTTGTGTTCGTTTTGAGAGAGCTTAAGTTGTTTTATTCGTTATAAGGGCCTGTTAAGTTGCGCAAATCACTTTTGCCCGCTGCAAAGTTGCTTTTGAACAGAGTTACGTTCGTTTCACGCGGCGTTAAATCGCTTTCCGCCCTACTTACGTTACTTTCCAAGGCGGCTGTCTCTCGCCGCTTCAGCCGAAAGCCTCCTTCATAGCGCTTCAACTAACAGATTACAAGTCATCGACGTCGATTTCATCACGGAAAGCTTCGTACGTTTCGCGCACGATGTCGTAGTCGCTGTCTTCCGCTTCGACAATAGCGTCCCAGCGGTACACAACGTTCATGATCTGAATCATCTCTTCCTCTTCATTGAACTGCAGAAACGCTTCCTTGATGTCATCTGCGAGCCCCTCATCTAGCTCCGGCATGATGCTGATCGTGTCATTCGGAATGTTGTCTGTATAATCGATCACCGTTAAGTCTTCCATAGCGTCTGGATAGTCGTCCAACATAACCTCTCTTGCGTCCTCGTACGTAGTTGCCACATCCATTTCGCCTTCCATGACAGCAATCAAGGCATTGTCATGCGAACCGGCTTCAAGCACGCCGCTGAAAAATTCCGTTTCTGCGTCCTGAACACCATCGATCTCTTCACCAATATGAGCTGCCGGGAACAGATAGCCGGCAGGAGAAGCAACGTCCGGAAACGTCCACTGTGTTCCTTCCAGATCCTCCAATGTTTCCAGTCCGGAATCTGCTCTCACGACGTACTGAGCTCGATAGGAATCCGCCCCGTCACGCTCGGACTTCAGCATAACCTCAATGCCATACTCTTCATTTCCCTGCACGTAGCCGAAGGCCGGTAGAAATCCGATATGTGCCTGGCCGTTGCCCATCGCTTCCACGAGCACCGAGAAGCTGGTCATGACCGTCCCCTCAACCGGACGATCCAATATTTCTGAAAGGCGTTCGGCAAGCGGCTCCACAGTAGAGGCGATCTCATCCGAATCGGTTGTTGGCACAAACCCCATGACAATTTCATCAGGGTTTCCTTCTGTTTCTGCGGCTTCGTTATCATCGTCTCCGCAGCCTGACAGCAGCATTGCTCCTGTCAAGATACTGAA
Organism: Alkalicoccus luteus; assembly: GCF_052061695.1. Taxonomy (NCBI): domain Bacteria; kingdom Bacillati; phylum Bacillota; class Bacilli; order Caryophanales; family Bacillaceae; genus Alkalicoccus; species Alkalicoccus luteus. The sequence continues at coordinate 3,543 of NZ_JBPZEY010000015.1, forward strand.
CATGTACACATAACGCTTCACACTTCATTCCCCCATCATGAATTGATTCAGCCTCCACCTTACAGGACGATTATCAAGCTCATGTAAAGCACGGATAAAGATTGAATCAAGTTTATGAAGGAATCATGAACGGCCGGAGCTTGCCTGAACGCGAAAAAACCGGCGCTTAGGCCGGTTCTTCGTATTCCTATGATGTTTTCGCCCCCCACTGCCGGCCGATCCAGCGCTCGAACAATCCGAGGGACTTGTCGAGAATCAAGCCGAGAATCCCGATGAAGAAAATGCCGGCCAGTACGAGATCCAGGTCGAGGGCGTTTCTGGAATCGACGATCAAATATCCAAGACCGGACTGGGCGCCGATCATTTCCCCTGCGACAAGGAAAATCCAGGCCGTCCCTACCGCGATGTGCAGGCCGTTTGCAATGTACGGAAACGATGCCGGAAAGATGATTTTCCACAGCAGCGATGTGCGGCTTAACTCCATGTTGCGCGCGAGCTTCACGTAGGTCGGATCAATTTTTTTCACCGCAGATACGGTCGACAGCAGCACCGGGAAAAAAGCGGCGATGAAAATGATCACGATCGCGGGCATATTGCCGATACCGAACCAGAGTACAATGAATGGTGACCAGGCGACCGGCGCGACCGGGCGCAGCACCTGCACGATCGGATCAACGATGCGCCATACGTGCGTGGACTGCGACAGCAGCAGCCCTAAGATGACCGCGACGACAACGGCACTGATATAGCCGGTAAAGAAGCGGAACAGGCTGATGCGGACGTGTTCAAACAGCGTCCCGTCAACCGTGATGGAAACGATGCCTGAAAATACCGCGAGCGGTGACGGCAAAAGCGCCTCCGGATAATCTCCGACGAGGACGACAGTCTGCCAGATTGCGATAACGACGACGAATGCGATGGCTGCATACCCTAGTGATTTGAAAAATGACATCAGCTCTCCCTGCCTTCCAGATACGTCCGATTCACGAGCTCTTCATAGCGCGGCGGCTGATCGACGAGCTGCATTTCTACCAGCTTGCGGCGCAGGTAATCAAATTCCTCTTCTTCAATGTCGAGGTTGCTGTAGGAAATCCACTCCAGCGACAGCTCCAGCGCACTCTCCTCTACCGGCAGATACGACGCATGCACGGCTCTAGACTCTTCGGAATTTTCACCGGCACGTTCGCTCGCTGCAAAATACCCCTGCATAAATTCATCGGCAGCGTCCGGAAATTCCTCCATAAAGTCCTCGCGAAGGACAAGGGCGCAGCAGAGGCAGTTATCCGGGCAAAAATCATTTGACTGGTACAGCACTTCGCCAACTTCGTTCTGCACCCCGAGCGCTCCGAAGGGCTCTGCCACAATATAGCTTGATACCCGCCCTTCTGATAAAGCTGCCGGCATTTCCGGCGGCGGCATTTCCACGACGTTCACATCGCCATACTCCATACCGGCCCGCTGCAGCATTTCATCCAGCAGCAAATTGTGCGCAGAAAGCGTGTGCGGGATAGCAACGGTCGTGCCCTCGAGGTCTTCTACACGATCCACCTCGGGGTCTACGATGATTGGGTTTCCTTCCCGATGTCCAAGGGCCACAGCTTCGATGCCGATTCCGCGTTCGCGGGCTTTAATCGCCAGCTCAAACAGCACCGATGCGCCGTCGATACGGCCGGCATTCAGCGCATCCATCAGCTCAATCCAGCTGCTGAAGCGGATCAGCTCGACTTCGACCCCATCCAGCAGCTCGTCCTGATAGTGATCAAGAAAATAAGCAGGAGCTGCATGCGTGATCGGCAGGTGACCAATGCGGATCACCTGCTCTCCTTCTGCCGTCTGGCCTCCGCCGGGCTGGGCACATCCTGTAATAATGAGCGAGGAGACGAGCCCCCAGCTCATGAAAAATTGCTTGCGACGTTTCATGCCTTATCCTCCTGCCTGACGTTAAATGTTGTATTCAAGCTGCTCTTCCTGGCGGCTGAAATTGAATTCATCCAAAATGAGCCTGCGGTAATACTGAAAATCCCGGTCACTCCGGTCCCGCGGCTTCGGCAGCTCAATCGGCACCGTGCGGCGGATTCTGCCGGGATTTGCGTCCATGATGAACACCCGGTCCGCCAAATAAACGGCCTCATCAATGTCGTGCGTGACGAGCACGATATTCGTCTTTTCTTCCTGCTGAATCCGCAGCAGCTCATCCTGCAAATAATAGCGGGTGAACGTATCGAGTGCCGCAAATGGCTCATCCATCAGAATCATTTCCGGCTGAATCGCAAGCGCGCGGGCGATGGCCACACGCTGCTGCATGCCTCCGGAAAGTTCTGACGGGAACTGGCCAAGGCTGTCTTCCAATCCAACAAGTTTTAAGTATTTCTCTGCACGAGCCCGCTGATCGTCAGCGTTTAATCCTTCCGGCTCAAGCGCGAGCTCCACGTTGGCAAGCACGTTTTTCCACGGCAGCAGCGCATAGTGCTGGAAGAGCATAATCGCTCTTCTCGACGGTCCCTGCACTTTCGCCCCATCAAACAGCACGGTTCCTTCTGTCGGTTCGTGAAAGCCGCCGATCAAGTTGAGGAGCGTGCTTTTACCGCAGCCGCTTTTCCCAAGCACGGCAACTGTTTCCCCTTTTTTAATTTCCATCGAAATATCCTTCAGCACGAGTTCGGCTTTTTCGTTTTTGACAAAGGATTTTTGCAGCTGTTGCACATGTACCAGGGTGTCTGCCACGGCGTAATCCCCTCCATTATTTATAATACATACCTGTTTACTTTGCTTTAGGTTATCATAATATACCTGGTCAGAAAAAACAACCCGTTCTCTAAAAAGAGACGGGCTGTATGAGAGCAGTCTTGTGCTGCGTTACGAGGTCAGCCACTCGCTTCGAAGCAGTCCGAAAATCGTGCGGTCCAGAAAGCGGCCGTGCAGCTTTTCGTAGCTGCGGATCGTTCCTTCCTCTTGAAAACCGAGCCGCCTTGCTACGGCAGCGCTTCGTTCGTTTCCCGCAGCTGCACCGATCTCGATTTTGTTTAATTCTAATTCTGCAAACGCGGTATGTATGAATTCTCTCGCCGCGCGGGTCACGATGCCTTTTCCTTCAGCTTCTTTCACGAGCCAGTAAGCAAGCTCTGTTTTTCCCGTATCCTGGTCGACATAGAGCAGCCCGATTGATCCGACAAGCTGGCCCCCGTCCCAGATGAGCGCCCACCAGCCATCCTCCTCCGCCCAACGGAGAAGCGATCGTTCGATGAAGGCCTCGGTATCGCTCACCTGCTTTGTATGCATTGGAAACGCCAGCCAGGCGCCGATGCTTTCCCGGTTCTGATCAATGGCCGCAAACAAAGTCGTTGCATGACGTTTTTCGAGCAGCGTCAGCTTCAGTCCATCCCCCAGATCGCGCTTAAACATAGGTTTCCTCCCTCACTATCGGCATCGACAGCACCAGCTGCCGCCCTTTCGGTCCCTCGTATCGCTCCCCTTGATCAGTGAAACCATAGCCCAGGTACAGCGACTGTGCCGCTTTGTTACGTTCGTTCACACCAAGCACTACTTCATTCACCTGAGGAAAATGGAGCCGGACATAGTCTTTGAGCTCTAAAAGAGCATTAGCAGCCACACCTTTTCCCTGGAACGCTGTAGTTATAGAGAAAGAAGTGAGCAGCACAGCTGAAGGATTGGCCGTATAACGGTCTTTTTTCTCCCCCTGCTCCAGGCAGAAATACCCCGCCGCTTCCCCGTCTTTCACTACGACGACGTGATGTGCATCGGGTACCATTGCTATTTTTCTCAGCGGAAGAGAGGTAAAAACGTGCTGCTCATCCGGGAGCTCGAACCGGCTGAGTGCATCGCGGAACGTTTCGTCGAACGGCTGCAGCTGGACTCCTGCTACGCGTTTCACAAGCTTCCACTCGTCCCGCACCGCGATCCCGCCATCACCTGTAAATGGAATAGACGGCTTTTGTTTGCGCGCCTCATCTGCAGCACCCACGATAACCTGCGTGAGGCGAAACCCGTTTTTCTGATAGAACGCAAGTGCACGTACGTTATCATTTGTCGTTAAAACGGTTATGGCAGCAAATCCATCCATTATCGCTTCCTGCTCGACCCGCTTCAGCAGCCGCTCTCCAATGCCTTTGCCTGGCACCTCGCTGTTTAAGGAAATGATCATCAGCTCATGATCGACTTTGGCATATGTCACGATCCCCGTCAGCTGATCATTTTCTTCATACACAAATCCATCCAGCTCGTCATAGCGGAACGTGCCGGCGGAGAGCACCATTTCTTCGCCGCCCCAGCGCTCCCGCAAAAAATCCTGAACACACTTCTGATTCACCTGCTTCAATGACAACATCTGCATCGTTTCCTTTCTCACCGAATTCCGTCTATACCTTCACGTTCGACTCTTTGCTCTATTTTCCTTTTTTTTGCATGTTTGTTGTTTTATCCTGCTTTATTATTCTCTACAATGGAAGAGCACAGGATTTTAAAGACTGGGGGCTGAGCCCGATGACAGAACGTTTATTAATTAATGGCGGTACTGAACATTTATTAAAGGAGCTTACCAGCTCGCTTGAGACATGCGAACGGTTTTATTTCGGAGTCGCATTCTTAACATACAGCGGTGCACAGCTACTGCTTGATACGTTAAAAGAAGCAGGGGAGCGCGGCAAATCGGGTCGCATTCTCTCCTCCACCTACTTGAACTTCACTGATCCAGAGGCTGTAGCACGACTGTCGGCCTTTCCGTTCATCGATACAAAGATGTTTAATTCTGAGGAAAACGGTGGCTTTCACACAAAAACGTACATATTTGAGTACAAAGAGCATTACAAAATAATAATCGGTTCTTCTAATTTAACGAGAGCTGCATTAAAAACAAATGTCGAATGGAATGTCGAAATCATCTCTAAAAAGGACGAATCGTTCGTACAGCAAGTATTAACAGAATATCAAACGCTGTGGAATCGAAGTCAGATTCCGACCGAAGACTTTCTTGATCAATATAGAAACATCTATCGAAGTACACGACAAGTGAAAGAGCGTCAGCAGTCCCTGCATACACTTCCAGCGTACATCGCACCGAACAGCATGCAGAGCCGGGCAATGAAAAGCCTAGAGCGCCTCCGATCTCTTGGTGAAAACAAAGCATTGGTTATTGCTGCTACTGGAACAGGGAAAACGTACATGGCTGCTTTCGATGTGCAAAAAACACAGCCGAAACGCCTCCTGTTTCTCGTTCATCGTGAAGACATTTTAGTAAAAGCGAAAGAAACCTTTTCACACCTGCTTCACCAGCAACACTCGTTTGGCCTGATGACCGGCTCCAGAAAAGATACCGAGGCTGATTATCTATTCGCTAACATACGCACGATGGCGAATCACTACAGCCAGTTTGATCCTGCCCATTTTGATTACATCGTTTACGATGAAGCTCACCATACAACCGCACCTCAATATCAGCAAGTGATGGACTATTTTCATCCAGCTTTTGCACTCGGGATGACGGCGACTCCAGAGCGCAGTGTTGAAGCTTCTGTATTTGAAGTGTTTGATCATAACGTAGCAGCAGAAGTTCGGCTTCATGACGCACTGAAGGATGAAATGATTGCACCTTTTCACTATTTTGGCATCACTGATGTAGATGGCATTCGTTTAGACGACGTTGCACCGAACGATCAAGCCGAGCTTTCCAGAAGACTGCAAGTGCACTTTCGTGTGGAACATATTTTAACGAATATGTATTTTTACAAGCATGATGGCGCTGTACGAAGAGGGCTCGGTTTTTGTGTCAACATTGATCATGCTATCTATATGGCGGATGCATTCAGCCAGGCCGGGGTGCCGAGCATTGCCCTGACCGGTGATGATCCTGCACCCGAGCGAAAAAAAATGATTGAAAAACTCGAAGACGAGCACGACCCTCTTGAATTTATTTTCACTGTCGATATTTTTAATGAAGGTGTCGATATCCCGAGTGTGAACCTTGTTCTGATGCTGCGTCCTACAGAATCTCCAATTGTATTTATTCAGCAGCTTGGCCGCGGCCTTCGAAAGCATCCGGACAAAGAATTTTTGACCGTACTCGATTTCATCGGCAATCATAACCGCGCCTTTCTAGTCGCTATCGCGTTAAACGGTAGCCGCTACTACGATAAGGAAAGCTTAAAAGTTGCTGTTGCAACCGATTTTGCGACTGTTCCGGCCCCCGTTCATATTCAAATGGACCGGATTGCCAAGGAGCGGATCATTGCGCAAATTGATCAGGAATCCTTTTTCAGCATGAAATACTTAAAAGAGGCGTACTTGCAGTTTAAACAGATTCGCAATGGCAAAGCTCCTAGCGCATTAATGGATTATTTTACGTACGACGGCGCTCCGGATCCGATACCATTTATCGAAAAAAGCGGCAGCTATCTTCATTTTTTAGCAAAAGTAGAAAAGAACGATTTGTTTCAGATTCCATTTGAAGAAAAGTCCTCGGAGCTTGTCTACAAGTCCCTTTCCAGCCACCTTCCATTAAAGAGACCGCATGAATTTGCACTTCTGGATGCGTTAATGACAAAAGACAAGTTAACAAGGGAGGATGCAGAAGCCGCCATTCTGCACTGGCTGGATACGGTACCACCTTCATCTGTCGCCCATGCCATGAACACAGTTGCACAGCAGTATATGGATAAAAGAGAGCAGCAGCGTTCACCTGCGTTAGCAGAGTGGCAGCATGATTGCTTAGTAAGAACCGAACATTTTACACACTTGCTAGAAAGTCGGGACAACTATGAACGCCTTCATGATGTGATCGAATATGGTCTGCACCGCTACGAGCGTGATTTCGGTTCTGCCGATCATGGACTGCCCTTTTTAAAGGTAGGAGCACAATACCAAATGAAAGACGCCGCTTTGTTATCCAATTTTTCTAAGACCCACTCTTCCTTCAGAGGATCCGGTCTGCTGGCCAATGAGAAAGATTATTTTTTGTATGTCGACTTGCATAAAGACGCGGACGTTGCAGAGCGGCTGAACTATCACGATGAGTTCCTTGACCGCTCAACGTTTCTTTGGGACAGCCCAAATAATATGACGCCAGATTCGCTGCGAGGGCGCAATATAATGGAACACGAAGCAAGAGGCTACAGGCTGCATTTGTTTGTCCGTAAGTATAAATCAATCGAAGGAAATCGAACGGAGCCGTTTATTTATGTCGGAGAATTGACAGTGGTTGAAGCGAGCGGCAGCAGACCCATCCAGTTTCGCATGCACCTGAAGCAGCCTCTCCCGTCGATTTTGTATAAAGAGCTGATCGAAAAGGTTTAGCGACTGACTTTTGTTGTAAGAAAATCAACTGCTGGAATATCTGCCGGAGCCCAATGCAGGGAGGTCAGGTTTTCTTTAGGCAGCCAGAGCAGCTTAGCATGTTCAGATGCGTGAGGCTCCCCTTTCTCAATCACTGCGCTCAAGCAGTTAAGCTCGACGATCGCTTTTTCATATTCATGAACGTGTGTATGGAGGAGTTCACCAGCTCGGATGCTGCAGTGGAGCTCCTCTTTTATTTCCCGCTCCAGCGCTGTGCCAAGATCTTCACCGTTTTCCACTTTCCCACCGGGAAATTCCCAAACGTTAGGCAGTGACATGTCGTGACTCCGCAGCGCACAGAGAAGCTCACTTTCACTATTTTCAATTACAGCTGCTACTACTTTCACGCGTTTTTTCATGTATGTACAACTCCTCATTCCAATATCGTCTTCTATTTATCTAAACGCGTTTGATGAAAAAACGCAACCGGCTACATGCAGTATCAGACAATTAACGTTATGGCAACGTTTGATACCATTACGTAAGGCTTTTCTTTTGTATGTATTGGCTGACCTATTAGGACATGACTCCGAAAAAAAGTTAAACGTTTGTGGCAAATGTTGAACGTTTTGCCGCTCTGAATGAACGTTTTTTCGTTATAGCAGTCCTAAGTTGATGCTCGTAAACATTTTCCGTCCGAGGATAATGCTTTTGCAGCTGAAGTTGAAGCTTTCATGAGCCAAGTTAACGCTTTTACACGAGAGGTTAAACACTTTCCCTGCAGCAGCCTTGCTCCCATCAGAAAGAGTGCCGCCTTCCGCCCCCAAAAAAGGCTCCCGGCATCAGCCGGAAGCCTCTTCTGCTTATGGTTTCAGCACGAATTTGATGCTGTTTTCTTCCTTTTGATCGAACATGCGGTATGCCTCTGCTGCCTGATCGAGCGGAACTGGATGGGTGATAATATCTTTCGGATCAAACAGCTTGTTCTCGATCATTTTGTACAGTGCCGGCATCATGTGAATGACAGGAGCCTGTCCCATCGTGAGCGCGACATTGCGGGTGAAGAAATCGCCGATCGGGAAATTGTTGGCTTCGGTACCATAGACGCCGGTTAGCTGCACGACGCCAAATTTCTGAACGGCCTGGGAGGCTGTAATGATCGGGCTGATCGTACCAAACTGATTGTCTCCATCAGATCCGTGCTCCACTCCCGGCGGCACAGTGCCGTCCATACCGACACAGTCAATGACAACCTGTGCGCCGCCCTTTGTTTTTTCGTGAAGCAGCTTGCCGATCTCCGGATTCTTCTCAAAATTGTACGTTTCCACGTTATTGGTGCGGCGGGCATGCTCCAGCCGGTATTCATAGTGGTCCACCGCGATCACGCGTTCAGCACCTTTGAGCCAGGCAAACTTCTGCGTCATCAGCCCGACCGGTCCACAGCCGAGTACGATGACGGTATCACCGTAGGAAACACCGCTGTTTTCCACGCTCCAGTAAGCGGTCGGGACAACATCGGATAAAAACAGCACGCTTTCGTCATCCAGTTCGCTGTTTTCCGGCACTTTAAACGACGTGAAATCTGCATACGGAACGCGCAGGTACTCCGCCTGTCCGCCTGGGAAACTGCCGAAGTCTTCCGAAAATCCAAACAGACCGCCCATTTCCGCGTGCGGATTCGACTCGTCGCACTGGCTTTCCATCTGATTTTGACAGAAGTGGCACTGCCCGCATCCAATGTTAAAAGGAATAACGACGCGGTCGCCTTTTTTCAAGGATTCAACGCCTGGACCGACTTCCTCCACGATGCCCATCGGCTCGTGCCCGACGATATAATCCTGCGGTGCGGGAATTCCGCCTTTGTATAAATGCAGGTCAGAGCCGCAAATACCGCTGGCGGTGATTTTCACGATCATATCGGTATCTTTTTGAATCGACGGGGCCTCTACTTCTTTTACTTCCATGTGATCCTTGCCTTGATACGTTACAGCTTTCATCGAACCATCCTTTCATCCATGGTAATGGGCTTATTGTATGTACCATTCACGAACGAAAGGAAAGTAAAACAAAAAATGGGCATATTGAACAGTTTGTCCTAGCAGGGGTATTTTTACGCTTCGTGAAGCAGCAGACCGGCTTGCTTCAGCGCCTGAACGGCTTCAGACAGCTCTTCTTCGGTGTCCGCCTCCAGCGTATGAAGGTGAATGCCGTCGGTCAGCTCAGACAAATAGCTTGCTTCGGTCCTGCGAACTTTTTCAAGAAACTGCTGCACCTGACGACGGTTTTTGACCATGATGCTCGCGCGCAAATCTCCGTAGACGGGATGCTCCACGCGGACGTCCTTCACGGTCACGCCGTGGTCTACCAACAGCAGCAGTTCTTCCTCTGTCCGTTCCGGGGGATGAATACAGGCGACAATTTTCTCAATCCGGCCGCTTCCTTCATCACGCCAAATGTAGCCTTGGCTCGTCGCCGTGATCGGCAGGTTCTGCGCCTTTAAGAGCGTAATATCCTGTACGATCACCTGCCGGCTGACGCCGAACTGATCTCCGAGCGCTTTGCCGGTGCGCGCCTTCCCGGACTGCTTCAGCTCCTGAATAATAGCTTGACGCCGTTCTTCACCGAGTACTTTTGCTGACATGTTCATTCCTCCTGACTGCTTCCACGATATCACAAATTGCTTCCGCTGCCTGAATAAGCTCCTCCGGCGTTGTCGTATGCGTAAACGAGATCCGCAGAAACCGCGATCGTTCAGCATGGCTGTCCGGGTGCAGCGCCTGCATCATCATCGAGGCATCGGTTTCTCCCTGTGTGCACGCTGTTCCCGTCGACACGTAAATTCCCTTCCGATCGAGAAGAGCCAGCAGGTACTGACCTGAAACACCCGGCACACGAATACCAATGATATAGGGGGACTGCTGAGGCGCTTCATCCACCTCTGCTCCTGCAGGCCTCAGCGCCCGGATGAACAGCCTCCGCTTTTCCAGCGCTTCCCGGGAGGCAACGCGAAGGTCGGGTAACGCCTGTACAGCAGCTGCAAACGCAGCCGTACCCGGTACGTCAACCGTACCCGGTCGGAAGCCGTGTTCCTGCGTTGTATTCGGCCACACCTCTTTCCAGCACATCCGATCTTTCAAATAGACTGCTCCCATGTGCTTCGGTCCGCCGAGCTTGTGGGCAGATACGCTTGCCGCCTCCACTCCCAGCTTGTTCAGAGAAAGAGGCAGCTTTCCAAAAGCTTGCACCGCGTCCGTATGAAATAGCGTATCACCGGCTGCCTGTTTCAATGCCGAAACCGGCTGCATGATTCCAGTCTCGCTGTTTACAAGCTGGATCGAAATCAACGCCGTGTCCGGTCGCAGCACGCGAGTAAGCTGCTCTGAAGTCAGCACCCCGCTGCGATCCGGCACGAGTCTCGTCACCTCTGTTCCGTTTCTTTCCAGCCGCCCGAAAAATGAAGCAGCAGAGGGATGTTCAATCGTTGTCGTGACCACATGCTTCGGGTCTTTCCCCTGCAGCAGGCTTCCGAGTGCTAACTGATTCGCTTCGCTGCCCCCTGCTGTGAAATACAGCTGCTCAGTTTCTGCGTCCAGCCTCGCTGCTGTTTCCTTTCTGGCAAGCTCCAACAGCCGCGCGGTCCTTGTTCCCGGCTCATGCAGGCTCGACGGATTGGCGGCAAATTCGTTCTGTGCCCGGCACCATGTGTCTATCGCTGTTGGGTGCATCGGGCTTCCTGCTGCGTGATCCAAATATATCATCGCTCTTCTCCTTTCCAGTACTTGTCCTTAGTGTAGTTTTGTGTAAAGATAAGTGTCAAGACACTTATAAAGACAGGTGACGTTTATGAACGTGATTGTAATAGGAGGCGGATTAGCTGCCTGCAGCGTGCTCTCTCATCTGCCGCCAGAGGCGAGCTGCACGGTGCTTCTAAAAAACAGCCGGTACTCCGGCAATTCTTATCTTGCCCAAGGAGGCATTGCCGCGCCGTTTCATCCTGATGATTCGGTTGAAAAGCACTGGCTCGACACAATGGAGTGCGGGTCGTGGAAAAATAACGGTACACGGGTGCGGGAGCTGATACAAAATGGGAAGCAGCTTCTGACCGAACAGCTTGATCTGTTCGATCAAAATCATGAAGGATCGCCGGCTCTGGCAATGGAGGGGGCCCATTCCCTCCCGCGCATTCTTCATGCTGGAGGAGATCAGACCGGATCCAGACTCATGGAGCAAGCAAACGGCATTCTGAAGCACGTCCGTGTACTCGAACAGGCACCGGCCGAGGATCTGCTCATCGAGCACGGACGCTGTACCGGTGTCATCTACCGCCATCGCGGCGAGCGGTTTCAGCTTCGAAGCGACGCTGTCATCCTTGCCGCCGGCGGAAGCGGATCGCTGTTTCCCTATACGTCAAATGCTCCCGGGACGACCGGAGACGCAGCCGCAATGGCCTCCAGAGCCGGCGTGATCCTTACTGATATGGAATATATGCAGTTTCATCCGACGCTTTGGGTCGAAAACGGGCGCACCATACAGCTCATTTCAGAAGCCGTCCGCGGCGCAGGTGCTGTGCTGCGCAGGGAGGATGGCTCGAGATTGATGCGGGAAGAGGACGGCGGTGACCTGGCTCCGAGAGACGTTACTTCCCGGGCAGTCGACCAGGAGCGCCAGCAGGGCCGGAGCGTTTGGCTTGATCTCAGCGCCGTCGAAAAGCTGGCTGAACGATTCCCGTTTCTCTATCAGGAAATGAGCCGCCGTAAATCCGGCCTTCGTCTCCCGGTCGCCTGCGGCGCTCACTTTCATATGGGCGGGGTTCCGGCCGACTTGGACGGCAGAACTGAGCTCCCTGGGCTTTTTGCTGTCGGCGAGGCAGCCTGTACCGGGGTTCACGGAGCGAATCGTCTTGCAAGTAATTCACTGCTTGAAGCCATCGTTACCGGAACGCGCTGCGGAGCTGCTTTACGCGAAGAGCCGATTCCAGGCCTTAAAGGGGTGACAAAGCTCGCCCCTCCACTTCCTGCTGAAGAGCCGGATGTGAAGGAGCTGCAGCGTCACATCCATGAAGGGCTCGGCGTGGTCCGCAACAATGCAGCGCTTGACGGACTGCTCGATTATTTACGGTCCTTTTCTCCTGCGCTTGAAAAGACAACGGCGCTCGAGACAGCTAATAGGATCCAGACAGCGACTTTAATGGCCGAAGCAGCCAGAAAAAACAATACGCCGCTTGGCGCCCATTGGAAGGAGACTACACATGAACCGATTGCTTTTACGCGAACAGCTGATCCAGTTTTTTAATGAGGACATCGGCTTTGGAGACCGCTCAGCAGCTGCACTAGGCAGAACAGAAGCTGAAGCCGCGATTATGATGAAGGCAGATGGATGCTTTTACGGACATGACATTATACATACCGGGGCTTCTATTCTGGGACTGTCCGTGTCGTTATGTCTGGAAGACGGCGTCAACGTAGAGGCTGGAGATACAGCGGTACTGCTTCACGGACCTGCCTCAGCCCTATTGTCTGGAGAACGAGTGCTGTTGAACCTGCTGCAGCGGCTGAGCGGTACGGCGACGCTCACACAGCAGGCGGCGGCCCGTCTTGCAGGAACCGGCATAAGGGTGACCGATACCCGGAAAACAACACCCGGACTTCGTATGCTGGAAAAGGACGCAGTTCGTGCCGGCGGCGGTGTCAGCCACCGGGCCCGGCTTGATGACGTCTGTATGATAAAAGAAAATCACATTGCAGCGGCAGGGTCGATCACGAACGCCGCGGAAGCGATCCGTCGCACCGCAGGACCGCTCACCGCGTTAGAAATCGAAATTGAAACAGAAGCTGAGCTTTTAGAAGCTGTGCAGTGCGGACCTGACGTGATCATGCTCGATAACTGCACGAACGAGGAAGCGATTCGCTGGGCCCGCCTCGTGCCTGAAACCATTCGAATTGAACGTTCAGGAGCGATCACGCTCGACACGATCCGCGAAGCAGCCGTTCCAGGCATTGATTATATATCTCTTGGAGCACTGACGCATTCAGCACCTGCTCTTGATATGAGCATGCGACTGACAATAAAGGAGGCAGTTCGATGAAGTCTATGCTGTTCGACCAGTTGACACCGGCAATTCCCGCTGCATACAAGCAGCTGTCTGATAACGAGCTCCAGCAACTTGTCCGGGAAAAACGGGCCGCACTTGGCAGCTCGCTGTTTCTTCCCGGCCACCACTATCAGCGCGACGAAGTGATCCGCTTTGCTGATGTCACCGGTGACTCACTTCAACTCGCCAGACAATCGGCAGCCCGTCCCGAAGCGGATGTGATTATCTTTCTCGGTGTGCATTTTATGGCAGAAACCGCTGATATCCTCACCCCGGACAGACAGCGCGTGATTCTGCCCGATTTACGCGCCGGATGCTCGATGGCTGACATGGCCGATGACCAGCAGTGCGAAGAGGCTTGGGGACTGCTGACGGGCCGATATGGAGATACTATTCTTCCTGTTACCTACGTCAATTCTTCTGCGGCTGTAAAAGCGTTCGTCGGCCGGCACGGCGGTACAACCGTTACGTCTTCAAATGCCAAGCAGGTCATGGCGTGGGCCTATTCGCAGAAAAAACGGGTGCTGTTCCTGCCCGATCAGCACCTTGGACGAAACACTGCGTATAAAGGAGGCATGAGCCGCGAAAAAATGGCAGTCTGGGATCCGATTCGTGCCGAACTGGTACCGGATCAGCCGGGTGCGGCACTGGATGACGCGGAGCTGCTCCTTTGGCGGGGACACTGCTCCGTACACGAGAATTTCAGAATGGAACACATTCAGCAGTTTCGCAGCGAAGAACCGGACAGACAGATTCTGGTGCATCCCGAATGCACATGGGAAGTGACGCAGGCAGCCGATTTAGCAGGATCCACCTCCTACATTATTAACCAGATTCAGCAGGCTGCCCCGGGTTCAAAGTGGGCCGTCGGAACAGAAATGAACCTCGTGCAGCGTCTCGCTGCCGAACATCCGGAGCAGTCCATTGTGTCGCTTAATCCGGATATGTGTCCGTGCCTCACGATGAACCGGATTGATCTGCCTCATTTGGCGTGGGTGCTTGATGAAGTTGCATCTGGAAAAATCGTTCATGAAATACGCGTACCGGATAACATAGCAGCAGATGCCGGGCTCGCTATCGAACGAATGATGAGCCTAACATCGTAGGATGCTCCTATTTCCCGGGAAATAGCGAAGAGGCTGTACCGCCTTATACGTGGGAACAGCCTCATTCTTTAAATGTCTGACAGCTATTGTTGCGGTTTAGTGAGCGCTTTTTCCAGCACTATTTTTAACCCTTTTTCTCCTTTTTCTGTGCCGGTGATGAAGAATTCGTGCTTCAATGCGAGGATCAACATTCCGCGCCAGCGGTTCATCGTTTTCATGCAGACGCTTATATACCCCTGTTTCCTGAGCGCTTCATGCTGACCTCTCATTAGTGCGCTGCCAACTCCGGCCCGGCGTCGGTCCGGATCGACCGCTCCAAGCCAGCTGTAAAACGTCGTTGCTCCTGTCCTATACCCGATCTTAAATCCAATGAGAGTCTCACGCTCCCAGGCTGCTGTAACGTGCAGAGCAGGCTTTGCAGCTGCTTTTTCCTGAAGCGTTCGGACGTCGCTAAACACACGCTGGTATAACGGCTCCAAACGAGCAAGCAGTGCCTCGTCCGCCTCTTCTGTCACCTGAACCTTCATGGCCGCTCCACCTCGAACGGCACGGCCAGTATGCCCTCATCGGTAAAACCATCGGGATGGACCTGCTTGACGAGGCGGTACTCTCCCGCTGTCAGCTCCGGAAGCTCTACCGGCTCTTCCACGCTCTCTCCAATGCCAATAACAATAGCTTCATTTGTAAACGCCTGCTCAGTCGGTACGGTGCGCCACGTGTCGTTAACACGCTTTTCGACCGTATAATTGCTCCCTGTCACAAGCGGAACAGGGCCGGTGTTTTTGAGAATCATTGCATCGTTCTCATACGACAGCGCTGCTCCAATTTCGTTCGGTGTGGTCAAGATAAATCCGCTCAGCGTATCCTCTGTCTCCCTGGTGTCAGGATGAAGCACGCTCAGTTCTGACAGATAGAGCATGCCGTCCGGTCCGGGAATCTCACCGGAAAAGAACGTTTTCTTCTGATCGAATGAGCCGATCCCGATACGCTCCTGTACAATGGTTTCTCCTGCTTCACAGCTGCTGTAATCCATTACCTTCAGCTCCAGCTCCCGATCAACATCCACGCTTTCCGCTTCATGCTCAAACAGGACCACTTCGTACGCTGTTCCGGATGGCATCGTTCCATGGGGCCATCCGTAGCCGAAAATACCAGCACCATCATGCAGAAACCATTCTCCGGTAAGCTTTTTTGGTTCTGGTACTCCACCGAAATCCGCGCCATGATTCAAGTCGTTCTCACGCAGACAGGCGAGGATGTCTTCCTCATGAGCGAATTCACTTTCGATGGCCTCAGGCAATTCGCCGTGCCCTTCTTCCCACTCTGTTTCAGCACTCAATTCTCCTGATCCGCAGGCGGCCAAAAGCAGCACCATTCCAAACCCTGCTTTACGCATAGGCGTCATTCCTCTCTCTTTTATTCAAAAGACGCTGTTAAAACTCTTCTGTTTCAGCCTCTCTTATTATGTTTACAAAAGCAGCTGGAGCCTTTACTACCTGCAGCTTTGCATGCAGCTATGGCTTCATGTTTGCTTGTAAGTAGGACATGCTTTCTTCCAGATGATTAATACGGGTGCCGAACCGCTCCCCTGTTAGAAGCTGAAATCCAATATCTGCATAGAGACCGACAGCACGATAGCTTTCCGGTTGTGTATGCAAGTAAACCGGCAGCTTAGCCTCTTCGAGAAGCTGGGTCATCAGCGCCCTTCCGATCCCCTTTCCTTCCCAATCCGGAACGGTTTTCAGCCAGTGTACGGTTTCCAGCTTGCCGTATGCCTTCCACCTCGTACAGACACCGATGATTCGCTTTTCGTCTTCCACAATCGTCGTTTGCCTGAAGAAGCGCTCCATGTCAGAGCTATAGACGCGTTTCACGTACTCTTCCATAAACGGTCGGTACGCGCTGGCATCTGCCGGATCGTCAAACGGCATCGCCATCCAGGCTGGTAAATCTTCCGCTCTCATCGACCGCACGGACACGTCACTTGGAAATGCCGTAAAGGCCTTCCTGTTCGGTTCATGACAAACCATAAACAGATTTATCTCAGGCAGCTGTGCCATTTTCCTTCCTCCTCAAATCGCAGCCTGACACCGAGTTCATCAGCTGCCTCGTGCCTCCCATTCCCGCTTCAGCATGCCATATACGACATGATCCACCATGCCGCTCTGAAGGTTCTCCGCTTCGCGTATCGTTCCTTCTTCGATAAAGCCGAGACGCTCGGGTACCGCCCGGCTCGCCCGGTTATTATCGGCTACCCGAACCTCCACTTTGTTCATGGAAAGCTCCTTTAAGGCGAAATCCGTCAATGCTTTTACCGTTCGCGTCATAATCCCGTTCCCTTGAAACTCTGCAGCGAGCCAGTAGCCGACAGAAGCAACGCCATTTGTCGTATCGATCCGATTGAATCCGGCTATCCCGGCAGCCTCCCCGTGATACAAAATAACAGCCTCAAGCGATTTCTGCCCGGCAAACCGTTTTCTGCAGCTCTCAATAAAAGCAGCCGTATCTTCTTCCCGCTCGACTTGATCGACCCACGGCAGCCACTTTCCAAGATACGCCTTGTCTTTCGTCGTCAGTGTAAAAATATCTTTTTTATGCTTTGCCGCCACAAGCTCCAGCTTCAGCTCTTTATCAATATCGAATGTAAACATTGGTCTTCTCCTCTCCTGTCTATGGTTCCAGCTCCTGTACTGGCGAACGTCCTCCCCGAAACCAAAAGCTTGTGCCCGCACTTCCAGCGAGCAGCACGCTGAGTCCCATCAATCCAAATGCCGGGAAAAACCATTCGGATACACTTCCTGCAAATGCATTACCTGCAATGGCAGCGGCCCCTCCGATGAAGGCGGAGCCTGCCAGCACGCGCGCCAGCCGGTCATCGGTTGTCACTGCTGTACGGGCAGATCCATTCAGCACAAATGCCATCGACAGCGCTCCGTCAAACAAAAACATGCCAAGTGCCAGAAGCAAAAGTGCTTCTGTCACACTGATGAGAAGCAGGCCTGCAGCTGCGAGCAGCATCAGGCCTCCGTAGAGGCTGCTCCATGCCAAGCGGCTGACGCTCCGCAATAGGAGCACCGCTGTGATATTGCCCGCACCGGCCGCTGAGAGAACAACGCCCGTTTGCCAGGCGGCAAATCCGACTGATTCACTCGTATAAATAATGACGAGCAGTACAGCGGCCGTTGTGGTGCTGTTCAGGATGACGTGCTGCATCGTGATAAATTGTTGGCGACTGCCCGTGATCAGCATGCGCATCCCCGCAAGCAGCGGCTCTTTGGACGATGGCTGCTTCGCTACCGGTTTCTCCTTCAGCGTTAAAAAGGCGATCCCTAAAAAAGAAACAGCATACGTAGCAGCATCCACCGCCAGTACAGCAGCCGTTCCATAGGCCGACAAAAT
This sequence comes from Alkalicoccus luteus, assembly GCF_052061695.1. Classification (NCBI taxonomy): domain Bacteria; kingdom Bacillati; phylum Bacillota; class Bacilli; order Caryophanales; family Bacillaceae; genus Alkalicoccus; species Alkalicoccus luteus. The sequence goes on from NZ_JBPZEY010000015.1 coordinate 21,423, forward strand.
CACTCCGGCTAAAACAGGACCGGCAAAGGTACTGACAGCATCCGCTCCTTCAAACCATCCGTGTGCTTCGACGAGCCGCTTGCGTCCTGCAACCTGCGGCACTAGTGCTCCAAAAGAAACCCGAAAGAAAAGGCCCGCAGCCCCGATGACGAACAAGCCTGCTCCGAGCAGCCAGACGGTAAGCAGGTCAAACAAAACGGCCAGCGTAAATGCACTCATTACCGTAAAGCTGACTGCTTCCGCCGACATCGCCACCGCACGTTTCCTGCGGCGCTCCATCCAATTTCTGGCCGGCAGCGCAAGGATCAGCGGAGCTGCTTGGGAGCAGATGACTACCAGCGCCGCCTGCAGGGGTGACCCCGTTACCTGCAGCACAATCAGCGGAATCGCAATTTCACTGAAGCGGTTTCCAAAAATCGTCGCAAGCTGGCCGATCCACATTGTCAAAAACGATCGTTCTGTAATCAGCATAGTTTTCACACCTTTATCGATATTCAGTTATGTTTTTTGATAAAGGTGCTTTTACATGGCGTCTGCCCTCCGTTTCAGCTTCATCTTTGCTCTATCTCTTTTGATTCGATAAGTGGGAGAAAATTCCTGCCAACATTTGACGTCTCTTTTACCAGGCCATTGGATGACAGCTGCCTTTCGCGCGTTACTCTAGGCGATAAACGTTATACAACGCCGGCCTGATCGGCGCCGTTGCCTATCACAAGCTGAAGTATGCCAAACTGGAAGACGCCGGCCGATTAAGCCTGTAAAAATTATGATGAAAGCCCGGCCGGATTCTATTCCGGACGGGCTTTTTTGTACTGAAGAGGGCGCCCTTTCAAAAACAACTTAACAGCCGGCGAAAGCTGCACAACTACCTGCGAAAGGAACACTGAGGCAAAAGCAGCATTAGATATTCACGGGTACGGTGAAGAAAAAGCCTCCGGCGTCATGCCGAAAGCTTTCCTAATTCATTGATACATCTTCCCTTACTCCTTCACCCACGTCCTCGCCTGCTCCAGCTCGTCTGGTGAGAAGGTCTGAAAATCGGTTTGTGCGAGCTTGTCGTAGAGTGTCACCGCTGCGGCGGCTGTGTTGGAATCCGTCACAAGCGCGTACTTGTCGATGAGCTGAGGTGTTCTTTAGCAAAGCGCAGCCGGTCGTTTACAGCCGATGCTTCAATCGATGGAAACTCCGGGAGCACGACAAGCAGTCTAATGGTTCCATATTTGTGAATTCGCTCCTTTAACTCTGTAAAAACGCGCTCATGTTCCTCCTCCGTCAGCTTGCCCTCCGCCTCATACTCCACGTAATTACCTTCCGTTTGCGGACGCATATGAATCATGCGAATCCCTCCTTTCTAGTCTGTATCACCGCCGTGCTCCATATAAACCTCACCGCCTTTCTGCCCGTGTCATCCTGCCTTCTCTCCTGTATACTTTTTGTCAGATGCTTAGGGGGTATTCATGTATGAAGCAGAAGCTGCAAATTGCCTATGAAGTGATGCTCGTCCTGCTGATTCTCTGGTCAGCTTCTACTGTTTTTTTATGAATCGAATCTCGTTTCTCTCGATCATCTCGTCTGGATCGTGCTGCTTACAGATGTCCTTATACGTCTTTTCCGTTCAGATAACAAAGCTGCATTTATCAAGCGGAATCCGTTTGATTTTATTGCTGCCATCCCGCTTGATTCGATCTTTCAATTCGCCCGTCTGATCCGGCTTTTCCGTCTGATCCGGGTCGCTCTGCTGCTGAAACGGACGCCGATTTATACCATTTTACGGACGAATGGTCTGATGAAAACACTCGCTGCAGTCGGCATCTTAATCTTTCTCTCTGCCATCCCGGTCACCTACCTTGAACCGGGTGTCGAAACCTTTATGGACGGCGTATGGTGGTCAGTCGTCACGGCTACAACCGTCGGCTACGGTGATATTGCGCCGGTGACGACCACGGGACGGGGTATTGCCGTGCTTCTGATGGTGTTCGGAATCGGTCTGATCGGAATGGTCACGAGCTCCATTGCGACCTATTTTCTCGACAAAAAAGAGGACCCTGTCGATAACGACACGGTCCAGTTTATCCAGAGTCAGCTGCAGCAGTATGAGACGCTCTCCGCTTACGAGTATGACCGTCTGATTTATATGCTCAGCTCGCTTAAAGACGAGCAGACGGCTGAAAAAAAGAAGCTGTAAGACGTATTTAAGCTCATCCTTTTGTTAAGAGCCTGCACGTCGGTAGGTATTCAGCTTCAGTTTTTCCTTAAGAGATTCAAGCGGCATTGGGCGTGCAAAGTAATAACCCTGTACGAACGGACAGCCGCACTCTTTTAAAAACGCCAGCTGCTCCTCCGTCTCGACTCCTTCTGCAATCACTGACAGCTGGAAACGCCGCCCCATCGTCACCATCGCTTTGACGAGCCAGCGATGGGCGCTGTCCGTGTCTAAATCCTGAATGAACGTCCGGTCCAGCTTCAACGTATGGATCGGCAGCCGCTGAATGTAGCTCATTGAAGAGTATCCTTTGCCGAAGTCATCCAGTGCGATTCGCACTCCTGTCTCTTTCAGCGACTCCAGAAACAAATGAAGCTGCTCGGTTGATTCCGGCTCCGGGTTCTCGGTCAGTTCAAACGTCAAGTGTTCGGCTGAGATAAGACCTTTTTCAGCCGTTTGGCGAATGACGGCTGCGAGTTCGTGCGGATCGGCGTGAAAAGAAGATAAATTAATCGATACTTGAAACGGCTGGATCCGATAAAGCGGACTCAGCTCCTCGACGGCTTTCTGCATAATCCAGCGGTCCATTTCCAGAAGCATCCCTGTACGCTCGGCTACTTCAAACACCCATTCCGGATTCACGAAGCCAATGTCCGGATGCTCCCAGCGCAGCAGCACCTCTACGCCGGAAAATGCGCCTGTTACCGTATGAAACTGCGGCTGATATACGAAAGAGAATGCTTCTTGTTCAAGAGCGTGCGGCAGATCTCTTGCGATAATCGATTTCGTTTCAGAGGCTGCTTTAGCTGCCGGCGGCGTAAAAACCGTCTTTGCCCGGTGTGTCGCTTTGGAGCGCACAGAGCCAATGTAGGCTTTCTGAATCAGCGACTCGGTATTGGTCTCCTCCCCATATTCCGATACCCCTACTGCCACTGCTGGCTTGATGAAACGATCGCCGGATTTTACCGGTTCAGTTAAATGATCGTGCAGCTGGCGCGCCGCATAAAGCTTGTCGAGCGGCTTCTCATCATCGTAAAGGAGCAGCAGGTAGTTGAGCGGCTCCAGCTGAAACAGCGTCAGCTCTCGCTGCGTATACTGTTTCAAACGGGTGGTCAGTACGTGCTCCACGTGTGCCTGATCGGTTTCCTCCAGCATGCCGTTCCAGTCCGGATACAAATCCAACCGAATGCTGTAGCAGACCAGACCGGGAATCTCCGCCGGAAGCAGAGACAGCGCTGCCCGTTTATAAGTGCCTGCTTTCACGTTCCTGCAGTGCTCATACTCCAGCTCGATTGCAGCAGCAAGAAACGCTGCTATCACCTTCAGTGTTTTCGCATCTTGATCTGAAAAGGCATTTGGCTCCGGAGCTGCCAACCCGATCGTTCCAAAAAAAACACTGCCGTTCAGCAGGATCGGCGCACCGAGGTACGAACGAATCTGAAGCTGCTTCGTCACTTCCAGCCCGGCCGTTTTATCATAGCTGAGGGCGTCTTGAATGTGAAGCACCTCTGCAGAAGAGCGGTCCGTTAAGGCACAGTATGTATCGTTAAAGTCAAACGACAGGTGCCGTGGAAAAGGGGTACCGTCTGTTTTGACTCCATCGATAATCGTATAGGCATCATTATAATGATGGGACACATAGCGCATACATGTTCCATTTATACGTTCTGCTAAATAGAGCGCACGCTGCACCGCTGGCCGAAAATCCTCCAACGCATCGAGTTCTTCAGGAGAAATATACATTTGACTACCCCCTCTATGATTCATTAGTACCTTAATCATAGAGGTTTATGCCCCTTCTTGCATGGGTCTATTCTTTATATTTCCAGAAAATTTAAAAACCGTCGTTTTAGTTTACGACGGTTCTGTATGTGCGATAGCAGCTTCGATTTTCATCAGACGGCTTTCCAGACGACGTATTTTCGTACGAATCGTGAACAGCTTATCGTCGTATTTCTTCAGCATGTGACGACTTGTGTAGCGGCTTTTGCGGCACTGAATAATCGACAGCTCCTTCTCCAGCTGCTGTATTTCCAGTACCACCACTTCTTTTTCCGCCTCCAGTATTTTGCGTTTCTTATACTCGGCTTCTCTTCTCATAAGCGTTGCTCCCTGTAGCCGATTCCGGCAGCTCATAAACAACCGGAAGCGGCCGGTGCGCTTCCGAGTGCTCCAGGGACGTCTCGTGTTTACATGTCAAAGCAGGTGTCCCATTCCATGGTTACGTTGAATAGCTTATAGCCTATCTACCCAAAATTAACATTATACAAACATTAAAATAAAGTTGTAAAAACCTTTTTCAATATGAACGTTTTTTCCCCGAAACAAATAATCCGTGTCCGCTCAGCGGTCGCGAATGGTAAAAGCCAAACCACGGTTATGACACCTGCCATTCTTTCTTTACAAACGAAAGCACCGGGCTCATTACCCGGTGCTCCAGCGTTACTCCTCTTCTCTGCGGCGCCGGTTCTCTTTCAAGCGCTCAAGCAGATCTTCCATTTCTTCGACAAGTTCATCATCTTCGTCTGCCTCCGTCCGGCTGTCCGGCTTTGATGCGTAACTGTCCGGCTCTACTTCGTCAGGCAGCAGCCGTGCTTCGATGCGGAACGGTTCATTTCCGGTCGTCTGCATCGATTCCAGATCACGGCCGTACACCACCTGTCCATCCGGAGTCATGTATTTCTTGTTCATGTTTCTTGTTGACCGGTCAAAAAAGCTGTAGATGACCGGTATGACAAACAGTGTCAGCAGCGTGCTGCTGATCAATCCGCCGATAATGACAATACCCATTGGCTGTATCAGTTCTGCACCTTCACCAAGACCGATGGCGAGCGGCACAACACCAAAAATGGTTGTGAGTGCTGTAATCAGAATCGGACGGGCTCGGTCCTGCACCCCAGCTACGATCGCATCCGCTGCAGGCATGCCTTTTTCCTTCTGCTGGTTGATATAGTCCACGAGCACGATCGCGTTATTGACGACGATACCGGCCAGTACGATGATTCCGATAAACACCATCACGCTCAGCGGGTTTTGCGTTACTGTTAGAGACAGCATCACCCCGATGACGAACAGCGGCACCGTGAACATGACGATGAATGGATATTTAAACGACTCGAACTGTGCAACCATCACCAAGTAGATAAAGGTGATACCTAGAACGAATGCCAGAGCTACATCGAGAAAGATATCATCCAAGAGCTCCTGATCGCCTCCGACAATAAAGGACGTATTGTCGTCTAAATCAGCTTCATCGACTGCATCCATAACGAGCACGCCTGCTTCCTGCAAGGAAATATCGGATACATACCCGACGTCGATATCAATGGTGCGTTCCTGATCGGCCCGGTTAATCATGGCCGGCCCTTCCCCATCTTCGAATTCCGTCACGTCGGAAAGCTCAATAAAGCCTCCCTGCTGATCCGGTATCAAAATAGAGCCGAAACTGTCGGTGCTGCTCAGTACGTCTGCGGGGTAGCGCACGCTCAGCGGCAGCGGGCTCTCATCATCCAACTCCAGCGTTCCGGCTGTAATTCCGCCTGTCGCATCCAACACCGCCTGGCCGACCTGAGCAGGAATGAGTCCCTCTTCTCTCGCAGCATCCCGGTCAATGGTGACCTGAAGCTCCGGAGAGGTTTCTTCTTCAGAGGAAGAAACCTGACGGATATCTGCTTCATCCTCTAACAGCTCCATAATCTCATCCGCTGCTTCTGTCAGCCGCGCCTCGTCTTCATCCTGAAGACTGAAGCTGTACGTGTTCGGCTCACCGCCAAAACCAGCTTGGGCAAAGGCGAGTACGTCAATCTCCGGTACATCATCCACCCCTTCGATATCTGATTCGATTTCTTCAATGAATTCAAAGGAAGAGACGTTCCGATCGGCGGCCTCCACCATGGTAACAATGATCTCCGCTGTGTGAGAGGAGCTTGTCATTCCACCTTCCATCGAGCTCGACCCGATTGTACTCAAATACATCTCCACTTCTGCATACTCGTCCAACTCATCTTCAATTCGCTCTACCGTTTCTTCCGTACGGCTTAGAAGCGTTCCTTCATCATGCTCCACTTCGATCAGGAACGTTCCTTCATCAGAGTCCGGCAGCAGATCCACACCTGTTCCTGCTAGTCCGACAGCGCCGATAACCAGTGACGCAAGCGTGATCCCGATCACAGTCAGACGGTGGCGGAGCGTCCACCTCACAGCCGACCCAAGCCTCTTCATATAAGGCTTTTCTTTCCGCTTCGCTTCCAAATCTTCATCCGGCGGTGAGAGGATGCGGCTTGCAATCATTGGTACAACCGTGACCGCAACAAACAGCGAAGCAAGCAGACTGAACGCAACAGTGATCGCAAGCGGTGCGAAAAGATCGCCAACAAGTCCCGTAACAAACACAATCGGCAAAAATACCGAGGCGGTTGTCAGCGTAGAGGCGGTAATCGCACCGGCTACTTCCTTCGTTCCGTCAGCCGCTGCCTGCCGGGATGCCTTGCCCATCGACAGGTGCCGGTAAATATTTTCAATGACGACGACGGCGTTATCGACAAGCATCCCGATCCCGAGAGCCAATCCTCCGATCGTCATGATGTTCAGACTGATATTCGTAAAGAAAAACAGCGCGAACGTCGTAATCACCGAAAACGGAATGGCAATCCCGATAATAAACGGTGTTTTCAAGTTGCGCAAAAAGGCAAACAGCAGCACCATTGCGAGGATTCCCCCGCCAATCAGCGACATCATCACGCTGCTGATCGCCTGATCGATGAATTCTCCTTCATCGTACAGAAAGCCTGCGGTCAAATCCTCATACTCGTCTTCTTCAAGCTGGCTGTCAAGCTCGTCACGCACGTCTTGTGCGGTTCCGGAGGTGTCTGCTTCTGACTCAAACATCACATCGAGCTGAATAGAATTTTCCTGATCCAAACGAGTAATGACATCCTGGTCTTCTTCTGTTAACGACACCTCACCTGCATCGGCAAGCGTCAGCTCATCGCCGGTTTCCGGATCTTCCGTGATGACCAGATCCTCCAGTTCCTCCAGCGTGGAAATATCGCTGAGGAGCCGTGTCGTCATTTGTTCTTCTTCCTCTTCGTCGACAATCGTTCCCCCGGGCATCGACATGCTGCTGCCCTGGATCACGTCGACAATATCGTTTTGCGTAAGGCCGTTATCTTCCAGTACGTCCAGATCCAGCTCTACTTCATAAAGCTCATCAATCGTACCGGATTCGTCAACGGAGGCGACACCATTGACCCGGGACAGCTCCCGCTGCAGGTCGGCAACGTCGTCCTGAAACGCCGATACCTCATCCCCCTGCGATGAAATCGCAAGCTGCATGCTCGGGAACATCGATGGATCAAACTGCAGGAAGTTCGGCTGTCCGGCGTCATCGGGCAGGTCTGTCTGGTTAATCGTCGTAATGATCTCATTTTCGACATCTTCAATTGATGTATCGAACGTAAACTCCATGATGATGATCGAGCTGCCTTCCTGCGTTTGGGAGGAAAGCTGATTCAATCCCGAAATGTTGGAAAGCTCGTTTTCCAGCGGTTCGGTTACATCATCCAGCACTTCATTCGGTCCTGCGCCCTGGTAGCTCGTGACGACTGCAGCAGCAGGTGCCTCGACGTCCGGCAGCAGCTGCACAGGAAGCCTCGTCAGCGAGACGGTGCCCAAAAGCAGCAGCACAATCATAATGACGACCGTAAATTTCGGTCGTCTGATAGAAAAATCCCATATTCTCATTGTATTGAATCCGCTCCTTCATCTGGTTGCGTTACCCAACAACGTGTTGTACGATTACGCTATCATACGCCGATTTCCCTATCAATCAACAATCAGATGGGATCTGTCGGGTAACGAAAAGGAGCTGGACCTATGCCACGCCGACCAAAACCAGAAGAAACGAAGCAGACACTTCTCGATCACTTCTGGCAGATCTACTGCGATAAGAAGATTGACCGGATCACGGTCCGTGAAATTACTGATGCAGCCGGCTTTAACCGCGGAACGTTTTATGTATACTTCACCGATGTATACGATGCTCTGCGCACCATTGAAGAAGCGATTATACCCGATGAAGCAGAATTTGAACAAATGATGAAACTTCATCATGAAGGAATTGATTTTTATACGAGCATGGAGCATTTCACCTCTTTTTATGAAACGCACGGTGACAAATTAAGAGTGCTGCTCGGCCCGAATGGCGATCCGACTTTCGCTCACAGGCTCAAAGACAGAATGCGTCATTACTTGCTGTATTATTCTGCCTCCGAACTGGCAGAGCTGTCCGTGCAGGATCGCCTGAAAATGGAATACATCGTCGAAGCGGAAATGGCCTCCCGTCTCGGCATGCTCACCTTGTGGTTCAGCCGCGGCAAAGACCTGACGCTGGAGCAGTTTCATCAGCTGACCTACAGCCTGACGAGAAACGGCTCTCTCCGAACATCCGCTGAGCTGTACGACAAGTCGAAAAAGCAGGATTCGTGAGAGGGGAGGCTGTCTCAGCAGATTGACAGAGACAGCCTGAAGCAGACGCGGGAAATATCGCAGCTGACTGGCCGCCCTCTCACCTGGACTGCGGCAGCCTGTTACTCATCTTTCTCCGCCAGTGAAAGGGTGCGTACGATAATATAGACGAGGCTTACCAGATAGACAGCCATGAACAGCGAAAAAAACGCCTGCAGCCTGCGGGGAAAGGATATGCCTGTGATGACACCGAGCGCGAGCAGTCCTGTCTTTAATACGGCAAAATCCGCAACAGAATAATTCTTTGCCCCGTCCATCAGCTTAGATACGAATCCCATATTCGCCTCCTCCTTTCATATATGGAACTATACCCGTTTTCGAAAACATTCCTCCGACATTCATGTGGCACTTTTCCCCATTTCAAGCTATAGTAAAAAGAAAAAGGACTGACGCTTATGACATCGCACCTTCAGCACCTGATCTGGATGAAGTACGGCTCGCTTCTTCTTATGCTGGTATTCACTCTGTTTCTCTTTTTCCCTCAGGCAACGTTCGCCGCTCCGGATGCTTATGCATTCCTGTTGGAAGAACGCCTGCTTACTTTCGTGCTGCTTGGTGCAATTTTTCTGCTTTCCACAGCTGCGCTGGCCGTGGTCGAAGTGATCAGGCACTGATGCTTTCTGCCTGTTGAATGCTTGCTTTTCAGCTGGTACGCTTGCACGAACGATGTTTTGTTCGAGGAGGAACCAGCATGAAAAAGAAACGGCTTCTTATCCGCTCCAGCATTCTGCTTGTCATGATGCTTGCGATTGGCTATACCTTTTATAATCATTTTTCAGAGGATCAGGGTCTCGTCGCCGAAGGAGATGAAGCACCTGATTTTGTGCTCGAAAACATGGACGGCGAAGAAATGTACCTGGAGGACTTTGAAGGCGAAGGAGTTTACCTCAATTTCTGGGCTACTTACTGCACATACTGCCGCGATAAGATGGACTATTTAAATGAACATTTTGAGGAGTATGAAGAGCGCGGCTTACAGGTGCTGAACGTAAATGTAGATGAAACGGAGCTTCAGGTCGAGCGCCACGAGCAACGTTTTCAGCTTGATTACGAGCTTTATATCGACCGCAATATGCTTGTGAGCAGCGCATATGGAGTCGGCGTTCTTCCATCTGTTTTTCTGATTGACGAAACCGGTGAGGTGCAGGAGCATCATGTCGGCGGCAAAACGGAACAACAGGTGGTAGAGTCCCTGGAAAGTCTCGTGCCGGATCAATCCGCTTCCTAATCGCACTGAAAGGTACTGAACAAGCCAGCTTTGGCGGCTTCAGTACCTTTTTTGTGTAACAGAAATCCGACTGGTCTCCGCACCTCTTCGAATGAAAGTGTTTAACTTTTCCGCTGAAAGCATGAACTTCGGCAGCAAGATGTTCAACTCTGACCGCATAAGCGTTAACCTCGCCTCGCAACTGTTTACGAGCATCAACTTAAGACTGCTATAACGAATAAACGTTCACCCAGATCAAGCAAATGATTAACTTCTCTGCTGAAACGCTCAACTTTTCTGGAACTTCAGACCGGATGGCTTCCGGCGGCCGGAAGCTTCTTTATGAAGTTGGGTAAAGTTAGTTAAGTGACAGCTGGCGTTATCAAACAGAAGCACCAAGTTTTCATTCTCCTGCATGAACGTTTCATGCTTGAACCTGATCTTATCAACCTCGTGACTGCTTTCAACGACGAATTCACTGCCACTATTAAAAGCCGCCGGAAAAGCTTACTCCGCTTTTCCGGCGGCTTATCTATTATCGGGAGACCGTTCTGCCCTGCGGACGCAGCCGCTCCTTTTTAGCAGCCTTATCATGTGGCACAGGAAGCTGCTTGCCGATGATGTAATCACTGCCGGGCAGCTTTGCAAGAATAGCCGCTGCAGTGATCGAAAGCAGCAGGGCAGCCGTAAGCGCAGTTGCTGCATATACTAGCGGCGGCAGTCCCGGAATTGGTGGGGCATGCAGCAGAAACAGATTATGAAGAAGGTAGATATTAAAGGAATAGCGGCTAATCCAGAGCACTGGAGGCGGTGCCTTTTCTGTAAATCTTGCCAGATAGAAAATTAAAAAAATCATTGCGGTTGTATACAGCAGCATGTCGATACGCTTAGAGGAAACGACAAGGATTGTATCTGTCCGAACGAGCACAATCAACAGCAGGATGGAAAAAACAGGCAGGATTCGGATCAGCCAACGATGTTCATCAAGCCGCTGCTTCAGCTGATCATAATAGATGCCTGCATAAAAGCCAAGCGTGAAATAAAAAAGCCATCCGATGAACGGAAGCCAGTATCCGCGCTGCCAGATGTATTCCGCGACCGCTCCTGCCGGCGGCTCGGTCAAATTAAAAAACAGCAGATAAAGGGCGCTGATCACCAGACTGCAGCCGAGAACGGGCCATGGTTTCCTGCAGTTGAGCCAGCGGGCTGCCAGCAGATGAAGCAAATAAAATTGAAAAATGATCAGCACAAAATATCCAGTATAGCCTCCTGCCAAAATGTGAAGCGCCGCTCGATCCGGCACGGCCGACCATGACGGTGCAAGTGCAACGGCAAAAACCACTCCCATCACAGCAAACGGAATAAGCAGGTACCGTACTCTTTTCCGGAGAAAAGAGGCCGGTACCTGCTCCCGGTAAGCTCTTGCAATTAGAAATTCGGATAAAAACACAAATGCCGGTGTCCCAAAGTACGCCATAAACCGCATTAAAATTAGCAGATTTTCTTCCAGCCAGCCAATCTGATTTTCATAATGAAGCAGTGTCACGTCGACGGTATGCGTCATCATTACCGCCAGACAGGCGATCGTACGCAGCCAGTATGCCTCATATAATACAGGGCTTTGCCTCATTATGTATCATCCCCTGTCCATCCACTTCCCCCATTCAATCATATGTGTATGAAGAAAGTGTGAAGCAGAAGTAGAAAACATACAGATAAATCTCTAAAGAGATTACACGATCATGTCACTTTTCAGCACCACTGAAATTGTTCAGCGAATCAACCTTTCGCCCTCACCATCGGCCTGGATGTAAAGAAGCTGCGGTGCCATTTTAATGAGAATCATTTCCCTGCTTGGTACGAGTCCGCAAAGCGTTCAGCTGTATACCCCTTACTGTATGCATCTCTAATCTACATGGGGCAGCCGATTGGTAAGACGCAGCTTCAACACATCCTCCTGATCAGAAGCATCATCAGCTAAACGTAATGGGCACCAGAGTTTATCCTCTGGTGCCCGGTCCAGCTAAGCAGCCGGAATTGATTTGAATTTTCGCAGTCTCAAGGTGTTCAGCACAACAGATACGGAGCTGAGTGCCATTGCAAGACCGGCGAGCATCGGATTCAACAGGATGCCGAACACCGGGAACAGCACACCAGCTGCTACCGGGATGAGCACGACGTTATAGCCGAATGCCCAGCCGAGGTTCTGCCAGATCATGCGCATCGTCGAACGAGAGAGCCTCACTGCCGTCACTACTTTTGCGACGTCACCCTTCATCAGCGTGATGTTCGCCGTTTCCATAGCAACATCTGTGCCGGTTCCGATCGCCATGCCGACATCTGCCTGTGCAAGTGCCGGTGCATCGTTAATGCCGTCCCCGACCATTGCGACGACCCGACCTTCTGCCTGCAGCTTTTTCACGGCATCTGCCTTGTGCTCCGGAAGTACTTCCGCGATGTAGTCATCGATGCCGGCTTCTCTGGCAATCGCAGCCGCGGTTCCTTCATGGTCCCCTGTCAGCATCAGTACTTTCATGCCAAGGTCCTGCAGTGCCTGCACGGATTTTTTCACATCCTGCTTCAGCGTATCTGCTACAGCTACGAGCCCTGCAGCTTCGCCGTCGATTGCCGTAAACATCGGTGTTTTACCATTCTCGGCCAGCTTCTTCGCGTCACCCTGAAGTGCAGACGTATCGACGCCGCGCTCCCGCATCAGCTTGTCATTGCCGATCAGAATCGTCTGACCGTTCAGAATGGCTTCGATGCCGTGGCCCGTAATGGACTGAAAGCGCTCCGGCTCTTCCAGCTTATAGCCGCGCTCTCTGGCTGCAGCGACAATCGCTTCGCCGAGTGGATGCTCCGAGCTGTTTTCCACAGAGGCTGCTGCGCGAAGCAACATTTCTTCTGTGAAAGCACCTTGCGGCAGCAAATCGGTGACCACCGGTTTGCCTTCCGTAATCGTGCCAGTTTTATCGAAAATAATCGTATCAACGTGCTTAACCCGCTCAAGACTCGTCGCGTCTTTGATTAAAATGCCGTTTTCTGCTCCTTTTTCCGTACCGACCATGATCGCGGTCGGCGTGGCGAGGCCAAGCGCACACGGACAGGCTATGATCAGCACAGCAATGAAGGTGGTCAGCGCCATGATCGTCGCTGGTTCTGGTCCGATAAAGAACCAGACTGCAGCACTGATGAGCGCAATGAGAACTACAGCTGGCACAAAGTAGGCCGCAATTACGTCAACAATTCGCTGAATCGGTGCTTTGGACCCCTGAGCTTCATTGACCATGCGGATAATTTGAGACAGAACCGTATCCTTCCCGACTTTGGAGGCCTGCATCGTGAAGCTGCCGGATTTATTGATCGTCGCACCGATAACCGGGTCATCGAGCTGCTTTTCTACAGGGATGGATTCACCGGTAAGCATCGACTCATCTACGGTCGAAGCGCCTTTCAGAACGATACCGTCCACCGGAATTCTCTCACCCGGCCGCACGATCAGCTCATCGCCGATCTGTACGTCTTCAAGCGGGATCTCTACCTGCTCGCCGTTTCTGACAACACGAGCTGTTTTTGCCTGCAGGTTCATCAGCTTTTTAATCGCTGTGGATGTCTGCCCTTTAGCCTTCGCTTCCAGATAACGTCCCACGAGAATGAGCGTGGTAATAACGGTTGTCACATCATAATAAAGCTCATTCGGGAAGCCAAGACCTGTCAGATAAGCCGGGAAAAGCGTTAGCGCCCCGCTGTAAAGCCAGGCAGAGGTCGTACCCATCGCAACGAGCACGTTCATGTCCGCCGAACCGTTTTTCAGTACTTGATAGCTTTTCGTATAAAACCGGCGTCCAGGCCCGAGCTGCACGAACGTCGTTAAGATGAGCAAAACGTAAGGGCTGGCCAGAAACGCCGGGACCCATGTACCCCAGTGGGGCATCATGTGCGGAATACTTCCGACTAGGACGACCGCAGTGAGAATACTGCTCCAAAGCACACTTTTTTTCAATGAGGAGGCTTCCGATTCCTGTTTATCTGAGCGATCCTTTACCGATCCATCCTCATCCACATCCGCACCAAAGCCGATCTTTTCCACTGCCTGAATCAGCTGTTCAGTCGTGACGGCATCACTCGTGCGAACCTGCGCACTGTGCGATGCCAGGTTCACGTTAGCCTCTTCCACGCCTTCCACTTTTTTCAGCGATTTTTCCACCCGGTTCACACAGGAAGCACAGGACATCCCGGAGACGGACATGTTCACTTTTTTCATGAGCACTTCACCTTCCTTTCACCAGATACTTATACCCCCAAGGAGTATTAAAGCAGGTAAAAAGCAGGGCTGCACGGTTTTCCCATGTCAGCCCGGCCTCCTTTTAAGAAACAACGTCGAATCCCTGATCATCAATCGTTTCTTTAATCTGGTCTTCCGTTACCTGATCCGGGTTAAATACAACATCAACCGTTGCCTGATCAAGGTCTACCTTTACCTTATCGACACCTTCCAGACTTCCGACGCTTCCCTCAACAGATGATACACAGTGCCCGCAAGTCATTCCTTTTACGTTTATCGTTTTATTCAGCATACTTTCTTCCTCCTTCATTATTTATTTGAGCAGTCGTTCCATTACATCAAGCACTTCGTCGATCGCTTCTTCTCCGTTATCATTCTGCACGGCTCTCGCCACACAGTGGTGCGTATGATCCGCGAGAAGCGCCATCGACACTTTATGAAGCGCGGAGTTCACGGCAGACACTTGATTGAGCACATCCACGCAGTAACGGTCTTCGTCCACCATCTTATGAATTCCGCGGACCTGGCCTTCTATCCGCTTGAGACGGTTCAACAGCTGCTGCTTGTTCGGCTGCACGACTTTCTTCTCCGGAGCGGCCATACCGATCCCTCCCTTTTTGTATTTGATTCCACTATACAATACCCCTGTATAGTATTTCAACCTTTATAGCAAAAAATATTGTTCTTCTTCACGAAATAGGTCTTTCTGCCGATTAGAGAAGAGGACAGATTTGACGAAGGACGTGATGGCCATGATGGATGTGTTGCAGAAGGATCAGCTCGCTCAAATGACCGATGAAGAGATTTTACAGGCGCTGGTCGTAGCGGCGCCGATATTCCAGCAAATCTCAAAAGATGATTTTATGATGGATATTGTTACAAAGGAACGGTTTCTCGCCCACTTTCCCGGAAAGACAATTGATGTTCCGATTCAGGCAGGGGATCCGGTTCCGTCTGATGACGAAGTGATGCAGGGGGCACTGCGTGGGACGCCTCAATCCGGACGTCCCCCGTTTGAAGCGTACGGCGTGCATTTTCTTGGGCGCACCTGGCCGGTTCACAACGGACGCGGCGAGGTGATCGGTGCTCTCGGGATCGGGTATAACATAGAGCACTTGATTCAAATAGAGGAAAACATTAAAAAGACAGAAACTGTTCTCGAGTCGGTAACCGACTATACAAAACGGCTCGAACAGGCAGCTGAAGGACTCAGAAGCTCAAGCGAAGGTCTTGAAATCCGCATGGAACAGGTAGAAAAAAGTATTAACAGCGTTGACGCTGTGCTGAATATGATAAACAAGGTCTCTTCCCAGACGAATATTCTCGGTCTCAATGCCTCTATTGAAGCAGCGAGAGCGGGCGAAGCCGGCCGAGGCTTCAGCGTCGTTGCAGAAGAAGTAAGAAAACTGGCTGAGGAAACGTCGAAAGCATCGGGCTTGATTGACTCGCACATGTCTGAAATCCGGACTGCCTCGGAAAGCCTGAGCACCTCATTTAATCAGGTAGATCGCTCCGTGGAAGAGAACAACCGCGTCATTGAACGATTTGCAGATATCAACCGCGAGCTGACGTCGATCAACGACTCCATGACGAAATCGCTGCATTACCTGCTGGAGGCATAAGGCGGCCCTCCCTAAAAAAAACCGAGCGATCGCGGAGTCCCATTGAGGAAATCCGCGATCGCTCGGTTTTTATATTCATCGTATTTTGTCAGCTCAGCAGACGCTGCACAAATTGATAGACCGTCCTATTTTCTGTGATGTACAAGTGCGGCGGCAGGTCTTCCCGCATCGGTGTCAAGGCAATGTAATCCATTTTTTTGCCGGCATCTGAGGATTGAATGGAAGCAGACAGACGATATGAACCGCTCTCATGCAACAGCCTGATCTCCTGCAGTGTCAAAGCAGCACCCTTTCTGGGGCAGGAGCGCGCACCGGAGTCGTCCATCCGTTTCGAATGGCGGTAACGACGGCTTTCGTGACGCTGTCAGAGGCCGTTTCCTCCATCAGTTTCTGTCTTGCATGCTGCAGAGAAGCCTGCGTATACCCATACTTAAACCTCAGCGTGCGGCTGTCAGCTCCGTTCAGAAGAAGCAGCAGCAGCTTCCTGGCCTGCGGATTCATTTTTTCCGGAAGATTGGACTCCTCCAATACAAAGTATTCAATCGGCGTCCCGGGTGCCTGCAGCGCATACATGTTTGTAACCAGTCCGTCATGCCCATCCGGACAAAGTCCGGCCGGATACGTGTTTAGGTCCTGTAGAATACTCTCCGTATTGGTGAAGAAGTAATCCCGGTTGAATATTCCCGCGATCGGAAACTGAAGCGCCGGTAAAAAGGAAACGATTGCTTCTTTCGGAACAATCAGGAGAAGCGGATTATCGAGAATGCAATGTCCCGTGTCCTCAGCAAGGATTTTGATCGCGCTGTCGGCTTGATCCATAAACAGGAAAACCGCGTCATATGGACGACGTTCTGCAGCATATTGCTGAAAGTTGCCCTGCTGCATGCTCCAGCCCGGCATTTCAGACAGAACCCCGTGTTCGTGCTGCTCATGTATGACATACCCCTCTTTCATACCTTACCTCCTGACCGTGAAACAACCGCAAAAACAGGACTGCCGCGGAGGCAGTCCGGACCTTCCTGTTGATCGTGCTGCGTACGATTCAAGTGATGTCCGGGTTGTACAACGCGTTTAACGTGTATGTTGATTATACAAAGGACCCGTTCTCTCCGCAAAACCTTTGTACCACTCATTTTCAATATATTTAAAAAGAGTCCTTTTAAATGCACCAGCACATTGATTGCTCACGGTCGTTTTCCTTATTATGGAATAAATAAACCATCGTTTTTAATCATCGATCGACTCACTAAAAACGGCTTTGATTCGTCCAGACGTCGATAAACGCGTTCTGCTTGCCGAGCAATTGAAACGCTTCTTCATAACTGCTGCATCGACTATAAAATTTCCCTTTAAAATAGAGGTCGATCTCTTCCTTTCTGTCAATCAGCTCATCTGCCCGCCAGTTCCATTTCAGCTCTTTATTCCGATCATGAAGATACTCTTTAAACATAGCGCCCTCTCTTCCATTATTATGTAATAATATTAATAATGTAAGTATCCTCTTTTCAGACGCAGTTGAAAATAGCTCATTCGTCAAAACTTCGGCAAATTCAGCAGTTAAAAGTCCTGTTGTTCGTCGATTGAACTGCGGTACCGGCGTTTTTCCAGAAAAAACGATCGAAAGAGGCGGTCCTCCCGATCGTCCCAGTTGCTTATTGACAGCTACACTCCGTTTACACTTACCTTTTTATTTATCTGCGTGTTGCATTCAGGCATTTCTGTCGACCGGCTTCTTCTCCTCATTCTGCGCTATCAGCTCCCGATAGAGCATCACCCGACCTTTACCCGACTGCTTCACCTCATACATAGCAGCATCCGCTGTTTTTAACAGTTCGGACAGTGATGCGGCATCGTCCGGATACGTGCTGATACCGACACTAGCAGAAACGCTCGCACGGTATGTGCCAAAGCTGTACGCGCGTTCGATCAGCTTGATGACCGCCGTTCCTGCTTGGCGGATATCCTCCTCGCGGTCATACGCCATCAGCACCGCAAATTCATCTCCGCCGACACGAGCGGTGATAAACCGGGAGGCTGCAAAATGCTCCTCAAGCCGGCAGGCAGCTTGCTGCAGCAGTTTGTCTCCTGTATCATGTCCCCACGTGTCATTTACTTTTTTGAAGCCGTCTAAGTCCAAAAACAGCAGTGCTGCTCGTCCATTATGTTTTGCCAAAAATAAATCAAACTGGTTAGTCAGGTAAAATCGGTTCCCGAGCCCGGTCAGCTGATCGTGATAGGCCATTCTGGAAATTTCCTGATTAGCCTCCCGGATATTTGCGAGCATCGTATTGATCTCACGCTCCAGTTGGATGGTTTCAGCGTTTCTGCCGTACGCTATTACCTCTCCCCCCACAGCTGGGTCAATTTGCTTTACCTGTTCGGCAAGCTTTGTTATCGGGGTGCCGATAAAGTAGCGAAAAGCGGCGAAAAAGAGCCCCGCAATTATAAGCAGCGCAGCTCCGGCCGCAACCTGAAGATGAACAAGGTTAGCTGATTGGGAATCGTAGTAAAACCGGTCGCCCGCAACGCTCAGCACCGCTCCCTCTGTGATGGTATAGGTGCCGCTTATTTTATTTTCCTCCTCGAGATAAGCCACACGTTCATCCGAAAGCAGCGCCAAATCAACAGAAAGCGTATCTGCCAGCATGGCCGTATACGGCTCGTCCACGAGCCTGCCCATCAGCAGCGTCCCCTGTGGGTCGGATCCATCATTACGCGTAATCGGATGACTCGTCATCATCATCAGACCGTGATTCGATTCTTCAAAGAAAGACGTCTCTCCTTCCTCCACATGATCTTCCATCAGTTGGAAAAACGTCTCAGGCTGACTAAGTCGATCACCCTCCTGATCAATCCCTTTTTCATAAAAAAGCTTCCCGTCCTGGTCCAGAAACACAATTTGCTGCACCCGAATGTTGTAAAGCATCTCATCATCGAGGTTAAGCTCGACGTAGCCTTCAAAGTCACCGGTTATAAACTGATGCGAATCGTCCCATTCAGCCCAGTCGATCGTCTGCCGGAGCAGATCGTCCTTTTCCTTCTCGAGAAAATTTGCCGTTCGAAGCACGTTTTCTTCCACCGCATTGCGATCGGCCTCGTTTGCTTCTGTTAAAAGCATCGGTGCAATAATCACCTGCATAATCATGACAGCCCCTGCCAAAAGTCCGCTGACGACGAGAAATGCCCACGTACGAATTTTCATCGTCTGCCCCTCATTTCTATCTTTTTTATTGATTATATCGACAGCTTAAGACAAAAGAGTTAGGCCTAAAGATTAATATTTATGCAATTTTTTATGAATTTAAGTTTAAAGATGCATGCTGCTTTACAGTTGAATAAGATAAGTGATAAATGTTTGATTCATACGTATGATGGAGCTTACATGAAAGACGCAGGCTTTTCTATCTTTTCGAAGTTTTCATTACGTTAAATGCATTTGTTTTATATAAAGGTCTCTAGCATGAAAAAGCATCAGACCGGCTGTGCCTGTCTGATGCTCTCATTCATTTACCGCTGATTTCCTCGTCCCTGGTTACTAACTTCTTCTTCAAATACGGCGCTTACAGCTTCATATGCATCTACGTAGCCAGCTCCAGCCTCCCATGAAGCAAGTCCTTCCATTGGAGAAGCTGTATCCTGAAGAATATCCTTTACCTCCTGCGGAGAAAGTGTCGGATCTGCTTCCAGCATCAGAGCAGCAATACCGGCAACGTGTGGAGCTGACATGGACGTGCCGCTTAGTGTTGTATAGTAAGGCAGATAGGCCGGATCGATGTACTCGGCATCATCTTCCAGTGCGAGAGCTGAAAGCGGAGCGATGACACGGGTTGAAATAATATCAACTCCTGGTCCAGTGATCGTTGGCTCATCCTTCCACTCCCATTCCTCTCCGTTTATCTCAAAGGAGCCTCCCTTCCCTTCTGTACCACGTGAAGAGAAATCAGCAAGGGTGCCGTCCTTATTTCCCGCAGCGACGGAAATGACCCACGGTGCTTTTGCGTATGGGTTATGGGTGTTTTCTTCCGGACCACTGTTACCGGCAGAAAAGACGGTCACAATGCCGCGGTCATATGCTTTTTTCGAAGCAATGTTGATCGGGTGGTACGGATCAAAGTCGCCGGAGCCGCCCCATGAATTATTGATCACACGGATATTGTAGCGTTCCTGATTGGCAATCGCATAGTCAAATCCGCCAATACCGTCGAGTATGAGCAGCACAGCGCCGGATCCGTAACCAATCAGGTCAGCACCGGGTGCAACCCCTTCGTATTTACCCGAAGATTTAGCCCCGGTCCCACCGACTGTTCCAGCTACGTGCGTGCCATGACCGGAATTAGTATCGGTATTCACCACATCCTCCTGATACACAATCGGGAAAAGACTGCTTTCAATGCTGTTCAGATTTGTATTAGCTAACACATTTTGTACGAGGTTGTTTCCGAATTTGTGATCCTCGTGCGTGCCATCAACACCACTGTCATTGACGACGACTCCAATGCCGCTTCCGGTGACAGGCAGTCCGCCGTTCTTCTGGCGGAAATCATCATCCGTTCGTACTTCATCCACTCTTGTCAGGTCTGTTGATTCCTCATTGAAGTAGTCCAGCTCTTCATTCAAATATACTGATAATACATCATCGGCTTCGCTCAAAGCTTCCACCTGGCTTTTCGTGACAATCGCTCCCGCCATCGGCAGAGCTTCCATCGTCACCACGTTTGACAGGCCGAGATCCTCCAGTAATGACAGGCTGCTGTCTGCTAAAGGCCCTTCCTCATCAAATGTAATGACGACTTCGGCAGTACCGGCCTCTTCTACATATGTAAGAAGGCCGTCCTCAATGACTGTATCCAGAACAGGAAGGCTGCTTGTCAGCGCCTTTCCCTGCATGCCGGCCGGCAGGACGAGCAGAAACGAAAGAACAAATGCTGCTGCTGTTTGACGCACGGATCGTTGTTTCATAAAGTATCCCTCTCCTTTGCTGAAATGGTAATGAATGACTTAAGTATGAACTTGTCAAACTATTTCATCTATTCAGCAAAGGATATATCTTTTTGCCGGATACTACTACCAATGGTCTAGCAGCATCCCTGCAAAGGAGCTAGTCTTCTATGTGAACAAGCTTCTCCTGAATCGCCTTAATTATCGCCTGGGAGCGGCTTTTTACACCCATTTTTTTAAACATATTGCTGACGTGTATTTTCACCGTCTTATCGCTGATTACCAGTGCTTCCGCAATTTCTTTATTCGTCTTTCCTTCAACCAGCAGCTCCAGCACCTCTTGTTCCCTTGCAGTTAAAGCACCCTCTGCTTTCTCAGCCGGGGGATTCTGATGCAAATCAAACAGTTTTTTCGTTAATGACGGGTGGACGACTGCCTCCCCTTTCATCGCCGACCGCAGGGCGTGGACCACCTGGTCCGATGGCGTGTCTTTAAGCAGGTAGCCGTCCGCCCCTTCCTGAATAGCCGAGATAAAATATTCATCGTGTTTATACATTGTCAGCATGAGAATTTTGATAGACGGCTGCTGCTTTTTCATTTTTTTCACGGCTTCAATCCCGTCCATGCCCGGCAGGTTGATATCCATCAGCACAATATCCGGCTGTTTTCCTTTTTCCAGCTGACGAAACGCTTCTTCCGCTGAATCCGCCTCTGCGATCAGATCAATATCCTGCTCCAGAGAAAAAATCGTCCGCAACCCGTCACGCAGGACCCGATGATCCTCCACAATCATTACCTTCATCTACATCTTCCTCCTCTGCCGGCATCAGCAGCTGTATTGTCGTGCCCTCTTCCTTTTCCGATATCAGCTCCAGACGGCCGCCTGCTCTCTCGGCCTCTTCATGCATTTGGCTGATCCCAAAGTGACGCCCGCTTCCGCTTTTTACAAGTGCTTCACTCAGTGAAAATCCGCTCCCATCATCCTTGATCGTCAGCTCCAGGCCTGCACGCCGTTCCCGGAGTCGAATGTGCACCGTACGTGCGCGACTGTGTTTGCCTGCATTTTGCAGTGCTTCGCGCAGGATGTGATAGACTGCCTTTTTTTCATGCGGTGTCAGAGAAAAAGTACAGGTCTCCCCTTCAAACTGCATATCCAGCTCAGGAAATCTCTCGTTTGCTTTTTTCACTTCTTCCCGCACGACATCAGCTGTTTCCCGGCTTTCTAATGGATCAGGCCGAAGCGAAAAGATCGATTCCCTGATTTCTTTCAGACTCTCCCGCAGCTCGGGGAGCACTTCCTCTACCAGCTTATGACCCGTTTGCGGTGCCTGACCAAAATGTTTGTTGGCCGCTTCAAGCTTTAACACGGCACCTGCAACAGACTGCGCAATGCCATCATGTATTTCCCGGGCAATACGATTTCTTTCCTCCAGCAGCACGCGTCTGTCCGCTTCCTCCCGGTACATGCGGTCCCGGACAGCTGTTTCAATTTGATCCTTCAAAGCATCCATCATCTGCAGCTCGGCAGCCGGAACGCGCCTGTTTCGAATAAAGGAGACGACAATCAGCCCTTGGCGGCGGGAGTTATTCATGATGGGAAGAAAAACAGCGGTCCGATAGACGTTCGACACATAGGACGCCTCTTTCAGACTGCTTTTATCTGTGCGTTCCACTGCTTGGCGCTCTTCGCCGATTAAAATAGAAAGCTGCTCAGCCTCCTTCTCTGTCAGCGCCAATTCCAAGCCGGCCGAGAGCTTTCTTTTCCATTCCTGAGCTTCTGTCACCCAGATTTGCAGACTGTCAAAATCAAATAGTTCCCGGATCATACTCTCCGACCCTTCCATCCAGTCTTCGTCCGATAGTCTGCTGTAATAATGCTCTTTTAACCGAATCAAGCTCTGAAGCCGGCTTTTTTCCTTGCGGAGGCGGGTATTGCTGCCCCCAATTAATGAAATAGCGGCGAGCGGGAAGAAAAAGAAGAAGAAGCTTGTAAAATTAATCGTCGTATCGGTCTCAGCGCTGAGAATAAAGAACAGGCAGAGGTAGCTGTAGGAAAGCAAAAAGCCGACGCTTTCCACTAACGCTTTGCTGCTCCATTCCTTTGCTTTAAAGGGCTGCGGCCGAATCCATAAAGCCGCATCTACGAGCAAATTATTGGTGATGTAGAATACCAGCGTCAGAACAAGGCCAAAGACCAGCTGTTCTGCAAGCGCGTAAGAAAAAACCTCCTCCATCGGCAATAACTGTTCAGCCGCTGCCCTCGCGGCTGCATAGCTGATAATCAGCTGAGCCGGGTTAAACAGCTGAACCCGAAGCGGCCGCTGATAACTAGCGTGAACAGCAAATACAACGATACCGTACACGAGTAAAGCGGTGCCGATACCAAAGAATAAATCCATGGCAAAGACCAGCGGAAATCCAAGCGTCGTCGAACTTTTAAAAACAGGAATAGCCGAATATTCAGTGATAAATAAAAACAGCATAAACAAAAGTAAAATCGGCAGCGAAAACGGCATGTCTACAGCTGGCAAATAGCTTAAAAAGACGATCAGCCCTGCTGCCGTTACCGTGCTTAAATAGAAGGCAGAAACTTTTTCTCTTTTTACAGCTGGACGAATCAACAGGCTCCCTCCTTTCTGCGTAATCCCGGGAAAATCATATCCTGCTTCCGCTATGTTTCAGACTGATTTTAGATTATCACATAATACGACTTAGAAAGGTGCGGGTTTTTCGTCACGTGGATTGGAAAGGATTATCTGCTGAAGAAAAAATCACTGCATCGTATGAATGGAAAACGCCTCCCCATATTTACTTCGCCTCCCTTAGTAATTTACGCTGAACCCGTCATGTTGATTATTCGAGGAGGTACGTATATGCAAACAACGATGAAACGTTCCACCAAGCTTTCCCTGTCGGTGATCAGTACGGCTCTGCTGGCTGCAGCATTCGGCACAGGCGCTTCTGCTTCTGACAATGCACAGGGTCCAAACCGTACAGTAGAAGGAATCTCTGCTGAAGACAGCACAAGCTTCACTGTTGATTTTGACAAAACCTATCCTGCCGGCATTAACATTGACCGGATGATTGAAGTAGAAGTAGAGCTGGAGGATGGCACGGTAGTCGAGCCTGAATTAACGGATTACCACGTTTCTGGCAGCGACCGGTCACAGGTAATCGTTGAGCACGCTGACGACGATCTGGACGGCCTATCTGGCACACTTTCGGTAAACGATGTTACGATTGATTTCAGCTATGCGGATGAGCCGGTAACAATTGATATTTTTCATACGAATGACATCCACTCCA
Source organism: Alkalicoccus luteus (assembly GCF_052061695.1). Taxonomy (NCBI): domain Bacteria; kingdom Bacillati; phylum Bacillota; class Bacilli; order Caryophanales; family Bacillaceae; genus Alkalicoccus; species Alkalicoccus luteus. Next base: position 45,509 of record NZ_JBPZEY010000015.1, read on the forward strand.
AGATTGACAACCTCGGACTGATATCCCATTTTATTAACGAGCAGGGAGAGGCCGCGGATAACCACCTTTACCTAGATGCCGGCGATATTTTCAGCGGAAATGCCGTCGTTGATTTGCAGGAGGGCGCACCGATTATTGATATCCTGAACGAGATGAATCTGGATGCGATGGCGATCGGGAACCACGAATTTGATTACGGCCAGCAGGCGTTCGCGGACCGTGTTGCGGAATCTGAATTTGACTGGCTCAGCGCCAACACCGAAATCGTCGATCCGGATGTGCCGATTGAGCAGCCAAAGCCGTATGAAATTTACGAGGTCGACGGCGTTGAAGTCGGCGTCTTCGCATTGACGCAAAATCCACCATCCACCCGTCCTTCCGGCATTGAAGGTATTGATTTCCATGATTACGTAGAAACAGCCGAACAGTATGCCTATCTGGAAGAGGAAACCGACGTACTGATTGCGCTCACGCATATCGGGCATAGCGCGGACATCGCCCTTGCTGAAGAAGTTGATTTCTTCGATGTGATAATCGGCGGACACTCGCATACACGGACGTTTGAGGAAGTCGTAGTAAATGATACGCCGGTCGTGCAGGCAGGTGCCGATTCCCTCTTTGTTGGTCACTTTAATTTGGAATACGATAATGGGGATGTCAGCTTCAACGATTTTTACCTGCAGGACGTTGACGAATTGTCAGAAACGAATGAATCTGTGCAGGAACTGATCGACATGTACAATGAGGATGCGGAAGAGCTTCTCAGCGAAGTGGTCGGCGAGACGAATACCGGACTTTACCGCGAGGCACGCTACGAGCGCGACACCTCTCTTGGAAACTTCTGGACGGATGCAATGAAGGAAGCACTTGATGCAGACATGGCGGTGACTAATAACGGCGGCATCCGCGCAAGCATCGAACCGGGCGACATTACTGCCGGCGATATTTATGTGATCGAACCGTTTGCGAACGAGCTGAGCGAAATCGAGATCAGCGGCGCAGAAATGCAGAATGTGATCGAAGGTTCGCTTCGCTCAGATGGCGGAATTGACCTGCAGACATCCGGTCTCACGTACACGCTGTATGTGAACGATGAGGACGAAGTCGTCGATGCGGATCTTTACGTAGACGGCGAACCGATCGATCCGGATGAGACATACACCCTTGCTACAAATAACTTTATGGCAGAAGGCGGCAGCGGCTACGATTTCTCCAACGCGGACATCATCCAGCCGGAAGCAGGCTATGTGACGATGGCGATGTTCCAGCACCTGGATTTCCTCATGGACACAGAAGGCGCAGTTGACTACGAAGACGGCGAAGGCCGCATTTCCATTGAACAAGCAGACTAATTGTATGAGCAGCCGGCGGGATCTCCCCGCCGGTTTTTTTGAATGCGGTTTGAAATGATAAGTTGGTGGTCGAGAATGAAAACTTTCGGTACCAGCTCAATAAGATTTTCGTTATAAAGAACGAAAGTTGATAACCGTAATAAATTTCAGCCTGAGGTTAATAAGTTGAGCGTCGAGGTTGAAACGTTTGCGCCTCGACTTAATAACTTCAGCAGTCCAAATGAAAACTTTCCTCCCCGTATCCATGAGAAAGTTTCTGATAGGAGCCGTACTGATTTGCTTTCGTTGTCCTCTGTTCAGCTCTCACATATATACGGCGACTTTTTCTTATAACTGGATGTGTTAGTATGCTATGCCTTATCTTTCTAAAACAGTCGACGATAGGCCTCAGGTAAAGGATACAGCCTTTTCACCTAATTCTTCCGGTAATGTGACAACCTGCGCGCCTATTATACTCTTCTCCACCTAAAACGTTTACTTCGATTTCCGGTATATATACGCTGAAATTGAGCTTTTTTTCTGAAAGCTTGGAATTCATTTTGGGGAGGAATATACATAATGAGCAAAGGGATGAAGCGTTCTAAAAAGCTTTCGATCGCTGCGATCAGTGCCGTGATGCTGGCAGGAACCATCGGATCAGGTACCGCTTTGGCCAACAATGGCAATGGCCAGGGTCCGAACCGCACCGTTGAAGGAGTGTCTGCTGAAGACAGCACCAGCTTTACTGTTGACTTTGATAAAACATATCCAGCAGGTATTCATATCGAGCGCATGATTGATGTGGAGGTCGTGCTAGAAGACGGAACAGTGGTTGAGCCGGAGCTGACCGACTTTGATGTCGTGCAAAGCGACCGCTCTCAGGTGACCGTGGAGCACGCAGATGATGATTTGGATGGCCTTTCCGGTACACTCTCTGTAAACGATGTGACGCTTGACTTCGATTACACAGCAGAGCCGGTCTCTATCGATATTTTCCATACGAATGACATCCACTCCAAGATCGATAATCTTGGGCTGATTTCCCAGTTTATTAACGATCAGGGAGAAGCGGCAGATAACCATCTTTACTTAGATGCCGGCGACATTTTCAGTGGCAATGCTGTCGTTGATCTGCAGGACGGCGCTCCGATCATTGATATTCTGAATGAAATGGATCTGGATGCGATGGCGATCGGAAACCACGAATTTGACTACGGCCAGCAGGCATTTGCTGATCGTGTAAATGAATCGGAGTTTGACTGGCTCAGCGCAAACATGGAAGTCGTAGATACAACGATTCCGATTGAGCAGCCAAAGCCGTATCAAATCTACGAAGTAGATGGTGTTGAGGTTGGCGTCTTCGCATTGACGCAAAACCCTCCTGCTACCCGCCCTGCCGGTATCGAAGGCATCGCTTTCCATGATTACGTGGAAACGGCAGAGCAATATGCCTATCTGGAAGATGAAACGGACGTGCTGATCGCACTCACCCACATTGGACACAGCGCCGACAGACACCTTGCAGAAAACGTTGATTTCTTTGATGTGATCATTGGCGGCCATTCGCATACGCGAACGTTTGAGGAAGCAGTTGTAAACGGCACGCCGGTCGTCCAGGCTGGTTCTGATGCCAACTTTGTCGGCCACTTCAATTTGGAGTATGATAACGGCGACGTGAGCTTCAACGATTTTTACCTGCAGGATGTTAACGATCTGTCAGAAACGAACGAATCCGTGCAGGATCTGATCGATATGTATAATGAAGAGGCAGAAGAACTCCTCAGTGAAGTTGTCGGTGTTACCAACACCGGTCTCAGCCGCGATGGCCGCTGGGAACGCGACACGTCTCTCGGGAACTTCTGGACGGATGCAATGAAGGAAGCGCTCGACGGTGACATAGCGATCACGAACAACGGCGGCATCCGCGCCAGCATTGAACCGGGCGACATTACCGCCGGCGACATTTACGTGATCGAGCCGTTCCAGAACGAGCTCAGCGAAATTGAAATTTCCGGTGACGAGCTTCAGCGACTAATTGAGGACTCCTACGAGGAGGGCAACGACCTGCAGACGTCTGGTCTGACGTTCACATTCTACGTGGATGAAGAAGACGAAGTGGTTGAAGCTGAACTCCTCGTTGACGGCGAGCCTGTTCAGTCAGATGAAACGTACACGCTGATTACAAATAACTTTATGGCTGAAGGCGGCGACGGCTATGATTTCTCTAACGCCGATATCGTGCAGCCGGAAGCAGGCTATGTGACCATGGCGATGTTCCAGCACCTTGATTTCCTTATGGAAACAGAAGGCGCAGTTGACTACGAAGACGGCGAAGGCCGCATTTCCATTGAACAAGCAGACTAATTGAAGGAGCAGCCGGCGGTTTTTCCGGGGCCACTGAAAATCTAGCGATTTTTCGTTTCGTATCGCAGAATCTCATATGAAAACCGCCCGTTTCTCCCCAACCTTGGAGAAACGGGCGGTTTTTTGTTGATCGTGTGGTTTGCA
>NZ_JBPZEY010000016.1:0-46696 GCF_052061695.1 Alkalicoccus luteus
ATTCCTGTATTTCAAAAATTGACAGAGAATGATTCATTCTCTTTCCTTCTTCTTGTCTTTTGTTTAGTTTTCAAAGGGCCGTGTTGCTCGGCGTCGCTCGTTTTGGCGACTTTATTAATATAGCACGCTGAACATTTTGCGTCAACAACTTTTTATTAAGAAGTTTTCAGCTGTTCGTTGCGGCTGCGCTGTCCTGCAGCGACGAATAATAATATATCACGATTCATTTCTATCTGACAAGAGATAATCAGAAAAAAGATATTACTTTTTTTACGGCAGCTGTTTCACTCTGCTTAATGGCAGAAAGAGGCTGGTCATCCAGCCTCTTTCTTGCCTTTGATGTGATGTTACTCGTGATCATCCTGCGGACGCATCTGCGGAAACAGCAGTACGTCACGAATGGACTGGGAGTTCGTCAGCAGCATAACGAGACGGTCGATACCGATGCCGAGCCCTCCTGTTGGAGGCATGCCGTACTCCAGTGACTCGACGAAATCTTCGTCCATCATATGGGCCTCATCATCACCCTGCTCCCGCTCTTCCAGCTGCGCTTCGAATCGGCTGCGCTGATCGATCGGGTCGTTCAGCTCGGTGAAGGCGTTAGCGTGTTCACGTCCAACAATGAACAGTTCAAACCGATCTGTAAAGCGCGGATCATCCGCGTTCTTCTTCGCAAGCGGGGAAATATCAAGCGGATGTCCGTAAACAAACGTTGGCTGGATCAGTTTTTCTTCAATAAAGTGCTCGAAGAATTCGTTCACAACATGACCGAACTTCATCGTGTCTTTAATCGGTACTCCATGCTCCTTTGCAAGAGCTCTTGCTTCCTCATCGCTCATCTCCTGCCAGAAGTCGACTCCGGTATGCTCTTTCACAGCATCGACCATGTGCACCCGCTTCCAGCGGGGCTCCAGATCTATTTCCGTGTCATCATAAACAACCTTCGTGCTGCCGAGCACCTCGCGGGAAATGTGTGCAACAAGTTCTTCTGTCAGATTCATGATGTCTTCGTAGTCCGCGTAAGCTTCATACAGCTCGATCATCGTAAATTCCGGATTGTGACGTGTGGAGATCCCTTCATTTCGGAAGACGCGGCCGATCTCATAGACCTTCTCCATACCGCCGACGATCAAACGCTTCAGGTGCAGCTCGATCGCAATACGCATGTACAGCGTCATATCGAGCGCATTGTGATGAGTAACGAACGGACGAGCTGTCGCTCCGCCCGGAATGGAGTGCATCATCGGTGTCTCTACTTCCAAGTATCCGCGATCATCCAGGTAGCGGCGCATCGACTGCAAAATCCGGCTTCTTGTGACAAACGTATCGCGCACTTCCGGGTTTACAATCAGATCAAGGTAGCGCTGCCGGTAGCGCTGCTCGACGTCTTTAAGTCCGTGGTACTTGTCCGGAAGCGGACGAAGAGATTTGGACAGGAAGATCAGCTCCTCTGCTTTTACGGAGAGCTCGCCTACCTTCGTTTTAAAAATCACGCCGCGGACACCGAACATATCGCCGATGTCTGACTTTGTAAACTGCTCGTACTGCTCTTCTCCAACGCTGTCTTTTCGTACATAAATCTGGATCTGGCCGCTTAAGTCCTGAATATGGGCAAATCCGGCCTTCCCTTTACCTCGTTTTGTCATCATCCGCCCTGCGATCGAAACAGGAACCTCTTCTTCTGCAAGGTCTTCTTTTGTCATCTCTTCATACTGCGCCAAAATAGAGGCTGCATCGTGCGATCGTTCGTATTTACCGCCAAACGGATCCATGCCGCTCTGCTGCATCTGCTCCAGCTTTTCACGGCGGACCTGCATTTGATCGGAACCTTCGAATTCTTGACTCACGTTCATCAACTCCTGGGTAGTTAAGTAGTAGTGGATACATAGAAAACTGCCGACAGCATCTACCGGCAGTTTTCGCTAATGATGAAAAACGCAGAAGCAGAACGGGATCAGCGGCCTGCTGCACGCGGCCGCTTTTCTTCCAGCTTACCGCCGATGCTGATGAGCACGTCGGCCATGCCGTCGCGCGTCGTCATCTGGTTGATTTCATTACGGAGCTCAGCAGCTCCCTTTAGTCCTTTGATGTACCAGGAAGCATGCTTGCGCATTTCCTTCACAGCGACTTTTTCGCCTTTCAGATCGATCAATCGATCCATATGCAAAATGCAGACTTCCATTTTTTCATACGGAGTCGGTTCCGGTATATGTTCACCTGATTCCAAGTAGCGGACCGTCCGATAGAGCATCCACGGGTTTCCAAGTGCAGCGCGGCCGATCATCACGCCGTCTACTCCTGAGAACTCCATCATCCGCTTGGCATCTTCCGGTGTTTCAATATCCCCGTTGCCGATAACCGGGATATTGACCGACTCTTTCACCTGTTTAATGATGTTCCAGTCTGCTTTTCCTTCATACATCTGATAACGGGTACGTCCGTGCACGGCAACTGCCTTGCCGCCGGCCGCTTCAACAGCCTTGGCGTTTTCTACCGCATAGACGTGATCGTCATCCCAGCCTGTTCTCATTTTTACTGTGACCGGTTTATCCGCTGCGTTAACAGCAGCCTGCACCATGTCATAAATTTTATCGGGATTGAGCAGCCACTTGGCCCCTGCGTCACAGGACGTAATCTTTGGCACCGGACATCCCATGTTAATGTCAATGATGTCCGCATTTGTCTGCTTATCCACGACTTTCACTGCTTCTGTAAGCGTCTCTTTTGTGCCGCCGAAAATTTGAAGGCTGAGCGGTTTTTCGCGCTCGTCTACGTACAGCATTTTCAGAGAACGCTTATTCTCACGGAGAATCGCTTTGTCACTGACCATTTCCGCACAGACGAGGCCGGTTCCGAACTCTTTTGCGATCAAGCGGAATGCCGGATTGCATACACCGGCCATAGGGGCGAGTACGACAGGATTTTTCATTTCAATATCGCCAATTTTCAGCATCTTTTCCACCTCTTCTATTTCAAACCGGGGGATTGCTCCGGTCTCCACCATTCAGCGCGGCTTTTCAGCTTTCACAATGCCGCTGTCCCCGGTGAACGCACGAGCCGCTTCTGCAGCTGTTTCTCCATCTGCCACCTGCAGCTCTGGTGCTATCTCTGCAAGCGGAAGCATGACAAATCCGCGCTCACGCATGCGGGGGTGCGGGATAATCAACGATTCCAACTCTATATTCTCGTCTCCATAGAGTAAAATGTCAAGATCTATCGTACGGGGGCCCCATTTTTTCTTGCGGACGCGACCGAGCTCCTGCTCAATCGACTGCGTTTTCTCCAATAGAGCGAGCGGGGCGAGATCCGTTTCAATCTCTACCACCGCATTCAGGAAATCAGGCTGATCTGTCACCCCGACTGGTTTCGTCTCATAGTAAGAGGATTGGTTCGTTACCTTGATATGCTCCAGCCTGTGAAGCATGTGCACAGCATCTTCCAGCTGGCTGAACCGGTCGCCTATGTTTGCCCCGAGGCTGATATACGCCTTCACGTTCCGTCAAATCCCCGTTCACGGCGAATCTCAACGGCTACCGCATCATAGTGGCCTGGAATCGGCGGATCCGGCTTCGTTACTTTCACCGTCACTGCATGCACGATGTCAAAGCGGCCTAAAATAAGCGAGGCGACTTTGCGGGTTAAGGTTTCCACGAGCTTCACCGGTTCTCCTTCAAGTACTTCCTTCGCAGATTCATACACGAGTGCGTAGTTCACTGTATCATCGAGATCATCGGTCGTTCCAGGCTTTTCTGCGTCCAGCTCCATAATGATATCGCAGTAAAAGCGCTGGCCCAGCTCGTTTTCTTCTTTAAACGCTCCGTGATAACCGTAAAATCGCATTCCCTCTACGTAGACTTTATCCATGCTTATACGCCTCCAATAGTCGTAAGTGGGTGCCGGCCTTTTCCTAGCATTGCGTCCATCATCCGGGTCATCCGGCTGATCTCCTTCACGTCGTGGACGCGCACGATGCTGCATCCTTGATCGATGCCGCGGCAGACTGTAGCACCAGTCCCTTCCATGCGCTCTTCCACAGGCAGGTCGAGGGTTTTAGCGATGAGTGATTTGCGGGAGGTGCCGAGCAGCAGCGGGTAGCCTAGCTCATTGAATTCACCGAGACGTCGCATGACAAGCAGATTATCTTCATAGCTTTTTGCAAACCCGATCCCCGGGTCGAGAATAATCCGGTCGTCTTTTACTCCTGCACGAAGGCAGCGTTCAATCGACTCCGACAAGTCCCGCTTCATATCTGCAATCAGATCGGTGTACACCGCTTCCGGGCGGTTGTGCATAAGGACAATCGGAACATCCGCGGCAGCAGCCGTTCCGGCCATGTCCGCATCCGCTTTAGCACCCCAGACGTCGTTAATGATTGATGCGCCGGCTTCCAGCGCTGCTTCTGCCGTAGCGGCTTTATACGTATCAATAGAGATCGGCGCATCAATCGTTTGTTGGAGCGCTTCAATAACTGGGACGACCCGGCTGATTTCTTCTGCCTGGCCAACCTTTTCCGCTCCCGGCCGAGTCGATTCACCACCGACATCGATGATATCAGCTCCATCCGCAGTCATTTCCCGGGCATGCCGCACCGCTCGTTCCACAGTCTCGTAACGTCCGCCGTCGGAAAACGAATCAGGCGTCGCATTTAAGATGCCCATCACGTACGTTTTTTCCGCGAAGTTCAGTTCATGCGTCTTCCATTTCATCTTCTTCATTCTCTATCACCCTGTTCTTCCTGCTGTTTCGTCTTTTCAGCTGCCTGCTTGTAAACCCGCTGCAGGCTGCGTGCCACCGGTCCCCGCTTTCCCGGAAAGATCGTATCGTCCCAGCGCTTGAGCGGCACAATTTCCTGTATGGAATTCGTTAGAAAAGCCTCTTCGGCACGGAGCGCTTTCTGGAGCGGGTACCTGCCCTGCTCCACCTGCATGCCGAGTGCACGCGCTGCATGACGGACAAAGCCTGCCGTCACGCCCGGCAGACAGCCGGTCGACGGATCAGGCGTATAAAGCGTATGGCCATCCGTGAAAAAAAGGTTGGACGTAATGCTTTCCGATACAGCACCGGCTGCGTCCAGAAAAATTCCTTCAGCAGCGTGCTTACCCACTTCCCGTTTTGCGAGAATATTATTCCAGTAATGATGGGATTTACGACGCACGGCGCCTTCTGGACTGCTGCGCCGAAGCTGAAGCGTGACGGCGACCTTTTCTTGCGCCGCCTGATTCGGCAGTGCTTTGACGTAGAGAATGATGAGGGGGCTGCGGTAAGGCTCTTGAGGCAGACCGACGCCTTCAGCACCGGCCGAGACATTCAGACGAAAATAGCCGTCTGCCATGCCGTTCCGTTCCAGAAGCTTCGGAACGGCCAAGCGGATGTCTTGCTCCAAGGCCGCAGGAAGCACAAGTCCAAGCTCTGCAGCACCTTCCTCCAGGCGGCGTATGTGATCGGAAAAGAGAAAAGGGTGCCCGCCGTAGGTCCGGAACGTCTCAAAGAGACCCGCCCCGTACAGAAAGCCGTGCTCATACGGGGAAATGCGGATCTCTTTATCGTCCTGAATCGTTCCGTTTACATAGAGGTACATGCCGGCTCAAACTCCTTGTATGCGTCAAGAAAGTTGCGGAGCATTATTTTCCCGGTATCTGTCATGATCGATTCCGGATGAAACTGCACCCCTTCTACCGGCAGCTCCTTATGACGGATGCCCATGATCTCTTTTTCATCTGTTTCCGCCGTGATGTCAAAGCAGTCCGGCAGTGTTTCGCGCTTTACGATCAGGGAATGGTAGCGTGTCGCAACAAACGGATCCGGAAGTCCTCGAAATACGCTTTTTCCATCGTGAAATACTTCAGACGTCTTGCCGTGCATAAGCCGCTCTGCCCGTACGACGTCTCCGCCAAATACCTGGGCCATTGCCTGGTGCCCGAGGCAGACGCCGAAAATTGGGATCTGTCCGGCGAATGTGCGGATCGCCTCCATCGAAACACCGGCTTCGTCCGGTGAACAAGGACCCGGTGAAATCATCAGATAGTCCGGATTCAGCTCGCGGATGTCCTCCATCGTAATCTGATCGTTACGTCTGACGACAAGCTCCTGTCCCATTTCACCGAGATACTGAACCAGGTTATACGTGAACGAATCGTAGTTATCAATCATTAAAATCATTTTGATATCCTCCTCTGCTCTTCTGCCTCTGCTTCACTCATTTCCAGCGCCCGCCAGAGAGCGGCCGCTTTCTTCAGTGACTCCCGGTATTCTGCCCGCGGTTCGGAATCGATGACGATCCCCGCTCCTGCCTGCACGTGCAGCCGGCCGTCTTTTACAATCATCGTGCGGATGGTAATGTTCAGCTCCATGTCGCCGTTCCAGCCGATCCAGCCCATCGCACCAGTATAGGCGCCGCGTCGGACCGGCTCCAGCTCCTCAATAATTTCCATCGTGCGTATTTTCGGTGCTCCGGTAATGGTACCACCCGGAAAAGCAGCGGCAATAACGTCAAGCGCATCACAGTCGGACCGCTTCGTCCCCCGCACGTTGGAAACAATGTGCTGCACGTGTGAATATTTTTCAATGACCATCAGCTCATTCACATCGACCGTTCCATATTCACAGACGCGGCCGAGATCGTTGCGCTCAAGATCCACGAGCATAATGTGCTCCGCGCGCTCTTTTTCGTTGGCGAGGAGCGTTTCTGCAAGGCGGCGGTCTTCTGCATCATCCCGCCCTCGTGAACGGGTTCCGGCGATCGGTCTCGTGCTTACTTCATCGCCTGCTGTTTTCACGAGCAGCTCCGGCGACGCACTGACGTAGGTCAGCTCCTTTGTCTGTAAAAAGCCCATGTACGGCGAGGGGTTCATGCTGCGGAGATGCTCATAAATATGGAGCGGCTCCGTCGTCTGGTTCCGCGTTTCCCGGACCGACAGGTTGACTTGAAACACGTCGCCTGCAGCAATATAATCTTTCGTTTTTGTCACAGCCTCGGCAAAGCGGGCTTCATCCATCGAACGATGCACGTCATCTGAAGCTGGTGCTGGCCGCTGCCAGCCGTCGAATGCCGATGCTGCTGCCTCCTGCCAGTCTGTCTCCATCCGCTTCAGCTTAGCTTCAAGCTCTTCGGCCGCCCCTGAAACGATACACCAGCGTATGTCTTCCTGGTGGTCAATGACATACAGCTCCTGAAACGCCAGCAGCAGGACATCATCAGTTGCAAGATCATCAGCTGCCTCATTTGGGAGCGATTCAATCTCCCGGATTAAATCATAGCTGAACTGCCCGGCAATGCCTCCTTGAAAATCGGGAAGCGCCTCCCGCTTTGGTGCCGTATAGCGCTGAAGCCACGCGCGGAGGCTCTGCAAAATGGGGCCCTCCAGCACCGTCTCTTCTCCGTTTTCACTGACGACAAGCCTGCCGTTTTTCCCTTTTAAAATCGAGACCGGATGAAGGCCGATAAAGGAGTAGCGTCCCCCGCGTCCGCTTTCCAGCAGAAGATGATTGGCACTCTGCCGGCTCAGTTTTTTATACGTTTCGAACCAAGGCTCCCGGTCTTCCGCCAGTGGGACCGGGCGGCCCTGAACATCCATAGATTGTGTCATTGCGTCACCTCCGGCCGCTGCAGGGCCGTTTCATTTTCTCCCATCATTATACGGGGGAGCCCTCTATCCTGCAATCATTGCCTTTTGAGCAGAACCGCCTGAAGCCTGCGGCAGCGATTTTCTCTATCAAAGATAAAAAAGCTGCACCCGGAACATTCCCGGCGCAGCTGGTAGATCTATAGGATCCGCTCTTTAGTTGCTCGTTGTTTCCTGTTCTTCAAACTGATAAAGCGGCGTGCTCAAGTAGCGCTCTCCGTTACTTGGAATGACGGCGACGACTTTCTTGCCTTTGCCCAGCTTTTTCGCTGTCTCAAGCGCTGCATAAATGGCAGCACCGGAAGAAACGCCCCCGAGAATTCCTTCTTCACGTGCAGCACGGCGTGCATATTCATATGCCTGCTCAGTAGAGACCTGCATCACTTCATCAAAAATATCTGTATTTAGAATGTCCGGTACAAAACCGGCTCCGATTCCCTGAATTTTATGAGGTCCTGGACCGCCTCCGGAAAGAACTGGTGAATCCTCCGGCTCCAATGCAATGATGTTCAGATCCGGGAACTTTTCTTTCAGCACTTCGCCGGCGCCTGTGATCGTTCCGCCGGTTCCGATGCCGGAAATGAACGCATCCAGCTGATCGCCGACCTGTTCAAGCAGTTCCCTGCCCGTCGTTTCACGGTGGATCTTCGGGTTCGCTTCGTTCTCAAACTGCTGCGGCATAAAGTAGCCATGCTCCTTTTGCAGTTCGAGCGCCTTAGCAATGGCGCCCTTCATTCCTTTTGCACCAGGTGTTAAGACAAGGTCAGCTCCGTACGCACGCAGTAAATTGCGTCGCTCCATGCTCATCGTATCCGGCATGACAAGTACGCTCTTGTAGCCTTTTGCAGCGGCAACCATCGCAAGACCAATCCCGGTGTTCCCGCTCGTCGGCTCGATAATCGTATCACCAGGCTTCAGGTTTCCCTGCTCCTCTGCGGCGTTCAGCATGGAAATCGCAATACGGTCTTTCACACTGCTGCCTGGATTCATAAACTCCAGCTTCAGATAGACATCTGCGTCCTGTTCCCCGGTCATGCGCTGCAGTTTAACAAGTGGTGTATCTCCAATCAGCTCCGTAATATTGTTAACGACTTTCACCATGGTACTGCCTCCCTTTTAATCCTGACTATTTTAATAGGTTTACACAGTCAGTTTAGCAGACGATTTCTGGAAAAGCAACTGAAGTTTATTTTTCCTGACGCGCAAATAAGATCTCTTCAAGCTCTGCTTTGGAAAAGAGATACTGCTCGTTACAGAAATGGCACGTCGTTTCAGCGCCTTCATCTTCATGAATCATCGCTTTGAGTTCATCCTCATCGATGCTGTGCAGCGCAGTCGAGATCCGTTCCTTGGAACAGCTGCATTCAAACCTTGTTGGCTGGGTGTCGAGAATCCGGTAGCTTCCGCCCGTGAGCTGCTCGACAATCTGCTCCGGCGTATCGCCCCGCTTTACCATCGAGGAGACCGGCGGCAGCGTCTGCAGCCTTGCCTCGACTTCATCGAGAATATCATCCGTCGCTCCCGGCATGATCTGCAGAATGAATCCGCCTGCTCCTTCGATCACATCTTCCGAGCCGATCACGACACCGAGACCGACAGAGGACGGGGTCTGCTCTGACGTTGCGAAATAATACGTGAAGTCCTCGCCAAGCTCGCCTGACACAAGGGGCACGCTTCCGGTGAAGTGGTCGCGCATGCCAAGATCCTTTACGACAGACAGGTTGCCTTCTGTTCCGACGACGCTTGCAACGTTCAGCTTGCCGCTGCTGTGACGCTCCGGATCGACAAAGCTGTTGGATACATAGCCCCGTGCCGTACCGGCAGCCGTCGCATCAATGATGATCGGGCTTGCCGGGCCGTTGCCTTCGATTTTGATCGTCAGCTTTTCATCGCCTTTCAGCATCGCCCCCATCATCGTGCCTGCTGTAATCGCACGGCCGAGGGCTGCTGTTACGGTGCGCCATGTTTTATGACGCCGCGCTGCTTCCTTGACCATATCTGTGGACCGTATGGCATAAATTCGTACTTTATCGTCATAGGCGAGTGCCTTTACGAGATAATCCTGATTCATGTTCATTGTTCCTCCTTAGCGGTATAAGCCGCTGTTTTTTTCATAAATAAACTGCAGACCCTTTAGCGTCAATAGCGGATCGGCGTGATCGATCAGCCTGCTTTCGGACGCTGCCCATTCAGCGGCAGTACCGGCAGCAACAACCGTCGCATTCGTCCCGGACTCCCGGCGGATGCGGCTGATGATGCCTTCCACTGCTCCAAGACCGCCGTAGCGATAGCCGGACTGAAGAGCTTCTGCGGTGCTTCGGCCGATGACGCGGGGACTTGCTTCGGCCCTCACCTTCGGAAGACGTGATGCTTTTTCTGCCAGAGCCTCCATTGCCAGATCGAGTCCGGGCATAATCGCGCCTCCCAGGTAGCGGCCTGCTTCATCCAGATAGCAAAAGGTAATAGCTGTACCGAAGTCTACAATAATAAGCGGGGATCCGTAAAGTGCTTTGCCTGCTACAGCATTCGCGATCCGGTCAGCCCCGACTTCGCGCGGATTTTCATAAAGAATATTCAGCCCTGTTTTTACACCGGGTCCGACAAAGTAGACGGGTGCCTGCACGTACTGCTCCAGCACCTGCTCCAACAGGGTGTCCATATCCGGCACGACTGAGCAGACGAGTGATCCTTCGATGTCCTCAGACGGAATGCTGTATAAAGCCATCATCTGGTGCAGCATCAATCCATACTCGTCGACCGTTCTGCCCCTGTCTGTTTTCCATTCCCAGCTGGCGAGCAGATCCTCTCCTTCAAAAACACCGACGGTCATCACTGTATTCCCTGCATCTGCCACAATATTCATCTGCCTCCCCCTTTCTGTGCAAAAAAGAGGAGCGCTTCCGTGCCCATTAGGCACGGGAAGCCCTCCCCGCTCATACTAATCTTCTTTACGGCGATCATCCTCGGATGGTTCGTCCGTCTGTTCCTGATGCTCGGTTTCTTTTGTGTCCGCAGAAGGTGTTTCTGCTTCACCTGCTTCAGCGTTCTCTTTTTCTTCGCCGTTGTTACCGTTGCGGCCGGTAGCGTGATGGCCTTCCGGAAGCCTGCCTTCATTTACAAGGGACTCAATTTGCTGCGCATCGAGCGTTTCATACTCGAGCAGCGTCTGAGCTACAAGCTCCAGGCTGTGCTTGTTATCCGTCAGGATCTGCTTACAGGCTGCATATGCATTTTTGAGAATTGACTGAACTTCCATGTCAATCTCGTGTGCAATCGCATCACTGTAATTTTGTTCATTATTGATATCGCGGCCCAGGAAGACTTCTCCCTGCGAGCTGCCAAACTGCATCGGTCCGAGCTTTTCGCTCATGCCGTATTCCATGACCATCTTGCGGGCGATGCCGGTAGCACGCTGGAAATCGTTATGAGCGCCTGTGCTCACTTCGTTAAACATGATTTCCTCTGCAACCCGTCCGCCGAGGAGGCCGATAATCTTATCAATCAGCTCCGGCTTCGTCATGAAGTAGCGGTCCTCTTTCGGAAGCATCATCGCGTAGCCGCCTGCCTGTCCGCGCGGCACGATCGTTACCTTGTGCACGATATCGGCATTTTCGAGCTTCACCCCGACGACGGTATGACCGGCTTCGTGGTGAGCAACGATATTGCGTTCCTTTTCAGAGATAACGCGGCTCTTCTTCGACGGTCCTGCGATCGTTCGGTCAATCGCCTCATCGATCGAAGCCATATCAATCTTCTTGAGATCCGAACGGGCAGCAACAAGCGCCGCTTCGTTCAGCAGGTTCTCCAAATCTGCTCCGGAGAAGCCAGGTGTGCGCTGGGCAATCGCCTTCAGATCGACTGTATCGTCAAGCGGCTTATTCTTTGCATGCACCTGCAGCACCGCTTCCCGGCCTTTCACATCCGGACGGCCGACCGTAATCTGACGGTCGAAACGGCCTGGACGCAGAAGGGCAGGGTCCAGAATATCCGCACGGTTTGTCGCTGCAATGAGGATGATTCCTTCATTAACACCAAAGCCGTCCATTTCGACGAGCAGCTGGTTGAGCGTCTGCTCACGCTCATCGTGTCCGCCGCCTAGACCGGCGCCGCGGCGTCGTCCGACTGCGTCAATCTCATCGATAAAGATGATACACGGTGAGTTTTTCTTCGCGTTTTCGAACAGGTCGCGTACGCGGGATGCACCGACCCCGACGAACATTTCCACAAAGTCCGAACCGCTGATGGAGAAGAATGGTACGCCTGCTTCTCCGGCTACCGCACGGGCAATCAGCGTTTTACCAGTACCAGGAGGACCTACGAGCAGCACCCCTTTCGGAATACGTGCGCCGATTTCCGCGAATTTGCGGGGATCCTTCAGGAAGTCAACAACTTCTTCAAGCTCCTGCTTTTCTTCATCTGCGCCCGCTACATCTTTAAAGCGGGCTTTTTTCTTATCTTCGCTGACGAGCTTCGCTTTACTCTTGCCGAAGTTCATCACTTTTCCTCCGCCGCCCTGAGCCTGGCTCAGAAGGAAGAAGAAGAGAATGAAGATGATGACGAACGGGATGATCGCGATCATGACGTTTACCCAGCCGCTCGGCTCATCCGCCTGTTCAATCACGAGCTCCTCAATGCCCTGCTCGCCGGCTGACGTAATCACCTCTTCCAGGAATACCTGAAGGTCCGGCACGTTAACCGTGAAAAATTCATCTTCTTCTGCCCCGCGCAGCTGTCCGCGCGCAGCATAAACATCCAGCGTCGGCTGAATGGTTAATGATTCAATATTGTCATTTTCCAGCTCCTGCTGGAATTCATTGAATGTTATCTGTTCTGTCTCGTCCGGATCGGCCTGGAAAATGCTGACGATCCCGATGATGACGAGAAAGATAAGTAAGTAAAAAATGACGTTACGAAAAATTCGATTCATCCTGGTCCTCCTCCCACATCTAATACACTTTTTTCATCGTATCATACCGACTGTTTGCCATACAACGAATTTACTTTTCGTATACTTCCGGCTTTAAAACGCCGATGTATGGGAGGTTGCGGTACCGTTCGATATAATCCAGCCCGTAGCCGACTACAAATTTATCAGGGACGGTAAAGCCTGTCAGATCCGGATAAATGTCTACCTGCCGTCCTTCCGGCTTATCCAGGAGCGTCACGATTTTAACGGAATTCGCCTGACGGTATTTGAACAGCTCTGTCAGATACTTAAGTGTATTTCCGCTGTCGATGATATCTTCGACGATAATGACGTCGCGTCCTTTTACGGTCGTGTTCAAATCTTTTTCGATTTTCACTTCGCCGCTTGATACGAAGCCCGTGCCGTAGCTCGATACGTCCATCACATCATATTCCAGGTGGGCATCGATTTTTTTAATAAGATCTCCCATAAATGGAAGAGATCCTTTCAGAATACCGATGACGAGCGGGAATCGATCCTTGTACTCCTCAGCAAGGTCTGTTCCGAGCTCCGTCACTTTCTCCTGAATTTCCTCTTCCGAAATTAATGTCTCCAAAATATCTTCGTTCATATGGATTTAATTCCTCCTAGTTGTATATAGCGGTCAAGCCCTGTCCGGAAACAAACGTCAGGTTTATCTCCTGGAGGGGGGCCGCAGGGTCGTTCGGCGGCACAGCAGCCGCAAGAAAAGGCACCCACAATATTGTACCATGACTGTCGGCGACAATGGGCCACCTGTCCCGTTCTTTTCTTGGAATTTTTGCATCAATAAACAATTTTTTTAGTTTTTTCGTACCAGAGGCCGTATGGATGCGGTCGCCGTCTTTTCTCGTACGCACGATCAGCGGAAGCGCTGCTAGGTCTGCATAAAGTGTGGCGTCCGCCTTCCCCTGCTGCCCGTGGGTTTCAAATCCGCCGGCGCCGCAGACGGCTCCGGGTTCAATGATCTGTCGGGGCGGCAGTGCCGCTTCTTGAGCACGGCGCAGCGTAACATGCGAGTAAGACCGCTCCAGCTGGATGCCGGATCCGATCGTTCCCGTTTCCGATGCATCTTGTCCGGATGCTGTCCGCTGAAACACGGCAATATGATGCTTCCCCCAAGGCATTCCGGGGTTAAGGTAGTTCAATAGTAGAGGAATGACCCGGCTTTGTAAAGCCGCAGGCACCGCCTGCCAGTCCTTTGTCGAAAAACAGACGGAATCCGGTGAAAACTGGAACCGCTCCAGCTGTTTTTGCGCCTCCTGCATCAAATACGAATCATCGAGCGCCGCCTGCTCACTCATCGATTGAGCCGCCCGGTGCAGCTGCGGATTTTCCTCCCGGAGCACCGGCATCACGCTCATGCGGATGCGGTTTCGTTCGTAAACATCCGATTGGTTGGAGCTGTCCTCGCACCAGCGGATCTTTTCGTGCTGCAGAAACTGCAGAATGTCCTCTTTGGAAACCGCGAGCAACGGACGAATAACAGTGCCAAAGGCCAGGCTGCGCCGGACCGGAATACCTTCTCCGCGGGGTGTACCTCTCAGAAAGCGCATGAGCAGGGTTTCGGCCTGATCGTCTCCGTGATGGGCCGTCGCAGCCAGCGGAATCTGACGCTCCTGCATGAGGCGGTCGAGTTCCTGATAGCGGAGCTCGCGAGCCGCAGCCTGAGTACCGGCTCCGGATTGGCGCATCCAGGCTGCCACGTCCAGATGTTTCACGTGAAACGCGAGCTCGTGTTCATGACAGAACCGGCTCAGAAAACGGACTTCTTCGTCGGCTTCACGACGCAGGTGGTGATGCAGGTACAGCACTTCCGGCTGAAGCGGGGAATAGCGGTACAGGTACCAGAGCATCGCCATGCTGTCTGCGCCGCCGGAAACAGCCGCAATGACATGGTCATGCGGCTTAAACAGCTTATGCTCCGATGCGAATGCTTCAATCGCCTGTCTCATAACGGTTTCCTATTCCTTTCCGGAAGGAGAAGACGGACAGCGCAAGCACGAGTCCTGCGGCAATCGCTCCAGCCTGCAGCATCGTTTCAACGCCGTACTCCAACCCGTTAATATAATCACTTTCAACGAAGGAAAGCATCGTGAAGTAAGCGAGACTTCCGGGAACGAGCGGCAAAATGCCGGGAATAGATAAAGTGGTCACCGGCAGCTGCACCCGCCGGGCGAGAAAATGGGCAATCACTGCGGCAGTGAACGAGGCGATCACGGTCGCTACCACGTTGGTGATTCCCATATACAGGCTGACCTGCAGCGCTGTCCACGTCCAGGCGCCGATCATGCCGCCGAGCAGCAGAGCCCGTCTCGGCACACTGAATATGATGCCAAAACCGATAATCGCTGCGAATGTCAGGATAATTTCCGTCAGTAGCTGCACGATGCTTCCTCCTTTCTTCATGATGCACGAATCTTATATGAAAATCGAAATGGCGAGGGCGACCCCGCTCGCAATCGACAGCGATGTGAGCAGAGCCTCTACGCCGCGCGACATACCTGCAAGCAGATCGCCGGAGAGCAGGTCACGGACCGCGTTTGTCAGCGGGACACCTGGAACGAGCGGCATTAACGAGCCGATAATGATCTGATCCACGTTCGTACCAAGTCCGAGTGCCACAAGAGCGATGGCACTGGAGCTGCCTGCAAAAGCCGCGGCGATTTCCGAAGCAAAGCGCACTCGCAGATAGCCTTCGATCGTCACGAGTGTAAAGCTTGAGATCATTGCAGCCAGAAAGGCCGGAATAAAATCAAACAGGCCGCCCCCGAATAAGTAGGAAAAGCCGCCGCCTGCGACTCCCGCTCCGAGGTGAATCAACCACATCGGATACTGGATTTTGGCTGCGTAGATCTCTTCCAATCTGCGTTCCGCTTCCTGTACCGTAATGTCGCCGGCGGTAAACTCCCGGGAAACCTGGTTTACCTCGGTCACCTTATTTAAATCCTGCATCCGGTCATCGACGCGGACCATCTGCATCAGATCGCCGTTCCCTTTTTCTTCTTCAAATGAAAGGAAGATTCCGGTCGTCGTTGAAAAGCAGTGCACGTTCGTAAAGCCTGCTGCTCTTGCCATTCGTTCAATCGTTTCTTCCACGCGGTACGTTTCTGCTCCGTACGTCAGCATAATCTCCCCTGCCCGCAGGCAGACGTCCATGACTTTATCTGCTTTTGCACCCATCCGGCATCCTCCTTTCCTGTCCAGCTTGTTCTGTCTGCACACGAAAAGATGCGCCGCCCTGATCCCAAGACGGACACATCCTTTTACGGTGCTGCTATCTGTTCCGGTCTCCCCGCTTCCGGTCATCGGTTTTGCTGCGAAGCGTGGAGAGCCGTTCCTCACTGTCTTTTAAAAACCGGTTCATTTTCTCTTCGAATGCAGCCGGACTTTCTTTTTTGCGCCGGCTTTTCGTTTCACTGCCGGCCTGCTTCATAGAGAGCGCAATTTTGCCGTCGTCCTTGATCTCCAGTACCTTAACCTGAACATCCTGACCAGCTTCCACAAAGTCGGATACTTCCTTCACGTAGCTTTCGGCCACTTCACTGATATGCACGAGTCCCGTTTTTCCGTCCGGCAGTTTGACGAAAGCACCAAATGGCTTCACGCCTGTCACCCGTCCGGTATAGGTCCTTCCCGATTCCACTGTCATGTCAGCTTGTGCTCCTCCTTCGCTGCTTCCGTAACGGCAAGCTTATGTGCCCTGATTATACGAAGCAGAGAAACGCGTGTCAATCATCATTCATTTGGCTGCGCGGCAGCTGGAACAATGTCTCTCCCGGTTTTGATAAAAAGAAATCGCGCCGGGCCAGCTCTGCTATGTATTCTGGATCGTGCAGCAGCTCAATTTCTTCCTCCAAGCTGCTTCCTTCAGCCTGCAGCTCTTCCAGTTCTTCCTGAAGCAGCTGGTTTTCCCGCTCACTGTCCTGAATGGCCGAATGCTGCTGATAAAGGGTGACGGAGACAATAATAACGAACAGGAGCATGAAAGCACCAAATACACTAAGACGACGTTTGAGACCCTTCATCCGGCGGCTGCGCTTCTCTTCCATTTCTTCCTGACGATGCATGTATTCTGTCGTCAGTTTTTTAATTTCCGTTTTCCGGTTACCGTCCATCAAACTTCCCCCTTTATCCATACAGCGTTTTCTCTATCGTAATGGACGAATCCACCCCTTACAAGGGCGGATTGTCTTAATCTTCCACTCTTTCTTCGGATATGACGGTGTAAAAGCTTGCTGCTTCTTCTTTCTTAGCGGTTTCGGCCGTACGCTCCACCTTCAGTGTCACCACTTTCTGGCCGAAGTGTATCACCAGCTCGTCTCCCGGCTTCACCTCCGTACCTGCCTTCGCCGTTACGCCGTTTACTTCCACCCGACCCTGGGAGGCCACCTCTTTTGCCATTGTACGCCGTTTGATGAGCCGTGACACTTTTAAATACTTATCGATTCTCACTCGGATCCCTCTCTTCGTTCGATCTTTTTCGCTTCCTCCCAATATACGTCCAGCTGCTCCAGGTTTTGATCTTCCACGTTCAGGTTTTGTTCTTGAAGCCGCATTTCGATATGACGGAACCTTGATGAAAATTTACGGTTCGTCTGTCGAAGCGCTTCTTCCGGGTCCATGCCATGGTGACGCGCTGCGTTAACAACGGCAAACAGCACATCGCCAAGTTCGCCGGCTGCTGCTTCCATCCGGTTTTCCTGCAGGTCCTGCTTCCATTCGTTCAGCTCTTCCTCCACCTTGGCCCAGACAGGCCCGTCTTCGGTCCAGTCGAAGCCGGCTTTTGCCGCTTTTTTCTGAAGCTTCCAAGCATAGTGCAGAGCAGGTAGCGATGCCGGAATGCCATCTACGAGGGACTTACGGCTTCCATTCTGCTTTTCCGATTTTTTGATTTCTTCCCAGTTCGCGAGTACTTCCTCTGCGTCCGCTGCAGCCGTATTGCCGAATACGTGCGGGTGACGGCGGATCATTTTTTCCGTGACGTGCTCAATGACATCCTGGATATCAAAATAGCCATTGTCCTCGCCGATCTGTGCATGCAGCATCACCTGCAGCAGCACGTCGCCCAGCTCCTCGGCAATATGGTCATCGTCCTGCTCGTCAATCGCTTCAAGCAGCTCATACACTTCCTCGACCGCATAGCGCTTGAGCGATTCGTGCGTCTGCTTGCGGTCCCATGGACAGCCGTCCGGCCCTCTGAGCGTTGCGATGACTTCGCGCAGCGTCTGAAATTCACGGTACAGAATGCTCTCTCTTTCTATCGGCTGCACGTACACAGCCGTTAAATTACTGACAGACACGGCCCGGTCCAGCTCAAACAGCGGCACCGTCACGAGTGACTCTGCTTCAGAACCTGCAGCGGTGACCACCGTTACTGGATAGTCGTCCGGATAGCGTTCCATAAGCGACAGCTTCACTTCGCCGGCGCTCGCGGAGTCAAAGACCTGGCTGATCAACACGTGCTGAGTGACGGCGATGTCCGGCGGATAGAGCGCGGTTCCGTCCAGCAGCTGAAAGCCATCGTTCGGGTCGATCTCAAGCGCCGTAAAGACGGCATCGAGAAAGCTCTGTCCCCCTGCTACCTGTACAGGAATTTCCGGCTGGCGCAGCAGCAGCTGCACCGTTGTTTCTGCTACCATCGGGTGACCGGGCACTGCAAACGTGACCGCTCCTTCTTCACGCGCTTTCTGCATGAGTGTTTCTGCTGTTTCCCGGTACACCTCTTCAAAGCGGTCGTGCTTTTCATACAAGGAATCGAAAGCGTGAAAAACGACTCCCTCCTGCTCCAGCTCCGCAATGATCGGATGGTCAGCCGTACGAATGTACACCTTTTCTTCCCCGAGCAGTTTTTTATACAGGCCGACAGGGAGCTGGTCCAACTCCCCTGCTCCAAGCCCGATGATCGTAATCGACGGTTTCATACGTGATTTCCTCCTTCAGATTGACGCCGGTGCGGAAGCCGGGTTCCCAGCTTCGGGAGCATCTCCCATTCGCGCACCGTAAACACAGACAGTCTCCAAATGATCCCGATATAGAGGACAGCTCCTCCTCCGGACACGAGTGCAAGCTGCACCGATGCTCCGGCTCGGCTTCCAATAGGACCTGAAGCGGCGAACCAGGCAGCCGCTGTCATGATGAGCAGCGCCGCTCCCGTTTTTACAAGCCAGGTTCCTGGTCCAGGACGCAGCACCCCTATCCGGATCAGCGACCGCACAGATGCCGCTGCAAGCAGAACGGCTGCAAGCACCGTTGCCGCTGCGGCGCCCATCGTTCCTGCAACAGGAACGAGCAGCACGTTCAGCACCGCTTTTCCTGCAAGGGCTCCCAGCAGCAGTGCAGCGGCTGTTCCCGCATGATCCGCTGCGTGCAGGAGCGCTGCTGCGGTCATAAAGACCGCTGCCGGCAGAATAGACAGCGCCATGACCTGCAGCACGGCCGTGCCGGATGCGTCGGTAAACATGCTGACATTCAACAGCGGCATCACCGCTGCCATACCGAGTGCAGCGGCTGCGCCAAAGACCGTGCAAAGCTTCAGCGCACTCCCCGCCTCTTCCGACGCCCTGCGCCGGTCGAGCGGCCACGCTTTTGCTACTGCAGGCAGGGCCGCATAGGAAAAGACCGTGATCACCACTGCGCCGAACTGAATCAGCGGCCAGCTTCTGTCATACACACCCTTTTCCTGCGCGGTCTGCAGCCCCTCGGGTAACCGCTGAACGATGGTAAACGCATCGATTAGCTGAAACAAAATGAGCAGCATCGCGCTCGCTGAGACGAACAGTCCTTTTACGAGCAGCTCACGCATCAGCCCCTGCCAGGCAGGCGGAAGCCGGAAGTCCGGGCGTATGCTTTCCTCACGCCGGACGTAAAACCAGAGTGATGCAAGTCCTGCGGCTCCGCCGGCGAACGCTCCAATGCCTGCTGACGCTCCGGCGGTATACACGCTTCCAAGCTGCATCCCCGCCCAAGCCGCCAGCAGAATGACAATCACTCGAATAAACTGTTCAATTACCTGTGACACGGCGGTCGGCAGCGTATTGCTGTCGTGCTGAAAATAACCCCTCGCAGCTGCAGCAAATGGAATCAGCAGAAACGGAAGCCCCATCCACCGGAGCGGCTCGGTCAAAGCCGGATCTCCCATAAGTGCGGCAAGCCATGGCGCTGCGAGCGTCACCGCTCCTCCCAGGAGACCGAACAGCACGATCATAATCGCCGTATAGAACGTCAGCAGCGAACGGATGCCGTCCCGGCTCCCGTTATCGATCAACGCCTTGGCAATGACGAGCGGAAAACCGTATGTTCCGAGCACGAGTACCGCTCCATAAAGCGGATATACTTGCTGGTAGACGTAAAATCCGGTGTCTCCTGTCATGTTTTGATACGGAATTTTATACAGCGCGCTCAGTCCTTTGGCTGCGAGCGCAGCCAGGGACAAATAAGCGGCGCCCTTCGCCCACGATGGCGTCGGATGCGGCATACGGATCGGCTTCCTTCCATGCAAACAGCCGGACGGCTATGCTTTCACTTCTGCATCCCGGCTGACTTCCGGCAGACGGGAAATCACCTGCTCCAGGAGAGAAAGGTAGTCTCCGTCCTCCAGCTTCTTCGTTTTAATTGAAATGACAATGCGATTATTTTCATAGCTGAGGTTCATGCTGCGGGACAGCTTGTTGACGAGCGTGAAAAGCTTTGAGCCGTCGGTCCGGTCTGTTGCTTCTCTGCTCAGCGTCACGCGGCAG
This sequence comes from Alkalicoccus luteus, assembly GCF_052061695.1. NCBI lineage: Bacteria > Bacillati > Bacillota > Bacilli > Caryophanales > Bacillaceae > Alkalicoccus > Alkalicoccus luteus. The sequence continues at coordinate 20,307 of NZ_JBPZEY010000016.1, forward strand.
GTTTGATTTTTTTCCTGAATCGTTTCAATCCCTTCACGGGCTGCGTACAGCTTAATCCGGGAGATGATGAACAAATAGTCAACTTCCTCCGGATATTCTCCAAAGCGGTCGATCATTTCGTCCTGCAGATCCTGTACTTCCTGAAGCGCTGCCACCGCCCGAAATCGTTTATACATATCGATTTTTTGACGGGAGTCTCCAATGTAGCGCTCCGGAATATAGGCGTCAGCTTTAATATCCAGCTCCAGCTCCGGCGGTGCTTCTTTTTTAGCGGCCTCTTCCTTGCCGTCCATTTCCTCTTTTCGTTCATCGATTGCCTCTTTGAGCATCTGCGAGTACAAATCAAAACCGACGGAGGCAATAAAGCCGTGCTGTTCGGCACCAAGCAGATTGCCCGCTCCTCGAATTGACAAGTCCCGCATGGCAATTTTAAAGCCGGAGCCAAGCTCGGTAAATTCCTTCATGGACTGAAGCCGCTGTTCGGCAATTTCCGTGAGCACTTTATCCCGCTGATGGGTGAAGTACGCGTAGGCGATCCGGTTGGAACGGCCGACGCGACCGCGCAGCTGATAGAGCTGGGACAGGCCCATCCGGTCGGCATTATGGATGAGGAGGGTATTGACATTCGGAATGTCGACGCCGGTTTCGATAATGGTCGTCGTCACAAGAACGTCCGCCTCTCCTTCAAGAAAGTCCATCATCACCGATTCCAGCTCCGTTTCCGTCATGCGGCCGTGTGCGAAGCGGACCGTTGCATCCGGCACCATCATCTGAACCCGGTCGGCCATCGATTCAATATCCTCCACCCGGTTGTAAAGGAAATAGACCTGTCCGCCGCGGGCCAGCTCGCGTTCCATCGCTTCCCGGGCGAGTGCTTCATTGTATTCCACCACGTACGTCTGTACGGGGAAGCGGTTTTCCGGCGGCGTTTCAATGACAGAAAGATCACGAACGCCAAGCATCGACATATGAAGCGTTCGCGGAATCGGCGTCGCCGTCAGCGTCAATACGTCAACGTTCGCCTTCAGCTGCTTGATCTTCTCTTTATGCGTGACGCCGAACCGCTGCTCTTCATCGACGATGAGCAATCCCAGATCGTTGAACTTTACATCTTTGGACAGCAGCCGGTGCGTACCGACTACGATGTCCACCCCTCCAGCCTGTAGCTTCTGCGACGTTTCTTTCAGCTGTTTGCGTGTCCGGAACCGGCTTAACAGCTCGGCGTTTATCGGAAAATCCTGAAACCGCTCGCGGATCGTCTCAAAGTGCTGCTGGGCGAGAATCGTCGTCGGCACAAGAATTGCGACCTGTTTGCCGTCCATGATCGCTTTAAACGCGGCCCGCAGTGCGACCTCTGTCTTGCCGTAGCCGACATCTCCGCAGAGAAGGCGGTCCATTGGCCTCTCCCGCTCCATGTCTGTTTTGATTTCCTCAATCGTACGCAGCTGGTCCTCCGTTTCCTGATACGGAAACGCCGATTCGAATTCACGCTGCTCCGGCCCGTCTGCCGTGAAGGCATATCCTTTGGAATGCTCCCGCTCCGCGTACAGCTTGATCAGGTCGTCCGCAATGTCCTGAACGGAGGAACGGACTTTGCGTTTGACTTTCTTCCATTCGCTTCCGCCGAGTGCGTAAAGCTTCGGATCTTTTTCTTCGGAGCCGACGTATTTCTGCACGAGATCGATCTGCTCTACCGGAACGTAAAGTTTATCGTTGCCCGCATAGGAGATATGCATGTAGTCCTTATGAATATCGCCGACTTCCAGCGTCTCAATGCCGAGGTATTTGCCGATCCCGTGGTTCACGTGTACGACCCAGTCGCCGACCTTCAGCTCCGAATAACTTTTAATTCGTTCAGCGTTGGACATCTTCTGCCGCCGCTTTGGCTTTTTCGGCGTTTTCTTCGTGAAAACTTCTTCTTCCGTAATGATGACAATTTTTTCAAGCGGCATTTCAAAGCCGGCTGTCAGCTGACCTGTCGTAATCCGTGCTTCTCCTTCATGTGGAGGCGTTTCAGGCGGAACGATGGAAGCCTCCATCTCATAGTCTCCCATGACGCGCTTCAGCCGCTCGGCCCGGTCATCAGAGGCGCATGTAAACAGCACCGCATAGCCGTTACTCTTCCAGCGGTCGACTTCGTTTTTCAGCACGTTCATTTGGCCGTGAAACTGCTGCATCGATTTCGTCTGCAGATTAATGTGATCGGCAAGCACAGCGCCTTGAATCTGCCGGGCAAACAGGCTGAAGTACAGCTTCGGAGCGTCTGCTTCCACGACTGCCGACCACGGAACAGACATTGTCAGATTTCGCGGAATCGCTCCATCCGCGAGCATCGCGGTCTGCCAGTCTGCTTCTTCACGGTCGAGCGTATCCATCGTTTCCTGCGCCCGGCCCGGTTCATCAACGACCAGCCTCGTTCCTTCCGGCATATAGTCCAAAATCGTATACGGCTGGTCATAAAGCAGCGACATGTACTTATACAGCGCTTCAAACGGCGTGCGCTGTTTCAGCTTTTCAATTTCGCTGCCGATGTTTTCTGCCAGACGGTTTTTTGCCGACTGCTCCCGGGCAGCGCGGACGCTCGTATCAAGTCGTTCCTGGAGCGCTTCTGCACCGCGCTCATACTCCTCATCGGTCAGCAGTATTTCCCGCGCTGGTCCAATTTGTACGGCAGAGGCCTGTTCAAGCGAGCGCTGGGAGCCGACGTCAAAAAAGCGGAGAGAGTCCACCTCGGTATCGAACAGCTCAATTCGGACCGGATGCGTTTCCGTAAGCGGATAGACATCGATGATTCCTCCGCGCACGCTGAACTCACCCGGCGCGCCGACCATGTCTTCGCGGTGATAGCCGAGTGTTACCAGGCGGGTCATAAATGCTTCCAAGTCCAAATCAGTGCCGGTCTCGACGCGCAGCTGCGCCTCCTTCCACATTTGAGGAGGAGGAAGCAGCCTCCGGACGCCTGCGGCCGGTGTGACAATAATGCCGCGGCGGTTTTCAGCCCAGTGGTTCAGCGCCTCCATGCGCTGGCTCCGCAGCTCCGGACTCGCTACCGCTACTTCAGCTGAAATGAGCTCGTTCACCGGATAAAGGTGTACGTCCTCCTCGTCGACAAACGACAAAAGATCATCGTACAGCTTTTGCGCCTGCAAGAGGTTATGTGCCACGACAAGCTGGGAACCGCCGCTCTGCTCATAGAGAGAGGCCAATACGGCTGCACGTGACGAACCGGTGACTCCCGATACGAGTCTGTCGCCCTCGCTGGAGGTCAGTTTTTGTAAATCTCCTGATGTCTGTAACCGTTCTAGAAAGCCTTTCAACGCGTTCCCCACCTTTTTTCTTCAAGTTCCTGCCGGACGGCTTCAAGAGGGTCAGCCCCTGCGTCCGAACCGGACATCAGAAACCCACCCTCGCCATGCTTTTCTTCTGCTGTGAATGGATCAGTTAAAGCGGTTCATCACCTGAAGAAACGATTCGTCCTTCCATGCGTCCACCGCTTCTGCAGCGCGATTGGCTGCATCCTCCACTTTATGGAGATCCTCCGGCGAAAATCTGCCGAGAACATAGTCCGGCACGGGAATTCCAGGAGACGGACGGCCGATGCCGATGCGAATCCGGTTAAATTCATTGCTGCCGGTATGCTGGATGATCGATTTTAATCCGTTATGGCCGCCGTGGCCGCCCTTTTGTCTCAGGCGGATGCGTCCCGGTTCCAGATCGAGATCATCATAAATCACCAGCACGTTTTCGATTGGTATGTTGTAGTACTGCATAAGCGGTGCGATCGATTCACCGCACAAATTCATGTACGTAAGCGGTTTGAGCAGGAATAATTTCTCCGTACCGTTCCTTTCCACCCCGTACACGCCTTTAAACTTCTGTTCGTTCAGGTCAAGCGACCATTTGTCCTGCAGCCGGTCGATGACGTCAAAGCCGATGTTATGCCGGGTGCGTTCATATTTACGGCCGGGGTTCCCCAGTCCGACGATCAGTTTCATGCTCGTTGCTCCTTCATGCTCTTCCTGGTGTCTGCGCCGGAACAGTTTATCCAACAGCTTCATCCTGTTCCTCCTTCGCGTTCCCTAAAAAAATCCTCCACGGCATCGTGGAGGATATATATGTGTCGAAGCCGGAATCCGGCTGAAAGCAGGCTTCCAGCTTCTCCACGTGCAGGCGTTGTTTTTAGAACCTGTCTTTCGTGTTATTCGCTCTTTTCTTCAGCGTCTTCGGATGCTTCGCCTTCTTCAGCGTCAACAAGCTCCGGCTCTTCATCCACTTCTACTTCCGGCTCTTCCGGCTCTTCGTCCGGAGGCGTGATGGAAACGACAACCTCATCCGGGTCGTTGTTGAATTCGTACTTCTCGCCAGCTGTCAGATCACTGACAGAGAGAGAATCGTTTACTTCCAGCTTCTCCACGTCCACTTCAATCTGGTCCGGGAGCTCCTGTGGAAGCGCACGTACAGACAGCTCATAAACAGCCTGCTGCAGAACACCTCCGTCTTTTACGCCCTGTGCTTCCCCAATGAGGGACACTGGTACGTCTGCATCCATTTCCACGTTCATGTCTGCTGCGTAGAAGTCTACGTGTACGACTTCGTTTTTCAGCGTATCGTACTGCAGGTCATAAATCATGACGTCAGTCTTCGTACCGTCGATGTCCATCTTGAAAACGCCGGTCTTACCTTCCTGACGCATCGTCTTGATGAAGTCGATCGAGTTAACAGAAACTGCTTTGCTTCCGAACTTCTTACCATAAACAACAGCCGGGATGTTTCCCTGCTGACGAATTTTTGTTAGACGGGATCCGCGAAGATCCTCTCTTACCGCGGCTTTCAATACAGTAGCCATCTCAAAATCACCTCAATAGTTTTTTCAGATCCTAAATGCACCTTCCCCAATTATAGAGCAATGAAACGTCTTTTTTCAAGAGGGGATCCGGCATCAGTCAAACAAACGGCTGACAGAACGCTGCTCGTGCACGTGTACAATGGCTTTTCCGATCAGCGGAGCCACTGACAGCTGTTTAATTTTGCTGATTTTCTTTTCATCCGGAAGCGGAATGGAATTCGTAATGACGAGCTCTTCCAGCTGCGAATTCTGAATGCGGTCGATTGCCGGACCGGAGAGCACCGGATGTGTGCTGCATGCGTAAACGGCTTTTGCCCCATTTTCAATCATGGCATTGGCTGCAAGCGTCATCGTGCCGGCCGTATCAATAATGTCGTCGATAATGATCGCCGTCTTGCCTTCAATATTCCCGACAATGTTCATCACTTCAGACATGTTCGGCTTTGGACGGCGCTTATCAATGATCGCAATCGGCGCCTTCAAGCGGTCTGCCATCTTTCTGGCACGTACGACACCGCCGTGGTCCGGTGATACAACCACAATGTCATCAAGCTGTTTGGCTTCGAAATAATCTGCCAGAATCGGCACACCAACGAGCTGGTCCACCGGAATATCGAAAAAGCCTTGAATTTGTGTCGCATGGAGGTCCAGCGTGATAACACGGGTGGCACCTGCTGTTTCAAGCAGATTTGCAACGAGCTTGGCCGTAATCGGTTCTCTGGAACGAGCTTTTCTGTCCTGACGGGCATAGCCGTAGTAAGGCAGCACGACGTTAATCGTTTTTGCCGAGGCGCGCTTCAGTGCATCGATCATGATGAGAAGCTCCATGATGTGTTCGTTGGCCGGTGAGGACGTGGACTGAATAACGTAAATGTCACAGCCGCGGATGCTTTCTTCAATATTAATCTGGATTTCTCCGTCGCTGAAGCGCTGTACAGAGCTTTTTCCTAACGGCACGCCGATTTCTTCCGTGATTTCATATGCCAGGTCCGGATTGGAGCTGAGCGTAAATACCTTTAACTTGTTGTCTGCATACTGAGCCATCCAAATGCCCTCCATTGTTATCTAGTCATCGTCTTACGATTTGCGGGTATAGCCTTCTTTGTTTGTCTGACGCTGACGGGCGATCGCCAGTGAGTCCCCTGGCACATCGTCGGTAATCGTCGATCCTGCTGCGACGTAAGAGCCTTTTCCGACCGTCACCGGCGCAATCAGGTTAGAGTTGCATCCGATAAATGCATCGTCTTCAATCGTCGTCAGATGCTTGTTTTTACCGTCATAATTAACGGTGATCGATCCGCAGCCTACATTAACGCCTGCTCCGATATCCGCATCCCCGAGATAGCTCAGGTGGGAGGCTTTGCTGCCTGTGCCCATACGCATCTTTTTCAGCTCAACGAAATTGCCGACCCGCACCTCATCCTCCAGTGCCGTTTCCGGACGAATATGCGCAAACGGTCCTACTGCCGCTCTGCTGCCGATGCTGCTTCGATGTACGACGGACTGGCGGATCACCGTCTCGTCTGCGATGCGGCTGTCACGGATTTCGGTGTGCGGGCCGATTTCGCAGCCGCTGCCGATTTGTGTATCCCCTTGGAGCATCGTGCCCGGATACAGCACGGTGTCGCTGCCGATCGTCACGTCCGCTCCAATGTAAACGGAATCCGGATCTGTGATCGTTACTCCTTCACGCATCCAATGCTCATTGATCCGCTTCTTCAAGTGCGTTTCCGCCTGACTCAAGGCTACACGGTCGTTGACACCCATCGTTTCATGAAAATCGCTGCTCTGATGGGCGAACACGGGCTCTCCCTGCTCCTGCAGAATCTCAATCACATCCGGCAGGTAGTATTCTCCCTGTGCGTTGTCGTTCCCTACGCGGCGAAGCGTGTCGAACAGCGCTTCATTATCGAAGCAGTACGTGCCGGTGTTAATCTCCTGCACCTGTTTTTCTTCCTCTGAGGCGTCTTTTTGTTCCACAATTTTAACGACTTTGCCTGCACCGTCACGGATCACGCGCCCGTAGCCGGCCGGGTTTTCAGCGTGAGCTGTCAGAATCGTTGCTTTTGCCTGCTTTGATTCATGAGAACCGAGCAGATTTTGAAGCGTTTCTGCTGTTAAAAGCGGCGTGTCGCCGCAGACAACAAGCGTTGTGCCGCTTTTTCCGCCGAGCTGTTCCTCTGCCTGCATAACTGCATGACCGGTACCAAGCTGCTCTGCCTGCAGCACATAATCAGTAACGCTGCCGAGCTGCTCTTTTACCGTATCGGCCCCATGACCGACAACCGTAACCATCTTTTCGAGACCGCACTGCTGTAGCTGGTCGGTCACATGCTGGACCATCGGCTTGCCGCCGACAGGGTGAAGCACTTTGTAAAGACTGGACTTCATTCGCGTGCCTTTTCCGGCGGCCAGAACGACCGCAAATCGATTTGTCATATTAAGTACCCTCCACGGCCAGAATTTCCTCTATGAATATATCTTATATCCGACTTCATTTCAAGCGAACGCGGGCTTTTCGCCCATGCTGAAAAAGCCCGGTACATTCCGCATCCGGACTTTTTGTCTATGTGTCTGTAAAACGACTACGATGTGCCAGCCTCTTCAAACGTTTCTGCGTTTTCACCGGCCTCTTCATAGGCTTTCAATACAGCATGCTGAATTTTTTCCCGGGTTACTGAAGATATAGGATGGGCAATGTCGCGGAACTCCCCGTCCGGAGTGCGCTTACTCGGCATCGCTACAAATTTCCCATTGTTCCCATCAATGACACGGATATCATGTACGACGAATTCCTCATCGAATGTGATTGAGGCAATTGCCAGCATCCGTCCCTCCGTTTGCACCCGGCGGAGCCTGACGTCGGTCACTTCCATGTCTGCCACCACCTTTTCTCTATATTTATAACTGCCTGCTGGTAATACTTCTTTAAGCAGCAGTTGAAATCCTTTTTATTTCATAAAAAAAATTTACATAAAAGAACAAAAGGTAAAAAAAGGCTTCAGCGTCTCCGCTGAAACCTGCAGCCGATTCCGACGTATCCTTTTGCCACGCGGCATGGAAACGACAAAAAACAGGCTGAGCCTGTTTTTCAGAGTGTTGATAACGTCATTTCAGGTGAATCACGTTGCATCTGCCTGTATCTGCGGCCCCTCGCTTTTCGGAGGGAACGGGCTCGGCTTTCCCTCCAGCTGTCGGCCGGATCTTCGCCTCGTTCTGAGCCGAGACCCTTCGATGCCGGCAGCTGGCAGACCGTTTCACGTACCTGGTTCGGACTGCACGATTGGCTTCCATACAGATAGACTATTCCCTATGAGGCGTTTCGATGTTGAATAGGGGGTGTCCGTACTTCTAGAAATCATGATAAATGTAAAAAGCAGTCGCACCTGCCTGACGTGACGTTGTTCTCCAAGAATCTGAGTCGTTTCCCTGATGTGTCCGGCGTGCCCGTGGAAGCCGCGCCATCCTCCCGTGCCTTTCTTCCCTTCATACAGGGTCACCCTGAGAAATATCTGAAGGTCAGCCCACGGCAGGCTAGGTAAGCAGAGAAAAATACAATCAAACGAATAAACATGTAAGTTGAAAGACTTTTTCAACAGCCTAAAAACAGGCTGAGCCTGTTTTTACGAGTCGAATATGCTTCCTTTGCGGACGGTGATTTTCTTTCCTCTTGCATCGACCTTGTCGAGACGTGCGAGGGAAACGTAGTCGTCTACCAGCTTCTCGTGCTCGTGCACCGCTTCCATCAGCACGCCTGCGCCGACCACCTCTGCCTGAAACTCTTCTGCAAGGTCCATCATGCCGCGTATCGTGCCGCCGGCCTTCATAAAGTCATCGATAATCAGCACTCGGCTGCCAGCTTCCAGGCTGCGCTTGGAAAGCGACATCGTCTGTACCCGGTTGGACGATCCGGAAACATAGTTGATGCTCACGAGCGAACCTTCTGTCACCCGCTGCTCATGCCGGACAATGCTGACCGGCGCACGCAGATGGGAAGCCACCGCATAGGCGAGGGGAATCCCTTTCGTCGCCATCGTCATCACCGTATCCACCTGTGCGTTCTCATAGCAGGACGCAAAAATTCGGCCCAGCTTCTGCATCCACTGGGGGTCCCCGATGATGTCCATCATGTATAAATAGCCGCCCGGGAGCAGCCGGGAAGGCTCTTCCAGTCTGCTGCACATCTGCTCCACCGCATGAACGGCTTCGTCGCTTCCTATCAGCGGTATGTAGGTTACGCCGCCGCTCACCCCTGCAGAGGTCGACAGCCTGCCGATCCCTTTTTGTTCAAATACTTCTTTGATAATGCCAATGTCTTCACTGATGGAAGACTTTGCCGCACCATACTTGTCTGAAAAAAACGTCAGTGAAACAGACTGGTGCGGATGCCGCAGCAGATACTCCGTCATATCCACCAGCCGGCCGCTTCGTCGGTACTTCATGCTGCCACCTCCTGTAAAACCCGAATATTCCACCTGTAATATATCATTTTTGTACGGGTTTCACAATATGAACTTACAGTTCGTGGCGCATTCCCATCATCCGGACCACGTAGACATGATCCATAAAGCCTTTTAATCCGTTGTAAAGCCGGTCTGCGCGTGATTCGCTTTTCGCCAGTGCAAACACTGTCGGCCCGCTTCCGCTCATGACCACTCCGTCTGCCCCGTACTGCTGCAGCCGCTCCTTAATGACTTTCACTTCAGGCTCGAGCGAGAAGGTCGCCGGCTCCATGACGTTTTGCAGGCGGCTGCAAATGCCGTAAAAATCCTGCTGCTTAAGAGACTGGATCATGCCCGCTGTGTCCGGGTGAGCCATCGTATGAAGCTTGAGGCGGTTGTAAATATCCTTCGTAGAAACGCCTGCCCGCGGTTTCGCGAGCACGACCCAGCAGGAAGGCGGCGCCGGCAGAAATTCCAGCTTTTCTCCACGGCCTGAAGCGAGCGCTGTGCCGCCATAGACGCAGAAAGGAACATCCGAGCCTATTTCTGCACCGATCTCCGCGAGCTCCTCCATCGAGCAGTTCAGTTCCCAGAGCCGGTTTAATCCGCGCAGTACGGCTGCCGCGTCGGAGCTTCCGCCTGCAAGTCCTGCTGACATCGGAATTTGTTTATTTATGTAGATCTGCACACCTTTCTCCGGGGCATAACGTTCCTGCAGCTTCCTAGCCGCCTGCCACGCATGGTTGGAATCATCGAGCGGCAGATAGCCGTTATTTGATTCGATCCGGATCACCGGGCGGTCGAGACTGGTAAGCTCGATTCTGTCTGCCAGATCGACTGTCGTCATCACCATCTCGACTTCGTGGTAGCCGTCCTCTCGTCTGCGAAGCACATCCAGCGTCAAATTGATCTTTGCCGGTGCCTTCACGGTTAATGTATTCAACGTTCGTCACCTTCTTTAATTAATCATTGATAGGCAGGGAACCCGCCGCTGTACACGTACTGCTTTTGCTATTCTATCATTTACCGACGCGAAAAAGAACCGCCGCTCCACCCGCTGCGATTCCAGACAAAAAGAAAAGCTTACCCAGACGTGATATTCTGGATAAGCTTTTCTTCCGATGCATATGGGTCGTGCTTAAGCCTGTACGCCGTCAAGTTCACTGCCATCCGGAACGGACAGTTTCACTGTTTCGGTCAGTACATCTGTATAGCTGTAGGAAAGCCTCTCGATTGAATACTGCTCTTTATCGAGTTTTACGGTGAATACAGAAGGATAAATTCCTTCCAGCAGGCCGGAACGTTCAATTGTCTTCTTCCGTCCGCCGTTCGCGTGAATCGTAATCTCTTTACCGACATTTGCTTCTAACGACTGTTTGATTTCCGCTAATGTTTTAGCCATCCACGACACCTCACTTAACGTTATTATACCCTAAGTGGTGCCGATAAGTCAAATAAAATTTAAATTATAGCAACGCCAAGCCGGCGTGTCAACGAATAAATTCTGGTTTTCTTTACTTTTTTGGGTCCTTTTCGAGTACCGAATAGACGCGCTGCTAAAAATTCCTGCGCTGCATACCCGCCGCTTTCAAAGACGGTGATCAAGCTGGCAAACGTCAAACAGCCAGCCGGGACTCTCCGGCTGGCGCAAGCGTGCAGATAAAATGTCAAATGCGAAAAAAGGCGCTCGTTAAGGCAGCAAACTCTTTCATCGTCAGTGTTTCAGCCCGGCGCGCTCCATCGATCCCGATCCGCTGCAGTGCGTTGGCGGTTTCCTGCTTGCTGAGCTTTTCCTGAAAGTGCTTAGATAAGTTATTTAAAAGGGTTTTGCGCCGCTGTACAAACGACGCCCGGACAATTTCAAAAAACAGTGCTTCATCCACGACGTCCACCGGCGGCTCTTCCCGCCTTGTCAGTCTCAGGATGGCCGAATCAACGTTTGGAGGCGGCATAAAGACCGTTCGCGGCACCGTAAACACCGTTTCTGTGTGTGCGTAATACTGCGCAGCGATGGATAGAGAGCCGTAAGCCTTTGAGCCTGGAGAAGCAGCAATGCGTTCTGCTACTTCCAGCTGCATCATGACGACCATCACTCTGACTGGAAGTTTTTCTTCCAGCAGCTTCATCAAAATTGGTGTTGTCACGTAATAAGGCAGGTTGGCGATGACCGCAAGATCCTGTCCCGGAGTAAACGCTTCTCCGATCCGCTGATGCAGATCTGCTTTCAGGACGTCTTCGTTCACGACGCTCACGTGCGGATAGGGAGCCATTGTTTCCTTTAAAATCGGCAGCAGCCGCTGATCAATTTCAAAAGCGAGCACGTTTTTCGCTTTCCGTGCCGACTGCTCTGTCAGTGCGCCGATCCCAGGGCCGACTTCAATGACGCCTGTTTCCTCGGTTACGCCGGCAGCATCGACAATGTTCGCGAGTACGTTCGGGTCAATCAGGAAATTCTGTCCGAGGCTTTTTTTGAATCGGAAGCCGTGCCGCTCCAGAATGTCTTTCGTTCGTTTCGGTGTTGCAATATCTTTCATCATGATTGGTCATCCTCCAGCTTTGCCGCCGCATCATAAAATTCGCGGCGGCTGATTTGAAACTGCTCCAGCCGCTTTAACAACTGCTTGCCATTCGCATAGCCAATATGCAGCGCCTCCCCGAGCTTTCGTCTTTTTTCCTTAGCTCCGGGACCGGCAAGCAGACCTGCTTCGTGCAGCTCCAGCCAGCCCGGGCTTTCTTCCCGGATCTCTTCAGGAATGACGGTACGGACCTCCCGCAGCGCTTCCAGCAGCGCCTCTTTGCTGGCATGCTCAATTCCGACCTTTCGTTTCACATGGTCAACAGCTTCTGCTTTTGGCAGAAAGGCATGGCGGCATCCCGGCACCGTCTTGTCGATCATATGACGGATCTTTTCTCCGGGGTAGTCCGGGTCTGTAAAAATAATGATGCCCCGCCGTTTTTGCGCTTCCCGAATACGCGCCATCGTTTCAGACGTCAGACCGGTTCCGCCTGTTTCTATCGTCGTACAGTCCAAAAACCGCTTCAGCCGATGTGTATCGTTTTTGCCCTCTACGACGATAATCTCCTTTATTTGCACGCTAGTCGTCCCCGCTTCCATCACGTTTATCTTTATTCATTCTACACAAATTCGATGCGGACACAAGCACCTTAACCATTTCCAGTCGTTATTTCCCGGGGAATAACCTTCGGACGCACTTATTTTCCTGCACGCAAAAAAAGCTGATCCGCAGGTGGCAGCACCTGCAGGATCAGCCTGTTTTTATCAATCAACAACGCGTACCTGGACACTCTGACGTCCAAAGGAAGTAGCACTGCCACGGTCCGACATGAAAATATCAATTTTATTGCCGTTAATCGCACCGCCGGTATCCGCTGCAGTAAATGTTCCATGGCCTTTCACTTCGACCTTGGAGCCGAGTGGGATAACAGAAGGGTCAACAGCGATCACGTTTGCATTCGGGTTCGCCTTTAAGTCGACTCCGGTCGCCGTCACACCTGAGCATCCATTACAGGAAGCGGTGTAGGCAGTAGCCTGGAAAGACTCCCAGCTGCTGCCGGAACTTTCTGATTCAGAGCTCGAGCTGCTGCTGGAGCTTTCGTTTTCTGAAGAAGAACTGCTGCTCTCAGACGAGGAGCTGCTCGAGGAGGCAGCTTCCGTCCCGCTGGACGAGCTGGCTTCCTCCTGTGAAGACGAGCTCGCTTCTGCTGTTTCTGTCTCGCGCTCAGAGGATGCGGTCGTTTCTTCCGCAGCCGGCTCTTCCTTATCCGTTCTTTCTTCAGAAGCGGAGGAACGGCCCCGCGACACGGTTTCCTGCTCCATCGTTCCGACTGCGATGATGCGGTCACTGCTCTCTTCCACAACTTCTTCTTCAATCAGCTCACGGGAGACTTCTTCTCCGTCTTCTAAAACAACTTCATACGTTTTTTGAAGAGTGCCTCGTTCCCCCTCCTGCTCCACTCGTTCCGTGCCAGCTTCCAGCGAGTCATCGTTTTCACGAACTGTGGCAAAGGATACAGACTCCTCGATCGTTTCCGTAATCATGTCTACTCGCGTAATGGTTACATCTGCATCAGCGGTCAGTGTTTCATCGATGTCCGGCTCCACCTGGTCCATCTCGCCAAGGTCGATATTTTGTTCATCCAGGACATCTTCTACAGTGGCAGCTACCGTCCAGATCTGGGAGGATTCTCCATCATGCACGACCCTTACCGGAAATGCTTCTTCGTAAGCAATAGTCATGCCATCTTCAATTTGCGCATGCAAAGATGGCTCCACTTCATCGTGAGAGGAAACTGCAACGTCCAGCTCTTCCATCAGTTCATCAACGGTATCAACTGTCGTCCACACTTCTTCCTCGCTCCCATCCAGGGATACGTTCACGTGCTGTGCAGGTACATACTCTATAATAAGGCCCTCTTCTACTTCAGCAGAAAGCGGCGGTTCTACGTCATCATGTTTAATCAAATCAATGTCTTGTTCTGCCAGTACATCGCCGACCGTTCCGGCGTGTGTTTCCACCGTAAATGATTCTCCGTCAGCTGATACTGTTACTTCTGTCTTCGTCACATCATAGATGACAACAGAAAGCAGGCAGAGAACAGCAATTATTCCAATGTTTGCGGTGAGGTCCGACTTTCGTACGATATGTACAAAAAACGACTTAATCCTCTCAATCATGGCAAACCCTCCTTCTAAGACGCAGATTATACGCACGCCCTCAAAACGTGTCAAACGAATATCCTAAATAAACGTCATCGAATAGGATAATATCCGCCGTATTACATGAGAAACAGCGCGCCCTGCCTGCAACGAACGTCTTACTTTACAGTTTCGTTACAAATCGCTGAACCGCCGCTCACAGTACGCTTTCATCGATGTTTTCATGTCGCTTACTACGGATGCTTATTTCACGCAAAAGGGGGTGTTTTCTGCGCCCAAACGTCCGTTTCAACTGCCTCAACAAGGTCATTAGTCGCATGTCTAAAGATAACAAAATGATGTGTCTGGTTTTGACCTCGTCCTTCTTTTTCATTTGTTTGTTTTTCCGGACGCCATTTTCCATGCAAAAAAGCCGCCTCTTGAAGAAGGGGCGGCCCGGATGTGCTACAGGCGAAACAATGTTTCGGCATTTTTCGTTGTTTGTGCTGCAAGCTCTTCATAGGTGATACCACGCAGCTCGGCAAGCTGTTCGGCAACAAGCCTCACATAAGCCGGTTCATTTCGCTTGCCGCGGTACGGATGCGGTGCAAGATAAGGAGCGTCGGTTTCGATCAGAAGCCGGTCGTCCGGAACGATTTTTGCGACTTCCTTTGGCAGCTTCGCGTTTTTAAACGTAACCGGTCCCCCGAATGAAATGTAAAAATTCATGTCGAGACATGCTTTTGCCATCTCCTCATCACCCTGAAAGCAGTGCATGATACCGCCTGCTTCCGCTGCCTCTTCTTCCCGCAAAATAGCCGTGATATCCTCGTGCGCTTCGCGGTCATGAATAATGAGTGGCAGCTTCACTTTCTTTGCAAGTGCGATCTGTTTTCGAAATGCTTCTTTCTGTACATCATGCGGAGACTTGTCCCAGTGATAATCAAGACCCGTTTCCCCGACTGCGACAACTTTCGGATGCCTGGTCAGCTCTTCCAGCCAGGCAAGCTTGTCATCATCGAAATCAACAGCGTCTACCGGGTGCCATCCGACAGCCGCATACAGAAATGGATACGTTTCAATCAGCTCCATAGCGAGATTGATGGTTTTTGTATCAAAGCCGACAACGACCATTTTATTTATGCCAGCTTCCTGCGCCCGCCGAATGACGTCATCCACGTCATCAGCGAACTGATCCGCATTCAGATGCACGTGCGTATCGATCAGCATGATGGACCTCCTTCCTTTCTGTCTATTTAACCTGAGCACCGTTAGGGAGTGATTCTGCTACGGTCGCAAGCGTCAATGATTTGTCGTGAGAGCCGGCAAGGATCATTCCCTGGGACAATTCGCCTCTCAGCTTCACCGGCTTCAGGTTCGTCACACAGATCACTTTGCGCCCGATTAAATCATCCGGCTCGTAGTATTTGGCAATGCCGGAGACGACCTGGCGCTTCTCGTAGCCGAGGTCGAGCTGAATTTTTAACAGCTTATCCGCTTTCTTCACCTTTTCTGCTCCGATCACCTCTGCGACGCGCAGATCCACCTTCGAGAAATCATCGATCGTGATTTCTTCTGATTCAGGAGCTTCCGGCAGTTCTTCCTCCTTCGGCTCGTCAGCTGCTTTCACCGTGCCGCCCATCATCTCCACGATTGCTTTGACCTCCTCGTCAAAATCAAGACGCGGGAACATCGGCTCTCCTTTTTCAATGATACGAACACCCTGCTTCAGACGTCCCGGCGTCCGCAGCGTATCCCACTCCATCAGCTCCTCTGGAATCGCAAGCTGGCGCCGGATGTTTTCCGGTGTTTTCGTCAGGAACGGGCGCAGCATGATGGAAATCTGGCGGATCGATTCTGTCAGGTGATGAAGAACGGAACCGAGCTGCTCGTTTGCCGTTTCGTCTTTGGCAAGAATCCACGGCTGTGTTTCGTCGATATATTTATTCGTGCGGCTGATCAGCTGTCCAACTGCTGTCAGTGCAACAGAAAACTGCATGTCTTCCATTGCATCCTCTACTTTATCTACCGTAGCGTCAATAAGCTCGACAAGCGGTGCATCAAAGGACGTCGCATCCTTCACATAAGCAGGCAGTTCTCCATCAAAATATTTGTTGATCATGGCAATCGTTCGGTTAACGAGATTGCCGAGGTCATTCGCCAAATCATAGTTAATCCGGTCTACAAATGCCTCCGGTGTAAAGACGCCGTCAGATCCGAACGGCACTTCGCGCAGCAGGTAGTAGCGGACAGCGTCCAGACCGTAACGGTCAATCAGCGGCACCGGATCGACGACGTTACCTTTTGATTTGGACATTTTCCCGTCCTTCATCAGCAGCCAGCCGTGACCAAACACTTTTTTCGGAAGCGGCAGGTCGAGTGCCATCAGCATAATCGGCCAATAAATCGTATGGAAGCGGACAATTTCTTTCCCGACTAAATGCACATCCGCCGGCCAATGGGACTGGTAGAGGCTGTCATCGTCTGTTCCATAGCCGAGCGCCGTAATATAGTTGGATAGCGCATCAATCCATACGTAAACAACGTGCTCTGGATTGCTCTTTACGCTCACACCCCAGTCGAACGACGTTCGGGATACAGCGAGATCTTCCAGTCCAGGCTTGATGAAATTGTTGATCATCTCATTTTTACGAGATTCCGGCTGAATAAACTCAGGATTTTCTTCATAGTATTTCAACAGCCGGTCCGCATACTTGCTCATCCGGAAGAAATATGACTCCTCCCGCACTTTCTCTACCGGATGGCCGCTGTCCGGACTTTTTCCGCCAACGATATTTCCAGCTTCATCGTATTCTTTATCCTCGAGCTGCAGCTCCGTGTAAAATGTCTCGTCTGAGATGGAATACCAGCCCTCATACTCATCCAGATAAATATCGCCTTTTTCCAGCAGACGCTCGAAAATATCTGCTACTACTTTTTTGTGGCGCTCTTCTGTCGTTCGGATGAAGTCATCGTAAGAAATGTCCAGCTTGCCCCACAGGTCGCGAATATCTTTCACGATCCCGTCGACAAATTCCTGCGGAGTTACTCCGGCTTCCGCTGCTTTTGTTTCGATTTTCTGACCATGCTCATCTGTTCCGGTTAAATACCGAACGTCATAGCCGCGCAGCCGTTTATAGCGGGCCATCGCATCACCGGCCACCGTCGTATAAGCATGTCCGATATGCAGCTTTGCACTCGGATAGTAAATTGGTGTTGTAATATAAAATGTCTTCTTTTGATCTGTCATGGTGACAGTCTCCTCCTTCAATCATGTTTCGCTGCAGGCATACTAAAAAGCCCCCGCCCCACATACTGGGACGAGAGCATAAGCCCACGCGGTACCACCCGGTTTCACCGGATTTAATCCGGTCTCGGTCGAACTGCGGCTGGCAGTTCTGCTGCGTAACGTGCAGCGGACGTGCAGGCCTTACGCTTAAACGCTCGACCATACAGCCTCTCCCAGGACCATGTTCAAAAGACCTTCCGCACCGGTTCTCAGCTTCCCCGGCTCTCTGCAAGCGGACGGCGGCTCTCTACTCATCCCATCATTGAAGCGTATGCGTATTCTCTCTGCAATATACCGAATGGCTCGTCCTCTGTCAATAGAAGCGTGCTGCATGGCGGTTTTTACCAATTCGGGCACCGGGGGTATATGGTATTTCGACAAGCTAAACATTGTACAAAGTTTGTACATTCTTTATAATGAAGAATTTTTTTCTTGCATTTTTGTTATATTCTTCCCTTTTTTGGGTATAGTGCTATACGTGATGTCAGATGTCGAATTCAGTCGACAATGGAGAGGAGGGACGGGGTGCGGTTTATGACAACCTGACAGACTGCTTCCAGTGAAACCAGCTTCAGAGCATAGCTGCACGCCATATAATAAAAAACTTATTTCCTTTTTATATCATTTTAATTGACTTCATTTGGAAGTGCTGGTATTATACTCTTAACAGAATTTTGTCGAATCATGACGTTTCGAGACTTCTGGAATAACACACAGGATTACAGAGAGGGGTATTAACATGAAATCAACAGGTATTGTAAGAAAGGTTGATGAGCTGGGCCGCGTCGTCATTCCTATCGAGCTGCGTCGTACACTGGATATTGCTGAAAAGGATGCGCTGGAGATTTACGTGGATGATGACCGCATCGTTCTGAAGAAGTACAAGCCAAACATGACATGCCAGGTGACGGGTGAAGTCTCTGATGACAACCTTTCCCTTGCGAAAGGCAAAATCATCCTCAGCCCTATGGGTGCCAAGGAGATCATCAAAGACCTGGAAGAATATATTTCCAAGCAGGAAAATTAATCTCTAAAAAGTACGCCCGTCTAGTCGACGGGCGTACTTTTTTTGCTTTCAGAAAGCTAAGCTGGGGCACAGAGCGCTGCCACTGACACCTTTTAACTAGCTCCAGTGTCGTGATAAGCCGCATACACGTCGCGCTTCGGCATGCTCCGGTCCACAGCCGTCTGTTTGATCGCCTGCTTGGAAGAGTGGCCTTTGTCGATATGGTGCTCGACATGCTGCTTCAGCGACAGCTCCTGCCACCATTCCGTTCCGGCAGCTGCCGCTTCCTCCTCACCTGCACCTTCGATCAGAATCACGCACTCTCCTTTGATGTCTGTCCCGGCCGCCCAGGCTGCAAGCTCCTCAAGTGTTCCGGTCATATATGTTTCAAACTGCTTCGTCAGCTCACGTCCGACGGCGGCCCGGCGGGGGCCGTATACATCAAAAGCGGCCTGCAGCATTTGATCAAGCCGGTGCGGAGATTCATAAAAAATCAGCGTAGAGCGGGCTGTCCGCCACTCTTCCAGCAGCTCAGTGCGCTTTCTCTTTTTTCGTTCAGAAAAGCCGAGAAACGTAAAGGAGGTGGTCGGAAGTCCAGAAGCGGTCAGAGCCGTGACGGCTGCATTTGCTCCGGGCAGTGCGGTCACAGTCAGCCCTTCCTGCCGGCATGCGTCAACGGCTGCCCAGCCCGGGTCGGAAACACCCGGCGTTCCCGCATCGCTGACGAGCGCGACCTTTTTACCGCTGCGGATTTTTTTCAGCAGCTCCTCCAGCCGCGTATCGCTGCTGTGTTCGTGAAAGCTGATCAGCGGTGTCTCAATTTCGTAGACATGACACAGCTTCCGCGTATGTCTCGTGTCTTCTGCCGCAATAACGTCCGCTTCTTTCAGCTCGCGGACAGCACGAAATGTCATATCCTCCAGGTTGCCAATCGGCGTCGGTACGAGAACCAGCATGCCGCCATCAGCCTGATACGTTCGCTGCTCATGCATGAAGACCCTCTCCTTTCACCATGTAGTCGTAAAACGCCGGTTCATATTCTCCATTTTCCTGATAAACCGTCCACGGAGACTCTACTTTCATACCCGGAGACCCGTCTTTCACCGCTTCCACGAGTAGAATATTCGCTTCCCGTCCCGGCTTCGGATGAATCAGCTGCACCCGTTTCGGCTCCAGATTTACCCGCTGCATAGCGGCAAATAGTTCCGACATCCGCTCCGGACGATGGACAAACGCAGCTTTTCCTTTAGGGCGGACGAGCGCTGCGGCTTTTGCTGTAACGTCCTGCAGCGAACAGGCCACTTCGTGACGGGCGATCTGCTTCGCTCCCGCTTCCTTCAGCGGCTGCTTCATTTTCGGGGCCGCAAAATAGGGCGGATTGCACGTGACCAGATCAACCGGTCCATCCACGGCGGGGTGCAGGGTAAGCAAATCGCGTTCCTCCACCTGGATGCGCTCCTCAAGACCGTTTGCTGTAACCGAGCGTTCCATAAGTCTGCACAGCTGCGGCTGCAGCTCCACTGCCCGAATGAAAGCTTTCGTTTTCGATGCAAGCAGCAGCGGAATCGCCCCGGTACCCGCGCATAAATCAATGACAGACTCTGCTCTGGCAGCATCCGCAAACATTGCCAGCAGCACCGCATCCATCGAATACGTAAAGACGTCGGGCCGCTGATGAATGATCGTTCCTCCAGGCAGATAATCTGCTCGTTCCTCTGTTTTCGTCATCGTTCAAACGCCTCTTTCTTCTATTACTAACGCTCTCTTCTTCCCCCAATGCGCTTCCGTGCAAAGCGGTACTGTCCTTTCAAAAAGAAAAACGCCCAAAAGCAGCGCTTCTGAACGTTTGCGTCATTTATTCCTCCCGATTCAGGAAGGAAAGACAGAATAGACAGTCTCCCTCTTTGCGGATGCTTCCATAGTGCAGGTTGCAAATATGGAACCCCTCCTGGTAAAGACGCGCCAGATTGTCGTAGCCTTCTCCAAATCCCGGCTTCAAACGCGGACCGGCAGCGCCGACTCCTGCAGCCTCTGCTGCTTCTTCCTCCTGGTTCATCCGCTCACGCAGGTGCTCATTTTCCATCTGCAGATGCGTATTCTCCTCGAGAAGCAGCGCCAGCTGATCCTTTAGTTCACCCAGCTCGTGATGGAGACCGCCGATGCGCTCTTCCATCTGGCTGACGCGTGTAAATATCTCATTTTTGTTCACGATGCGCACACCTCATTATTTCGTGGTTTCCGTGGCGATCGCTCCTTCTTCCAGGAGTTCATCCAGCGTATACTCAATGACCTGCTTAGACTCGAAAATCTCGACCTGAACGAGCCGCTCCAGCATGTTCAGTCCAACGACCTTCCCGCGGCCGTAGCTCGTATTCAGCTTCTGATACAAATCAGGAAGCACTTTTTTCGCTTCCTCATACATATCGTTTTCATATTTCAGGCAGCACATCAGCCTTCCGCACAGTCCGGAAATTTTCGTCGGATTAAGCGACAGGTTCTGATCCTTTGCCATTTTAATAGAAACCGGCTCAAAATCACCGAGAAACGTCGAGCAGCAGAGCATGCGGCCGCACGGACCGATACCGCCAAGCATTTTCGCCTCATCCCGCACGCCGATCTGACGCAGTTCAATGCGTGTACGGAAAACGGAAGCGAGGTCTTTGACGAGCGTCCGGAAATCGATGCGCCCGTCCGCTGTAAAGTAAAACAGTACTTTATTTCGATCAAACGTGTATTCTACATCAACCAGCTTCATATCAAGGTTGTGCTCCGTAATCTTCTTCAGGCAGACATCGAATGCTTTCGCGGCTTCCCGCCGGTTTTCTTCGATAGTCAATTTATCCTTCTCCGTTGCCTTGCGCAGTACTTTTTTCAGCGGCAGGACAACGTCTTCTTCGGCAACTT
The DNA here is from genome assembly GCF_052061695.1 of Alkalicoccus luteus. Taxonomy (NCBI): domain Bacteria; kingdom Bacillati; phylum Bacillota; class Bacilli; order Caryophanales; family Bacillaceae; genus Alkalicoccus; species Alkalicoccus luteus. The sequence continues at coordinate 41,451 of NZ_JBPZEY010000016.1, forward strand.
CCTTCATGCCGATTACTGCTTTTCCGAATTCGACGCCACGCGCCGTTTCGACGATTACGTAGTCATCCTTCTCTATATGAAAATCCCCGGGTGAGAAATAATAAATCTTCCCGGTTTTTTTGAAACGAACTCCGATCACTCGATGCACATTTATCCCTCCTGTAGACGAAGAAGCAGCTGTTCCATGAGCAGCTGCGGCGCTGCGTTGGCACTAAGCCGGCGCCTCGCATCCATCACTGCCTGGAGGTTGTTACCGAGTTTCCCTTGAGAGAGCTGGAAAGCCTGTTTGGAGAGACTGTCTTCCTGATCGATAAACACAATTTGCTCGGACTGGCCGACCTGCATGCGCAGCACGTCCCGGTACCAGAGCATGATCATATCCAGTGCGGTTTCCAGATCCTTGCGTTCTGTAAAAAACGGCATCACCGTTTCATGCAGGGTAATATAGGAATCGCGCGGTTTGCGGATAAGATCGTCAACTAATTGTATCACTTTCTCCCGCCCCTGTGAAATCCATTCCTCGCCAAAAAGTGCCTCAGCCTCCGTCAGATCAGAGGTCAGCCGGGAAGCAAGGTACGCTTCTTTTTCCGGATAGCCTTTGCGGACAAGCTCCCTCGCAGCGGCTTCCGGCGGCAGCGGCACAAAGCTGAGCATCTGGGCACGGGACAGAATCGTCGGAAGCATTAGACGGGAGTTAACCGTCATGAGAACAGCCAGTGCCTCGCCATCCGGTTCCTCTAAAAATTTCAGCAGGCTGTTCGCTGCACTCGCTGACATTTTATCGGCTTCTTCCACGAGGTATACCTTTCTGCCGGATTCCATGCCGCGCATGCTGAACTCCCGCTTCAGTTCACGAATCTGGTCTACTTTGATCACGGCTCCGTCCGGACGGAGCACGTGCACATCCGGATGATTCCCAGAGGCTGCACGCCTGCATTCCGGACAGGCCAGGCAAGGATCTGCACCGCTCAGATTTCGGCACAGAAATGCCTGAGCCGCAAGCTGGGCCGCAAGCTTCTTCCCCGTGCCGCGGCCGCCTTCAAAAATATATGCATGGGCCAGCCGGCTGCGGCGGATGCTGTTTTGCAGCACGCGCGCTACAGCCGGCTGTGTCTGTTCAAGCTCCTGCCAATGCTGCATGGCTGTCTCCTTCATTTCTAAAACTTTTCGAACCGTTCAACCGGAAGAATAAAGACGGTCGCACCGCCGACCTGTACTTCCACCGGGTATGGCACGTAGGAATCTGCATTTCCCCCCATTGGTGAGATCGGCGCCACCAGCTGTTCTCTCGCCTTGCAGTTTTCTTTTATCAATTCCAAAACAGGCTGTACCTGATCATCTTCCACACCGATCATAAAGGTCGTATTCCCTGCTTTTAAAAATCCGCCTGTGCTTGCAAGCCTGGTCGCCTGAAAATCCTGATCCACCAGCGCATCCGAAAGACGGTTGCTGTCTTTATCCTGGATTACTGCAACGATCAGCTTCATAGTCATCTCCTCCATCGAAAGGGGTTACTCGTATTATAACAAGAAACTGCTGCGCAGGCGTGTGATTTGTCAGATTTACCGCGTTCAGCGGCTAAGTTTTTTATGTATTTCTTCCCACGCCTTTTTCACTGTGTCGGCAGGCGTACCTGAAGCGTCAATTTGCCGAATCCGCTCTGGTTCCTGCTGCTGCAGCTCCCGGTACATGCTGCGCACTTTTTCATGAAACGGCAGTGCTTCAGCGTCCAGCCGGTTGATTTCGTGTCCTCTGCCAGAGGCAATGCGGGCAAGACCGATTTCCGGATCAATATCAAAATACAATGTCAGATCAGGCATGCGGTCTTCTGTCGCAAAGCGATTCAGTTCCCTTACTGCTTCTACGCCGATGCCCCGAGCATACCCTTGATAAACGAGGCTGCTGTCGACAAACCGGTCACAGAGCACAATGCCTCCTTTTTCAAGGTGCGGGAATACTTTTTCTACAAGATGCTGCCGCCGGGCTGCTGCGTAAAGCAGCGCTTCGGTGCGGGCGTCCATCTCTGTATGGGACGGATCGAGAATGACCGCACGAATTTTTTCCGCGATTACACTTCCTCCCGGCTCTCTCGTAGCCAGGACCTCCCAGCCTTCCTCTTCCAATTTTTCCTTCAGGTAGAGCATCGCCGTCGTTTTACCGGCTCCCTCTCCTCCTTCTACTGTAATAAACCATCCGCTCACGCTGTTCATCCTTTCTTATGCTCTAGTTTTAAAGACACGAACATAGTCGTCGTCCCCTTTGATACGTATGCCCGCCCTCCGCAGCTGGTACAGCTTCTCAATGTGCCGCTTTGTCAGCTGTTCGCCGCGGATGACAAGTGGCACTCCCGGTGGATAAGGAATAAGCTCAGCTGCACTGATTCTTCCCTTGGCTTCGTGCAGCAGACAGCTCTCAGTGGGAAGCATCGCCATTTCCTCCTGCCGGAGAGCAGGACGACGCAGCCTTACCTCCGGCTCCGCATGCCAAAATTCCGGCGCTGCAGCTGAACGGTCCCCAAATACCGGGACGCTTGCTGTCATGCGATGGATCAGGTCCGCATCGAGCGGAAGCGTGAGCAGGAACAGCTCCGGTGTACGAAGTTCTGCATAGCCCCCCGCTGCTTCCAGCAGGTTCTCCATATCTGCTGTGCTCCTGTGCAATGAGGCGGCAAATGCTGCCTTCAGCGGATCACGGCGCCAATTGCCGAGCTGCGCCGGGAGAACCAGTGCTCCCGTCTTCCGGCACAGCTCCTCTGCCGCCTGCGCAATCTCCTTCCAACCTGTCACTTCTGCGAGAAAAGCCCGGGCCGCATCAAGCGAGGCCAGTATCGGATACGAGGGGCTGCTCGATTGAATCATTTGCAGCATCCGGTTTAAAGCTGCTTGGTTCACGCGGCTGGTGCCGATATGCATCCACGCTCCCATCGTGAGGGCCGGGAGCATTTTATGAGCGGACTGAATGACGAGATCCGCTCCATGCTGCAGAGAGCTCTCAAAAAAGGGCAGCTCTGCCCCTGGCAGAAAATGCGCGCCGTGCGCTTCATCTACAATAAACAGCGCATCGTGCTCGCGGCACAAGGCTGCATGCTGATGAAGCGGCTGGACGTACCCTTCATAAGATGGATTCGTCACCAGTACGGCCGCTGCTTCCGGCACTTCTTCAAAGGCCGTTTGAAGAGCGTCGGAGGGGATGCCGAGCGGTGTGCCTGTCTGTGCTTCTATATCCGGTTCGACGAGCACCGCTTCTGCCCCTGCGAGCTCCAGCGCGTGAAACACGGATTGATGGCAGTTTCGTTGCACAATGACTGTTTGTCCACGTGAAACAGAGGAAAGGACTGCAGCAAGGATACCGGAAGTAGAGCCGCCGACTAATAAGCGGCTGTCCCGGCTCTGATACAGCTGGCTCAGCAGGATCTCTGCTTCCCGAATAATCCCGGAAGCATCGTGCAGGTCATCAAGCCCGGTGATTTCTGTTTTATCAACCTGCATCACGGCTTGCAGGATTTCCTCTGTACCCTCCGGCAGCAGCGTTCCGTTCTTGTGACCGGGAACGTGGAACGAATTGTCGCCCCGCCTGTTCATCAACGCTTGTACGATCGGCATATGTAACATGGTACGCTCCTTCTGCTTCCTCCGCTCCACTTGCACTCCTGTCCTGCCTCTGGTTAACTGGAGGAAACAGCTGTGAAAGGGGCCTTATGTGAAACGTTATATTATTCTATTTCTCCTGTTAACAGCCTATGCCGTCTTTGTAGCACCAGGTGCACAAAATGCAGATGATCCATTTTTATCAGCCATCATCGACGGTCGTATTCAGGACTTGAATCCGCTGACGGTCGCTGTGTTTACGATGCTCGGCATTTACCCGCTGCTGTTTTTGTTTCTGCTGCTTCCAAAGGATACAAGACGCGTTCCTGCCTGGCTGTTTGCTCTGTTTTCCTTCGGATTAGGGGCCTTTACGATATTGCCGTACATGGCCGTTCGCGGCCGGAAGACGCGGGAGACGCCCCGTGGTCCACGCTTTCTGCAGCACGCCCTCACGCATCCGGCAGCTTATCTGCTTGCAGGTATCGCGGGTGCCGCCGTGCTCCTCTCTGCGCTTGGCGGCAGTGTAAGCGGCTATATAGAAGATTTCCAGCAGTCTCATCTCGTCAGCGTGATGTCTATTGACTTTCTCGTCGTCGTCTGGCTTGCCTACGACATTTTAAAGCGTGAATGGGGCGTCGAGCGTTATGCGTGGCTTGCCTTTATTCCGGCGGTCGGTCCAGCGCTGCTTCTTTGGATGAACCGCCGGCAGGCTGCTGATTAGTCTCGGCGCAGTTCATCTGCCAGCTTCCTGCCAAAAGCACCAAGCCTGCCATCAGCATAAGCATGGATCACCTCAGGCATAAGTGAAGCTAACGCCTGGCGGATGTAAAGCTCCTGCCATCCCTCTTGCCGCAGCTGCTCTTCAAGAGCGGCTGCGGCTTTTACAGCTGCTTCCGTCGCTGTCCGGTTCAACGTCTCTACCGTTTTTTCCTCACCGTTAATGACGTCTCCCAGTGCTTCAAACCGCAACTTCAACGTTTGGTCCGACGCCGCCTCAGGAGAAACAAACAGCACCGCCTCGCCCCGCCTTAACGTTTCAGCATGAACAGCTGCCTTCATGCCGGCAAAGCGATGCTCTGGAAACTGCTTCCGAAGCGAAGCGGTCCCCTTTGTCGTCGCCATGTTGACAAGCGTCGTGCGGCGCATGTTCAGGCCGCTCTGTTCGAGATCCTCGATAAATGGTGCAATGCTGTCAGCTGGAAGAGCCAGAACCAGGTAATCCAGATGCGGCAGCTCTTCCTTTGCCGCTTCTCGTGCCCCCGCTGCAGACGATGCTGCCGCGCGGCGTCTATGTTCATCAGGGTGGTATATCTCTGTCGTCAGTCCTTGTCGGTCCCAGCCGGCAAGGAGCGCTGCTCCAATTTTACCGATTCCAGCCAGTCCCCATCGAATCGTTTCGCTCATCGTCATTCCTCCCTGTCTCCATCATAGCGAATACGGCGCTCTGCTGAAAGGCGTATCCATGGAAAAAGGAAACCAACGCAAAAAAAGAGGGTGCCGCCCGGGAACCAGGGTCTGGTTCCGGGAGACACCCTCCGGTGACCCAGCAACGTCCTACTTTCGCAGGGGGAGAGCCCCCAACTATCATCGGCGCTGGTGAGCTTAACTTCCGTGTTCGGCATGGGAACGGGTGTGACCTCACCGCTGTCGCTACTGGAT
>NZ_JBPZEY010000017.1:0-32925 GCF_052061695.1 Alkalicoccus luteus
TGGTTTTGTCGCTTACACACACAGGTTCGGCGATTTTTTTCTGTTTCCTTCTATAAAATTACTTCTATACATAAAAAGGGGCTGTCCCGTCGATAATATCGACTTATGGGACAGCCCCTCCGTTTCCGTTCGCAAATCTGATAGACAAATGGCATTTTGACGCCCCGGTGTTACGTTCTGCCGGCGTTAATTCGCTTTTAGACTAAAAGACGCTGTTACACCAACATGTCTGTAGGCTTCGTCGTCGAAAACCCTCTTCTTCCTCATTTCGGATCATAAAAAAGTGATAAAAACAGGTGTTTTCCACTCTATTTTAACGGGTATATTGGTGCTAAGCGGCAACAGGAGGGGAAAGTCATGTACTACTTAAAACGGCAATACAGGGGTGTCGAAGAAGTGCTTCATAAGTCGGGTGCATGCTGGATTCCGAAGACCTTTTCGACAGAAAAACAGGCTGCGGCCTTCGCACGTTCACTTAATATTCGCACTGTGCCTGCCAAGCACTGGCACGTATTTTATGCAGAGGAAGAGGACGACAGCCGTTCAGGGTAATTAATGGACAGAATCAGCCCTCATTTATGAATCGATCCCTTACGTTGATCATGAGGAAACCGTCCCGCACACATGCAGGACGGTTTCCTCAAAGTGTTCATATAATCATTTCAGGTGAATCACGTTGCCTCTGCCTGTATCTGCGGCCCCTCGCTTTCCGGAGGGAACAGGCTCAGCTAACCGCTTCCTCCTGCTGTCGGAAGCGCTGGATCTTCGCCTCGTTCTGATCCTCCCGGAGTCGAGTTCCTTCGACGTCGGCAGCTGGCAGTACGGTTTATATGTGTGGTTAGGACTGCACGTCGGCTGCCATACGGATAGAACCTTCCCTATACGACGTTTCGATGTTGAATAGGGATGCCAATTCTTCCTACAATTCCGTATAAAAGGTAAAAAAAGCGGTCGCGTCTGCCTGTCGTGACGTTGTTCTCCAGCAAGCAGACCCGTTTTCCCGATATGTCCGGCGTGCCCGTGGAAGCCGCGCAGTCTGAAGATTTCGTGTCGTTCAGTTCTGCGAACGGCATCCACGCACGTGCGGAGCCGGACTGGCTTTTAAAGGCTCCTTGAGAGAAGCCTGTGTCCGAGTGCAGCCGCGCCATCCTCCCCTGCCATTCTTCCCTCCATACATGGCCCCTGAGAAATAGCTGAAGGCCAGCCCACGTCAGGCTAGGTAAGCAGAGCGGAAATACAACCAAACGAATAAACATGTAAGTTGAAAAACTTTTTCAACAGCCTGAAGAAACCGTCCCGCACACATGCAGGACGGTTTCTTACTGGTTTTGCAGCTTTCTATGCCAGCGTGATGGAGGTGTCTGCGTACACATCCTGCACAGCCCGGATCAGTTCGACTCCTTCATCGCGGGGCTTTTGAAACGCTTTTCTTCCGAGAATAAGTCCCATACCGCCGGCGCGTTTGTTAATTACAGCTGTTTTGACGGCTTCCTTCAGATCGTTTTCACCGGATCCTCCTCCGGAATTAATCAATCCAGCCCGGCCCATAAAGGCGTTTGCCACCATATAGCGCGTCATATCAATCGGATGCTCGCTCGTCAGCTCTTCATAAACACGCTTATCCGTCTTCCCGTATTTCATCGCCGTATAGCCGCCGTTGTTTGTCGGCAGCTTCTGCTTGACGATGTCTGCCCCCATGTTGGCAGACAGGTGCACTGCCTGGCTCGAGAGGTCGGCAGACGTATGATAGTCGGTACCGTCCCGCTTGAATTCCGGATTGCGGAGGTAAGCCCAGAGAATGGTAGCCATGCCGAGCTCATGAGCGCGTTCAAACGCAGCGGTAATCTCCTGAATCTGCCGGCCGCTTTCCTTGGAGCCGAAATAAACCGTTGCTCCGACAGCGACAGCTCCCATTTGAAACGCTTTTTCGACAGAGCCGAATAAAATCTGATCGTACGTTTCCGGGTAAGTCAGCAGCTCATTATGATTCAGCTTTGCAATAAACGGGATCCGGTGTGCATAATCACGTGCCACCGATCCAAGTATGCCGAGCGTGGAGGCAACCGCACTGCACTCCGCCTCCAGCGCCAGCTCTACAATTTCTTTCGGGTCAAAGTACATCGGGTTTTTAGCAAATGACGCTCCGGCCGAATGTTCAATTCCCTGGTCTACCGGCAGAATGGATAAAAATCCGGTGCCGCCCAGCCTGCCCCCGTTCAAAAGTGTCTGCAGGCTTCGCAGAACAGAAGGCATTCTGTCTGTAGCCTGGTAAATGTCACGCACCATGTCCGGCCCCGGCTGATACAGCTTCTCCTTCGGAATTGTACGGCATTCATGCTCAAGCAGGCTCTGGCCATCCTCACCAAGAATTTCGTTTGTAGTCGCCATCCATTATACCCTCCCTTTCATAGGTTACTCTTCCCTACCCCTTCCACAGATGGATGAACCTGGTTTCTCGCTAATTCCTCAATAGGTAACCGGTCTGTCGTCCCCCGGCAGGTATATCAAAAATATGATGCTGGTGAAGACCGCCGGCAACCCTGTTCAGCAGAAAAACGGCATCTGCGTTTTTGCAGATGCCGCACGTTCGACTCTCCTCCTTTACCAGGCAGCTGCTAAGGCTTTATTCCGGCGAAGGCTGTTTCTGGTCTGCCTGCTGCCGAAAATCCGTAGTCAAGCAGCGCTCTCGTGTCATCATAGCTTTGCTGAGCGGTTTCAGCGTTCAACGTGACGACGGCTAAAGCCGCTCCGTTTTGCTCAGCAGTTGTTACGAGCGTGTATCCCGACCGCGACGTAAAGCCGTTTTTCAGCCCGGTCACCCGCTCATCGTTTCCTATCATACGGTGGTGGTTCCGGATAACGGTCGACCAGCCCTCTCCTTCCCACGGAAGCTCAACCGTTGCAGCAATGTCCATAAACGTATCGTTTTCTGACGCATAACGGGCGATGGCAGCCATGTCAGCTGCTGTCGTGTATTGAAGGGGATGGTGCAGTCCGTGCGGGTTCGCAAACCTCGTTTGCTCTGCACCGGCTTTTTCCTGTACAAGCTCGGTCATCTCCTGCGCATACGACCATTCGTCTTCTGCATAATGTTCAGCAAGGACAGCCCCGGCATCGTTTCCGGAATTAATGACCATGCCCTGCACGAGCTGTTCAATCGACATCTCTTCTCCTTCAAGCAAATAGACGCTTGTCCCGATCGTATCCACTGCGTCTGCACTGACAGTTGTCGTATCATCCAAGCCGCCTTTTTCAACGGCAAGCAGACCGGAGACGATTTTAGTGATGCTCGCCGGATACATACGGCGCTCAGCGTTTTTGCTGTAATACACTTCTCCGGACTCCATATCCACGACAATCGCAGATTCACTCTGCGGCGCCGGGACAGATGCTGCCAAAACTTCTGCCGGCATAAACAATAATGCCGCTGTTACTAGCATTGCAAGCTTTTGCTTCATCGTGCTGCTCCATCCTGTCTGAAGTTCCCCCTCTGTCTATACTGTTGTTTAACCTCAAAGCTTCAACTTGAAACTGAGAATAAACACCATTACTGGGAGAGCTTTAAGCGGACGTGCTTCCGTTTTCCTACCTGCATCACCATTCCGTCCCGCACCCGGAGCGGTTCATCCGCTGTTTCCAGTCTGGCTCCGTCGATCTTCACACCACGATTAGCAATCATCCGCTTTGCTTCACTTTTTGAATGAAGCAGTCCTGATTCAACGAGCAAATCAAGCGGAGAGACAAGCTCAGCCTCCGTACGATGCTCCGGAACTTCCTCCGGCAGCTTGTTGTCCCGGTATAAAGCGTCAAACCGGTCCGCAGCTTTTTCTGCAGAATCTTTACCGTGGTAAAGCTCTGTCATTCTGGCTGCAAGCATCCGCTTCCCTTCACGCGGGTGCAGCGCTCCTGACCTCAGCTCGGCTTCAAGATGGTCGACGTGATCGGAACTGAAGCCCGAAACAAGCCGGAACCACCTTCCCATGAGCTCGTCTGGAACAGACATCGTTTTTCCGAACATCTCATCCGGGTTTTCTTTTACTCCGACGTAGTTGTGTTTAGACTTTGACATCTTTTCTTTTCCGTCCAGCCCTTCCAAAAGCGGCATCAAAATCACGGCCTGTTTCGCTTTTTTGAAGCGTTCCTGGAAGTGCCGTCCCATCAGCGTATTGTAATGCTGATCTGTGCCTCCAATCTCAATATCACTTTCCAGCACAACCGAATCGTACCCCTGCATCACCGGGTAGAAAAATTCGTGCAACCCAATCGGTTTTCCGAGAGCTGTCCGTTCATCAAAATCGTCCCGCTCGAGCAGTCTTGCCGTGGTAATCTGACCGGCCAGATGAATAACCTCTTCAAATGATAAGTCAGCGAGCCAGCTGCTGTTGTAGTGAACGGTCACTTGATCCATATCAAGTACTTTTCCGAACTGCTCCACGTACGTTCGTGCATTCTGCTTTACGTCCTCTGATGTCAGCGGCGCTCTGGCTGTCGATTTTCCAGTTGGATCTCCAATTCGGCCGGTAAAATCACCGATTAACAGCTGCACCTGATGCCCGTTTTCCTGAAACTGACGCAGCTTCTGCAGCACAACGGTATGACCGAAATGTACGTCCGGGGCCGATGGATCGAGCCCCAGCTTGATTCGCAGCGGCCGCTCCTCTAAAAGCGACTGCTCCACTTTCTGGCGAAGGTCCTCCCGCGGGATGACCTCTGCCGCTCCTTCGCAGTATAGCCTCATCTGTCTGTCAACTTCCTGCTTCTGCCAATCTGTTAATGCTGTCATGCTTAAGTCCTCCTTTAAAATAGATCGAACATCAAAAAAAGCACGCTCACAGCAAAGGACGCCTGATATGCGCGGTACCACCTTTGTTGAAGAACGTGCTTCTTCCACTCTGCCTGTAACGGGGGCCCCGCCCGAAACGTGTCCGGGTCGCTCTGGAATTGTACATAACGCTGCATCTGTTTCCGGCTCACACCACCCGCCGGCTCTCTGGGAACAGGGATACAGTCGCTTTCGATTCCGTCTCTGCTGCATGCTATTTAGCTGTAATGAGCTTTCTGAGCAAGTGGTTCAACTGCTGCTGCTCCTCTTTGTTCAGCCGTGCGGCAAACTGTTTTTCCTGCTCATGAAAAACAGGATACAGCTCTTTCATCAGCTGCTTGCCTGCTTCCGTCAGTTCGACCCGGGTCCGGCGCCTGTCCGCCGTGTCCCGCTGCAGGTGACACAGATTTTCCTGTACGAGCCGTTTGGTGACCGTGCTCGCTGTCGCTTTGGAAACGCCTGCTGATTCTGCCAGAGCCCACGTTTCTTCGCCACCCCCGACCCATGCGTCGTATAAAATCGAAAAAGCTGTCCAGGACAGTCCTTGAGGCGTGAGCTGCCGCTGCTCCAACAGCTGCACCATGCGCCGGGAAGCGGTATACAAATTTGTCGAGAGCAGCACCGCCTCTTCATCCAGGCTGCTGTCGGGCGTTCCCGAAAGTGTTTCCAGCAGCTGCCTTTCGGAAGCCGGAAACCGTTTGTAGTCATCAATGCTTCGGATGGCCATCACACCTTTCCAATTCGTTAGCTTTCAAACGAATTTATCACGCTTCCAGGAGTCTGTCAACAGCTCCTTTAAAACCGTTTCATTTTTCCTGGCACTCATTCTGCTACTTGCCGCGCTTCTCTGATAGAGTGAACTCCAATGTACAGAAACGATTTCTGAAAGGAGGGAGTACCGTGCCTTACCGCCAGTGGCTGTGCATGAGCGGCTTTGCAGCAGCCGGAGGTACTATCTTTTATCTGCTTCAGCTTCCTCTTCCGTGGCTGCTGGGGGCCGCATGCTTTGCCTTTCTGTGGAAATGGATCAGCAAGCAGGAGGTCCAGGCTCCCGCCCTGTTTAAGCCTGCAGCTTTTATTTTGCTCGGTACCTATTTCGCTTTATACCTTCACGTCGATACCGTGCTGGAAACGGCCCCTATTTTGCCTGTTTATCTTCCGCTTTCTATGTTCATGATTGTGATGAGTCTTTTTCTGGGCTTCGTCCTCTCCAGCCGTTTCGGCTTGCATCAAAAGACGAGCATGCTCGGACTGATCCCTGGTGCTCCATCGGCAGTGCTCATGCTCAGCGAAAAACATGGTGGCAGAACCGCCTCGATCATGCTGCTCCATTCCATCCGGCGCCTGCTCGTTCTGGCCAGTCTTCCGCTTCTGATTCTTCTGTTTGCTCAAGAAGGCACTGCTTCCGATTCAGCGGACCTGCTCAGACAGGAGGCACCCGGCGCTTCCTACTGGTGGTATCTGCTGCCGGGTCTGGCGCTGAGCACAGGCCTTCTTCATAAAAGTCTGCTGCTTCCCGCTGCTCCCGTAACGATGGGGCTGCTCATCTTATTCGGGCTCAATCCTGCTCCTTATCCGGAAATCGTGCTTGCTTCTGCCCAGCTTCTGCTCGGTATGTATATAGGTTCAACACTGAAGCGGGCGGAACTGAGCAGCATCGGGAAACATGCGTTTTCCTTTTCCGTATTCGCTGCTGCCTTTATCGCCTTTTCGGTTTTGGCCGGGCTGCTCTTAGCAACTCTTACACCGCTCGATCCCCTTTCCGGGATCATGAGCATGACACCAGGCGGACTGCTGGAAACAGGCTTTGCGGCGTCAGAAGCCGGAGGCAATCCGGTAACCGTCATGATGCTGCAGCTGATCCGCTTTCTCCTCGTCTTTTACACGCTGCCGCTTTTGCTGGGCTGGTATTTCAGGAGCACGGACTGAGGTATCCTTCTAAGCTTATACGTGGAGAAAGTTCCGCTGATAGAGTGCCCGGACCGATTCCAGCAGCACGGCCGGGATTCGTTTTGGAAACAGCTTTTTTGAATAGTATTTATAGTACGCTGCTCTCAAGTCGTCCCACTGCGTACAGTTCTTCTCCTGATTAAAGCGTGCCGGATCGATCATTTTTACGGATCCGTCCGGTGTGAGAATCAAATTATGCAAATGAATATCAGAAGGGTTCAGCTCCAGCCGCCTCACCTCTCTTAACGCTTGGTCCACATCTGTGATGCTTTTTGCACTTATTTTTTCGCCACCGGTCAGACATTGAAAAAAGGTGCGTCCCTCGACATAATCCATCACAATGTAGTTGGTCCCCGCATCGTGAAGTGTCGGAAAAAAGGAAACCTGCTCAAGCTTCCGGTAAATGGCTGCCTCTTCTTCCGCTATATGCAGGCTGTCCGGATAATAAACCTTCATGACCGTGTTCGAATCCTGGATGCGGAACGCCGAAGCACTTCTGCCAGTACCAATGGGAATCAGCCTGCTGTCACAGGCCAGAACCGAATTCCGCCTTCCCTTTTTTCGATAACAAACGCTTGCAGCCAGTTCACCGTTGGTTGGTTGCATTCTCCAGCCTCCTGTCTCCGTATCTTCTCAGTCTCTGCCCGTTTTTTACTTCATGCTAACCACACTTTCTCAAACCGGTCTCCGACAGCCAAACAAAAAAGGCCCCAACCCGGATATATTCCGAGCTGAAGCCTTTCGATGCATTACCGGTCCTCATGCTGCTTCGGCATGTCAATGACTGCATGCATCTTGTTTTCCCGGGCCGCCTCCGTGATCAGCAGAACAGCCGTCACGATATGCATGATCATTCCGACAAAAGGAATCCAGCCGACTGCTGATGTGACCAGCCCGAAGACCGGTCCGACTTTGGAGCGGTTATCCTGGAGCACGAGCAGCAGGACGAGAAAGTGCGCGACGAACATAACCATCAGCGGAACCCAGGAGAGCGTCAGAATAAACATGCCGCCTAAAATCGGGATTCCGAGAAACGCCTCGCAGGCGCCGGTGATATACTTTGCTTTCACGGTGCGTTCCATGTTCCTGTCTCCTTTCGTATAGAAGCCTCTCTGCTTCTAATATACGCAGGAAGAAAGGAATGGGTTCCAAAATACGTGCTGCTCCCTGCAGATTATTTTGCTGTTAAAACGCAGCTGTCCAGCCTCCATCAACCGTCAGAATTTCCCCGTTGACGAAGCTGGCATCGTCTGAGGCGAGAAACAGTGCAGCTGCTGCAATCTCTGAAGGTTCACCGGCCCTTGGGGAAAGTCCGTGCGTCATGCCGCACCGTTCTATGCCGAATTCGTTGATGTTCGTCATGCTGCGGCCGATATTTGTCTGCACCGCCCCTGGCGCGATCGCATTACAACGGATTCCTTTTTGCGCGTACATAAAACCGGTGTTTTTCGTCAGACCGATTACCGCATGCTTCGTAGCAGCGTATGCGGCTCCTGCATGCGCCCCGCTGAAGCCGCCGGTTGATGCAATATTGATGATGTTGCCCGAGCCTTTTTCCAGAAATACGTTTACAGCCCGGCGCATTGCCTTCATTACCCCGGTTGTATTAACCGCAAACAGCTTCTCCCATTTATCATCCGGTATATCCCCCACCGGTTCAAATCCGTCCATAATTCCAGCGTTGTTCACAAGAATATCCAGCGTTCCGAATTGGCTGACAGCCTCCTCGATCATCGCTTCCACGTCAGCTGCCTCCGCCATATCCACCTTCATCACCGCTGTGCGCCCCTCGATTGCTTCTGCAGCTGATTGGAGCTCTTCTTCGTTAATGTCTGTCATAAGAACAGCTGCTCCTTCTGCGGCAAACAGCTCTGCGATTGCTTTTCCCATCCCTGAGGCAGCTCCTGTCACGATGACCGCTTTTCCATCCAATTTCATTTTCCTGCACCTCCCCATTTTGTTGGAAAACGCTTTCTTCTCCTTAAGTTTACGATATAGTAGAAGAAAGAGACAGATACAGTTTCATACAGACTGTCTATGAATCATCAGCTGCTGCCGGTTTTGTTAATGATGTTGATCATACTGAACAAAAAGGAGACGAGATGTATATGACTGAAAGAGCAGACAGACGCATTCAGCGCTCCCGCCTTGCCTTGAAACAGGCATTTCAACAGATGCTCCAGGACACTCCGCTGACAGGTGTAACGGTAAGCGGCATCGCAGCAAAGGCAGATGTGTGCCGCGGCACATTTTATAAGCACTTTGACACGAAAGAAGCCCTGTACCAGGAAGTCGTTGATGACGTACTGGATGATCTGGTAGCAAGCTACCGCTACCCCTATCAAAACCGTACCGTCTTTCTGCCTGCCGAGCTCACTCCCGGCAGCATTCAGTTATTCGTACACGTATACCGGCACAGGGATTTTTACCGGGCAGTCGTTCTTTCCGGAGCAATTCCCGGCTTTCAGGAGAAAATGTGCCAGGTGCTTCGCGAAACGGCTGCCGATGATCTGGCCGCATCCGATCATGCGGCTTTCCAGCCCGAACTCGCTGCGGCTTACTTTTCACAGGCGCTTTTTGGCCTGACAGCTGAATGGATCCGCGGGAACTTTATGTACAGCCCGGAATATATGGCTGAACAGCTGCTGTTGCTGCTGCAGGCACCAGCGACGATGATGGTCTCCGTTACCAGATCAAATGACCGCATCTGAAAAAGCCGGTGTCCGGAATTTCCGGCACCGGCTTTTATGTGTCCTGCACGGCTTTCATCAGCTTATAGATGTTTCGGGCGGTATTCACATTTCGTATCGTCATCTGTTTGTAATGAGCTGTGCCCGCAAGCTTTACCAATCCGCTTTTAGCTGCATGCTTTCTGTCGACGGACCATAGAACAGCCCCTGGTACGTAAATGACGGAATCCGTGTCTGGCTGGATGACAAGCTTGTCCAGCAGGGATGGATCATCAATGTCCTCCCATAAAAACAGCACGTCGCTTTTCATGCCCTGATCATTTTCCCAATTCTCAGGAAGTGCGTCCATCACGCCGCTCATGTCGTTCATCGTTCGCAGCAGCACGTTCAGCTTCAAACCGAATTCATGATAAATCGCATCCTCCAAGGTTTGTGTAAGCATATCGACAGGGACAGTTTCATACGTAAAAACAACATTTCCTGTATGGAGATACGTTTCCACCTGCATCATCCCCGCCTGCTCAAACGCTCGTTTAAGTGCCGGCATATCGACTTTATTTCGTCCACCGACATTGATTCCTCTAAGCAGTGCCGCATAGATCATGTCTCTATCCTCCGTCTTAACTGAAGTCTGACAGCATGGATGAACTCCGCTTTCTCCCTGCATGTTCCACTCTTCCTTGATCCAGCAATGAACGATAGCTTTCCTGCTGCCGCACTGTTTGCTATCTGGTTCATTGTCCTTCTGTACGGCGGAATTTACCTTCTCCCGGACATCGTTTTTTCGTTTCTTCGTATTAGCGGCTCCCGTACCTTGAACGGGCGACGCGGCATCAAGAGATCAGCAGCAGATTTGCTAAAAAAAGACTCCGTATCAGCACGGAGTCTTTGTACCTGCCTTAATAGACAGACCTCCCCGCTGAAATAAAAGCTCGAGCTTTCTTTTTCAGCAGGGGCACTTTTTTTATTTATGGTACACCCGGATGGAGGCAATATCCCGGTAGACCCTGACGATTTCTTTATGCTCCCGGTTCCAGTCATTGTCCGGAGCCGGCGGAATTGAAAATTCACCTTCCATCTCCCGCAGCACGCGCTCAATTTCCTCTTTGGAAGCCTCCCGTCTGCGGAGGGACGCTGCTTGCTTTCTATATTCGCGTAAACGCTCATCGATATTCATAGCATGTACCCTCATTTCACGTTGAATTACCTTTTCCTATTCCCGTTCTGAACCATTTTTACTCCTGAATATTCCGGTTCAACAGGCTGAAAGGCCGGACATTTCTACCGGTTGTATTATAGCAGAATTACGAGGCGCGTTTGTATTAATTTATGATTACAAAACAAAGACCCGTGCTTTTCAAGCTTCATCTGTGACCTTTATTTTATAATGGCATGTTTTTGTTGCAAATACAACAATTAACCTCTACACTTGAGCAAAGAGGTGATACGACATGAGGGAAATACTTCGAGAGATTGGGATGATCGCCCGTGCGCTGGACTCCATCAGCAATATTGAATTTAAGCAGTATCAGCTGACGAAAGGACAGTATCTCTACCTCGTCCGCATTTGTGAGCATCCTGGAATTTTTCCGGACCGACTGGCAGAAATGATTAAAGTGGACCGTACTACAGCCGCTCGTGCCATTACACGTCTTGAGCAAAACGGACTGATTGAAAAACGGTCCGACAGCACAAACCGGAAAATCAAGTGCTTATTTCCTACTAACAAAGGCAAGGACATTTATCCGTATATTATGGATGAACACAACCATTCAGATGCTGTCGCGCTGCAAGGATTTACGAACGAAGAGATCGAAACTGCTGCTTCCCTGCTGCTTCGCATGCGTGAGAATATAGAAAAGGACTGGGAGTTTGTGAAAAAGGGCGGAACACGCACCTACTGAGGGGGAGAGACAGACATGCAGACATCTATTCGAAAAGCTGGGTTAAACGATGCCATGCTCCTCGCACAGCTTGGGGCTGATACGTTTCGGGAGACTTTCGCAGAGGGCAATCAGCCGGAGCACCTGCAGCAGTACATCGCGAACGCATTTCATGAGACCAAGCTTCGCCAAGAGCTCGCCCATCCGGAAAGCCGCTTTTACATACTCGAAGCTGACGGGTCACCTGCCGGTTACCTGAAGCTGAACACCGGCTCTGCGCAGACCGAAGCTGGTGCTGACACAGCGATGGAGGTCGAACGCATTTATGTGCGCAGTTCCTGGCAGCAGCACGGCTTCGGAAAAGCACTGCTGCTGCTTGCGTTCGATAAAGCGGTGAGTGAAGGCATGCAGCAGATTTGGCTCGGCGTCTGGGAAAAGAACGTACGGGCAGTCCGCTTTTACGAACGATCTGGATTTCGCAAAACCGGAGCGCACGCGTTTTATATGGGAGAGGACAAACAAACCGACCTGATTATGACCAAGTTTCTTTAACTCAGTTCGAACGAAAGGAGGAATGGGAATGACAGCCGCGAAAGCACCGGTACCGCATAAGCTTGTCATCGCGATTACGCTTGCGGCGACCTTCCTGTTTACGTTCAGCCAGTTTCTGCTGATTACAGCCTATCCGACGATAATGACCGAATTCGATGTAAACGCGACGCAGGTGCAGTGGCTCACTACCTCGTTTCTGCTTGCAACAATGGTATTCATTCCGATGAGCGGCTATTTGATCAGCCGCTTTACATCCAGACAGCTCGTCTTGTTTTCGCTCATTGTGCTGACGATCGGCACCTTGATCGGTGCCGCGGCACCGACATTTTCTATACTGATCCTCTCCCGGATCGTCCAGGCAATTGGGGCCGGCATTATGCTGCCGCTCGTCCAGACGATCCTCCTGAACGTATTTCCCTATGAGCGACGCGGCTTTGCAATGGGGCTGCTTGGCGCCGTCGTCAACGTCGCACCAGCTTCTGCCCCTTCTTTGTCCGGGATGATTATTGATTTTACCGGCTGGCGTCCGCTTCATTTCGTGATGCTCATTCCCGCCGCGCTCGTGCTTGCAGCAGCCTGGTACGGCATGAAGAACGTCACGGAACAGAAGCCGACAAGGCTTGATCTTCCCTCCGTCTTTTTATCCGGTTTCGGCTTTTCGCTGCTGATTCTGGCGCTTAGTACGATCAGCGTAACCGGATTTACGAGCTGGATGTTCTGGGGACCGCTGGCAGCGGGAGCAGCGCTGACGCTGATATACGTGCGCCGGCAGTTTACGCTTGAAACACCGCTGCTGAATCTGCGCCTGTTTCGATTTCCAGTTTTCCGGCTGGCGATGCTGCTCGTCTTTATCAACATGATGCTCCTGTTATCGGCAGAAAGCATATTGCCGATGTTCGCTCAGGATGTCCTCGGCACCTCGGCGTTTTTATCTGGCTTTCTGCTTGTTCCAGGCACCATTTTGCTGTCGATTATGACGATCGTTTCCGGAAATCTGTATGATACATACGGCGGAAGGATCCCGGCAGTAGCAGGCTTCTTCTTTCTGTTTCTCTCTACCGCTCTGATGGCAACGGTGCAGATGGACAGCAGCCCATATCTGATCATGCTTTACTTCTGCATCTTCATGCTCGGCTGCGGTCTTACGCTAATGACGCTCGTTACAACCAGCGTCAACTCCCTTGAGCAGGAAGATATTCCGCACGGGGCTGCCATTAACAATACGCTGCGGCAGTTCGGGATGGCTTTTGGGGTGATCGTGCTGACAACGGTGATCAGCGTAACGACCGCCCAGTCCTCTGCCCCTTACGAGGAAGCAGCCTATACAGGCACTATTTATGTCTTTTGGATCATGGCCATCCTGGCCCTTACGGCTGCTTTTCTTTCTCTTCGTATCCGCGAAAAGCGCCGCTGACGGTAATCTGGGAATTTTGGGAATATCCGCTATATCGTTGACAGCGTTTTCACAACGTGGTAGCATAATGATAAATTAATACGTATGGCTGAGAAGATGAGCGCCGCGCACAGACCGATCCTAGCAGGATCCCGTTTCTGTGTGCGGCTTTTTCTATGCCTTGCGAACTTATTTCCAGGAGGAGATACTATGTCCGTGTACATTGCAGAAGTAATCGGCACCATGATTCTGATCATTTTCGGTGCCGGGGTTGTCGCTAACGTCAACCTCATGAAATCAAAGGCTCAGGGCGGTGGCTGGATCGTCGTTGCTTTAGGGTGGGGCTTCGCGGTAGCGATGGCCGTCTATGCGGTCGGTCAATATTCAGATGCGCACATTAACCCGGCTGTGACGCTCGGCTTTGCCGCTGTCGGCGAATTTGCCTGGTCGATGGTTCCCGGCTACATTGCCGCCCAGCTCGTAGGTGCCTTTATCGGTGCCGCGATCATCTTTTTCCACTTCCAGGATCACTTTAAGGAAACCGATGATCCCGATGTAAAACTTGGTGTCTTTTCTACCGACCCTGCGATTCCGAACCGCTTTTCCAACTTTATCAGTGAGTTCATTGGAACGGCGGTGCTGCTGCTCGGACTGCTCAGCATCGGTGCCAATGAGTTTACTGAGGGCTTGAATCCGCTCATCGTCGGCTTTCTGATTACGGCGATCGGCCTTTCTCTCGGCGGACCGACAGGCTATGCGATTAACCCGGCCCGTGATCTTGGCCCGCGAATTGCTCATGCGGTGCTCCCGATTACCGGCAAGCGCGATTCGAACTGGGGCTACGCCCTCATTCCGATAGCCGGACCGGTATTTGGCGGTGTTTTTGGAGCTCTCGCATATACGACCTTCTTCCTCGGTGAAAACGTGACGGCGTTCATTATCTTTTCGGTCGTCACAGCTGTTGTGCTGGCAGGTCTCCGCTTTACGTCCAAACCCCATGAACCAGTTGCAAGCAATCCCGATGTGAAAAACTGATCCTCGCAAGAAGCCGGCCATGAGCCGGCTTCTTTCCAACGTGTTGATAAAATCATTTTAGGTAAATAACGTTGCATCTGCCTGTATCTGCAGACAGTCGCTTTTCAGAGGGAACGGGCTCGGCTTTCCCTTCTTCCGTCGCAAGCACTGGATCTTCGCCTCGTTCTGAGCCGAGACCCTTCGATGTCGGCAGCTGGCAGTGCGTTTCACGTACCTGGTTAGGACTGCACGATCGGCTTCCATACGGATAGAACCTTCCTGACAATCCATTGCATCCTTTCGTAAGTGTTCAGGTTCAGAGTTTAGAGAACGGTTGAAAACGCGGGTTGGCAGGTTGGATATGCTTTATCAGAGCAGAGTTCACGCCCGTTCAGATGCATTGGAAGATTTCACAAGTCAGGGCTGATACAATGACAACAGCAGCTATTTCCTTACAGAAGGTGTTGATCAAATGAATAAACGACTTGTGATAGCCGGAACGAACAGCGGAGCGGGAAAAACGACCGTCACGCTTGGGCTGATGGCGGCGCTGCGCCGCCAGGGGATGAACGTGCAGGGCTTTAAATGCGGGCCTGATTACATAGACCCCTCCTACCACACTGCCTTAACCGGCAGACCTTCCCGAAATCTCGACAGCTGGATGCTGGAGCGCAGTCAGCTGCTGGAAGTGATGCAGCGAGGCATGGAGGGAGCTGATATTGGCATCATCGAAGGAGTGATGGGCTTTTATGACGGCAAAGATCCTGAATCAAACGCCGGCAGCACAGCTGATATCAGCATGCTGACCGATTCACCCGTCCTGCTCGTCGTAAACTGCGCCGCAATGGCACGCAGCGCTGCTGCTGTTGTGAAGGGGTTTCAGCTGCTCGATCCAAATGTACCTATTAAAGGCGTTATCGCGAACAACGTTGGCAGTGAAGGACACGCCGAGCTGATTGAAACAGCGGTACAGCAGGAATGCGGGATTCCTGTCGTCGGCTGGCTGAAGCAAAATCCGGATGTCACTCTGCCGGAACGCCATTTAGGGCTCATTCCCGCACTTGAACGAGGTGAATTAGACGGCTTTTTTGAACAGCTGGCAGATGCCGTAACGGCCTCGTTTGACCTGGAGCAGATCAAGGAACTGGCGGAAGCACCGCCGCTGCTGGTTCCTTCTCCTTCTTTGTTTAGAGAACCTGAAAAAGCCTCTGTCGTGACGGCAGTGGCAAAGGATGAAGCCTTCTCGTTTTACTATCCGGAAAATTTAGAGCTGCTGGAACAAGCCGGCTCCAGGATTGCCTTCTTTTCACCGTTGAAAGGAGAGCCGCTGCCTGCTGATGCTGACGGCCTCTACATCGGGGGAGGCTTTCCAGAGGAGTTTACGGAGCAGCTTGCCGAAGAAGGAACGAGTGCCGCTTCGATCAGCCGTGCAGTGGAAAATGGAATGCCGGTGCTCGCCGAGTGCGGAGGCTTCATGTATTTAACCGAATCGATCACAAAGCCGGACGGATCGGTACATCCGATGCTCGGCTTGATTCCGGGAAAAGTGACGTTTACGAAGCGTCTGGCCGCGCTCGGCTATCGGGAATCCACTCCGGATAGCTCGAATGCACTGTTAACGAGTCCGGCAAAAGGACATGAATTCCGCTATTCGACCTATGAACCAGGGCACGAGAGCCCGGCCTGGCACCTGGATGGACGCTTCGGCTCCGGTCCTGACGGCTTTGCCTCCGAAACGATTACCGCTGGCTTTGTTCACTTGCACTTTGGCTCCAATCCCGAACTTGCAGCCAACTGGGTCTCGATGCTGCAGCAGTATCAATCCAGGAAAAAATCCGACTGAAGCACCTGTTTAGGGTTTCCAGCAGCTGGGTAAAGCAGGAAGGACAATTCCAGAAAAGGAGCGATTGCAATGGCAAAAAGCGTATTGATCGTAACTGGTGATGCTGTGGACTGTCTGGAAATTTACTATCCGTACTACCGCTGTCTGGAAGAGCAGGTGGAGGTCACGATTGCCTCTCCAACGCAGAAAAAGCTGCAGACGGTCGCGCATGATTTCCTGCCGGACATGGAAACGTTCACGGAAATGAAGGCGTATCAAATTGAATCGCACCAATCAGTCGATGATATTAACCCTGCGGACTTCGATTCTCTCATTCTGCCCGGCGGACGGGCTCCGGAATACATCCGGATGAATGAAAAAGTGCGCGAAATCACGGCTCACTTCCTTGAAGAAGATAAACCAATGGGCGTCATATGCCACGGACAGCAGATCTTGACGACAGTCGGTCATTTGATTAAAGGCCGCAAGATGACCGGCTACACGGCCTGTCAGCCGGAAATAGAGGCAGCTGGTGCTGAATACGTAAAGGCCGGCACTCACGTTGACGGCAACCTCGTAACCGGGCACGCCTGGCCTGATCTGCCTGACTTCATGCGGGAGTTCTTTTCCATCCTGCAAGTAAAAGAAGCCGGCCGCGCTTAACGAAAAATGCCCTTCCTCACGTCGAGGAAGGACATTTTTCTTTTTAGAAGGCTTTAACGAGTCCGCCGTCGACAAGCAGCGTCTGACCGGTGATGTACGTATTCGATCCGGAGCCGAGAAAGACAACTGCCTGAGCAAATTCGTCAGGGGTTCCGTAGCGTCCAGCCGGTATTTCTGCCTGCGCCTGCTTTTGCAGCTCTTCGACAGATGTCCCGGTTCGCTCTGCTCTGGCAGTATCCATCTGCTTCAGCCGGTCGGTGCCGATCCGACCCGGCCCGACAATATTGACGAGGATATTTTCTGCCGACAGCTCCTGTGACAGGCTTTTCGCAAGACCGGAAAGCCCCGCCCGAAAGGTGTTGGAGAGAATTAGACCATCAATCGGCTGCTTCACGGACGAAGACGCGATCATCACAATCCGCCCCGCCTCTGCTTTTCGCATCCACGGAAGTGCTTCACGCACGAGCCGGGTGACGCTCAGCAGCACCTGCTGAAACGACTGCTGCCACTGCTCATCTGTGATGCTGTCAAACGTCCCGGGCGGCGGACCGCCGGCGTTTGTTATGAGTACATCAATCCCGTCGTGCAGTTCTGCGCTTTTCGCCATCAGCGCGCGTATGGACTCCAGATCATTAACGTCACATGGAACGGCCTCCACGCGGCTACCGGTTTTCTGGCGAATTTCCGCTGCCGTTTGCTCCAGCTCTTCCCTGCTTCTGCTGGCAATGACTACTGAAGCCCCCTCCTGTGCATACGCTTCAGCCGTAGCCTTTCCAAGTCCTTTACTAGCTGCCAGTACAACGACTGAGCGGTCTTTCACCTTCATATCCATGTATTCTGCCTCCTTTTAAGCTGCGCCCGCCATCCGTTTTCCGGATCGTTTCGTCTGCCATACCGTGAAGGCGATCGAGAGTACAGCTAGTATTAAAAATGTAATCGAGATCGGTCTTGTGAAAAAGAGCGTCCAGTCCGGATTTGTCATAAACGCCCGGCGCAGGTTTACTTCCACAAGCGGACCGAGAATCACGCCGATGATGGCCGGAGCCAGAGCGAATTTATACTTCGTAAACAAATACCCGATCAGGCCCATCAGCAAAAGAATGTACAGATCTGACACGCGGTTGTTTAACACAAACGTCCCGACGACACAGAGGACGAAAATGATCGGCACAAGCAGATGCACAGGAACGTTGGTCACCTTCACGAACAATTTCATTCCTGCGAACTGTGCGATCAGCATCCAAAAGGATGCAACAAAAAAGGCGAAGAAGATACCGCCGACGATGTTCGGCTCAGATGTCACAAGCAGCGGTCCAGGGGTAATCCCGTGAATCATGAGCGCCGATAACAGGACTGCTGTTACAGCTGAACCCGGGATACCGAGTGCCACGGTCGGAATCAGATCACCGCCGACAGTAGAGTTATTACCCGCTTCTGATGCGACGACTCCTTCTTCACAGCCGGTTCCAAACTTTTTTGGATCCTTCGACCACTTTTTTGCCTGGTCATACGCAATAATGTTTGCGATACTGCCGCCTGCGCCAGGAATTGCCCCGACGATCGAGCCAATAATGGACGAACCGGTCAGCGTGCCCGGCTTTCGCAGCACCATGCGCAGTGTCTGAAGCGGCTTCAGTACTACTTTCATATCCTTCAATTCATCTTTTTGCTTCTCTTCCTTATCTTTAGCCATCTCCGTGCGTTCTAAAAAGACGAGCAGCCTGGAGATCGCAAACATGCCGATCAGCACGACGAGAAACGGAATGCCCGCGCGGAGAATGCCAAGATCAAACGTAAATCGTGATACGCCGGCAATCGGATCCGCTCCGACTGTCGCGATCAGCAGCCCGAACAGTCCGGCAATCAGGCCTTTCACGATTGACTCTCCCGTCACACTCGCGATGATCGTCAACGACAGAACGATAAGCGCAAACATCTCCCACGGACCGAACATGAGCGCGAATCTCGCAATTTGCGGCGCAATGGTAACGAGCAGAAGCAGGCTGATAATCGAACTTAAAAACGAAGCCCAGATGCCGATCGAAAGTGCCTTGCTCGCTTCTCCCTTTTTCGCCATCGGATAGGCATCGAAGGTCGTTGCAATCGACGAGGGCGTTCCTGGAATACCGAGAAGTGTCGCACTGATGAGTCCACCTGACATACCGCCGACAAACACGCCGATCATCGCCGCCACACCGGTGACCGGATCCATGCCAAACGTCAGCGGGAGGGTCAGCACAATTGCCATCGCGACGGTGAAGCCTGGAATCAGTCCGGCTAAAATTCCGACGACAACCCCGACGAAAATGATAAGCAAAATATGTAGTTGAAAAATTTCATTCATGCCGAGAATTAACAGATCAAACATGGAGGTACCTCCTTTCTATAGTAAGATGCCACTTGGGAAACGCACATATAACACGTTCTGGAAAAACAAGTACGTACTGAACGTAAGAACGACAGACACGCAGACGAGGATCACAATGTTTTTCCGCTTCTTTGGTCCAATCAGAAGACCTGCGGCAATCACAAATAACAGCGTCATCACCACAAAGCCGATTACATCGATCAGAATGATGTAAGCAGTCAGCATCGCAAACATAATGATGACGAGCTTGTACTCGTGAAGAAAGGCACGGAACTGCTCACCCGCTGACGCACCTGTGCCGGCAGCACGCTTCATATCGATGATCTTTCGAATTAACAGCACGAAAGACAGGACGGCCAGCAGAACAGCAATCAGCTGCGGGAACGTGCCCGGTCCGAGCTGACTCTCATTTAAATGCGCAAACTCATCTCCCTGCATAAATATCAGCCCGCTGAAGATAATCAGCAGCAGCAACACAATTATTTCTCCCATTATTTATTCTCCTTTCGTATCAGACGTCCTATACGGCAGAACCGTCCGGAGAGCATCACTCCCGGACGGCACACTGTCAGTTATTCCTCAAGCTCATCTCCCAGCTCCTCAATGATGCCGCTGATGATGTCATTTTGCTCATCAAGGTGCTCCCGGTAAGCCTCTGGTCCCATAAAATCTACCTGCGCTCCGACATTTTCCACCGCATCGATGTAATCCTGATCTTCAGCTGTCGCCTCAAACCATTCTCCGAGACGCTCAATGATCTCGTCGGGCGTTCCTTCAGGCGCTACATAGCCACGGTTTAAGCCCATCGTCAGCTCATAGCCTTCTTCCACGAACGTCGGTGTATCCGGCAGGTGATCGAGCCGCTCCTCGGTTCCAATTGCGATGAACTCCATGTCACCTGCTTCAACAAAATCAGAGGCAGATGGATAGTCGACGATCGCGGCATCAATATGCCCGCCGGCAAGTGCCTGAATGGCCTCTGCCAGACCTTCGTACCCAATCATGTTGTAGTCAATTTCAAGCTCCTGTGCCATCTGTTCGACCCAGATACGTGGAATTCCGGACACTGTGCCCCCGAAGTTAATTTCCTCCTGCTGCCCCAGCTCGACGAATTCATCGAGTGTGTCCACACCGAGATCAGTCGACACGGCGAGAATCTGATCAGCTGAAGACATCGCTGCAATCGGTTCGAATGTATCATAGTTAATCTGCGTGATATCTGAATGATGAGCGACGATCAGTCCTTCATGTACCTGCCCAAGCGTATAGCCGTCCGGCTGCTCGTCTGCAAGTTCTTCCAAGCCGACCGTTCCGCCAACGCCCGGTATGTTGACGTTAACGAAATTCGTATCAATATGATTTTCCGCATGCTCTGTGACAAGACGGCCCTCAATGTCACTTCCTCCGCCCGGATCCCACGGAATAATCATTTCGATTTCTCTGCTCGGATAATCCTCCACCGCTTCTTCCCCGCCTCCGCAAGCTGCGAGTGCTGTAACAGCGAGGATGGATCCGGCTGCTGTTGAATAGGTGCTTGCACGCTTTCTCATGTTCTCGTCCCCTTTCGAAATGGGCTTTGTACCCACCTGCATGTTTACTCAATTATCAAATAAATCAAAATAATTGATTAATGAAAACAGTTATATAGGAGATAAGAATAAAATGCGACATTTTCTCAGATTTTTTTTGTAGTTCCGAACATTTTGTTTGCTTTCTCGCCGAATGAAATAGCAATTAATCCCATTTTATCCAACTTCACGTGTATGATCATGCAGACGTTTAGATTTTTCAATAAAAAGGTAAACGTCGAAGGAAGCTCGAAACGAGGAGGAGTAAAAATGACGATCTTGGATGAGAAACTAAAGAAGAAAATAGGATATGGGACAGCACCGCTCGGAAACCTGTTCCGGGACGTACCTGAACAGGAAGCAGAGGATACGGTGCGTGCGGTATGGGATGCAGGCATCCGCTATTTTGATACTGCTCCGTTTTATGGAGCCGGCCTTGCTGAAGAACGATTAGGCCGTGTTCTCTCAGAGAAAAATCGCGATGACTTCATTTTAAGCACAAAAGTCGGACGCGTTGTCCTTGATGAAAAAGAGGACAAGGAGGGACTGTTTGAGGACGGTTATCAAAATAAGCTGTTGAATGAATATACAGAGGATGCGGTGAAGCGTTCGATCGAACAAAGCCTCGAACGACTGCAGACAGACCGTCTCGACATCGTGTATGTCCATGACTTATCGCCTGACTTCCTTGGGGATGAGTGGATTACTAAATTTGATGAAGCCCGAAACGGCGCGTTTAAAGCTCTCGCTAAGATGCGGGATGAAGGGATTATTTCCGCCTGGGGGCTCGGTGTGAACACGACGATACCGATCGAGCTCGCACTGGAGCTGGAGGAAACGAAGCCGGATATCAGCCTGCAGGCACTTCAGTATACGCTGCTGCAGCATGAGCGTGCTCTGACCCACCTGATGCCCCGTGTCAGTCAGCAGGATTCCCGTATTGTTGTCGGCGGTCCTTATAATTCCGGCGCGCTGCTTGGCGGCGACCATTTTGATTATGCACCCATCACAGATGACCAGCGCAAGCATATTAAACAGGTAGAGAAAATTGCTGAGCGGCACGGCGTCAGCTTAAAGGCCGCAGCGCTGCAATTTTCAACGGCAAATCCGAACGTATCGGCTGTTATTCCAGGTTCGACTCGTCCCGACCGGATTCAGGCTGATCTCGACGCCTTATCCGAGCATATTCCATCTGCGTTCTGGATCGACATGATCGACGAAGGTCTTGTTTCACCTGATGCTCCACTTCCGTCTTAAACGAATAGATTAGCTTCCGCACTGAAAATGGGTCTGTACCCATTTTCAGTGCTTTTTTGTGAAAACTCCTGCCACAAGCCCGTCTGTTTTCCCACTCCCCAGAGATCACATGTCCGCAGCCGATCACTTCATACGCATGGCACCCTCAGCTTGTGATTACATGTCAGGGCTCCTTTTTCTGCCATTGTTCACAAAATAGATGTATTTTAAATACATCTTTAAGCGCTGAATATGGTTCAATAGAAGTAGATTATGTGGAGGTGGATAAAGATGTTAACTGAGGCACAGAAAGAGACGATTAAGGCGACGATTCCCGTTTTGGAAGAGCATGGCACCACGGTAACGACGCATTTTTATAACACGTTGTTCGAGGATCATCCGGAGCTGCTCCACGTGTTTAATCATGTCCACCAGAAAACGGGCATGCAGCCGCGGGCGCTTGCTCATTCTCTTTATCAGGCTGCTGTCCACATCGACCGCCTGGAAGCGATCGGCCCGTTTGTGGAACGTGTCGCCCATAAGCATCGCAGCATCGGCGTCCGCGCCGAGCATTATCCATTGGTCGGAGAGTATTTGCTGCGGGCGATGCAGGAGAAGCTGAACTTGGAAAAGGATCATCCGGTGATCGAGGCCTGGGGTGCAGCCTACGGTGTGATAGCAGACATTTTCATTGAAACGGAAAAGAAAATGTACGAAGCTGCCGGATGGGATGGCTTTGAGGAGCTTGAAGTCGTGACAAAACGACAGGAGAGCAGCGAAATCACATCGTTTTACGTTAAACGCGCTAATGGCAAGCCACTTCCACCGTTTGAGCCTGGACAATACATCAGCATCATGGCGCAAATTTCGGGAGAGCAGTATACGCATATTCGTCAGTATTCTCTTTCCGATCAGCCTGATACCGGTTATTACCGGATCAGCGTGAAGCGGGAAAGCGGACCGGATGGCATCGTTTCCAACTGGCTGCATGACAGCGTCCATGTCGGCTCCACACTCCCGGCCAGCGCGCCAGCCGGAGATTTCACGGTTAAATCGTCTCACACCCCTGCCGTTTTCATAGCTGGCGGGGTCGGTATCACACCGCTGATCAGCATGATGAAGCAGCAAAAGGAAGCCGAGCCGGAACGTCCGATGACGCTAATTCATGCCGTCCGGGACCGCCGCACAGCTGGATTAACAGCAGAAACAAAAGACTGGGCCACCGCTCCTCACAAACGCTTCCTCGTCATTGAACATCCTGCACACAGCGAGGACGGGGATGCACAGGGACGACTGACAGCTGCTATGCTCCGCCGCTTTATGCCCGAGCAACCTGCAGACGTCTATCTGTGTGGACCTGAAGCGTTCATGCAGACAGCCGCCGGGCTGCTCAGCCAGATCGGTGTTTCTGACGATCGTATCCACTACGAGTTTTTCGGACCGGGAACCGCTCTGGAGCCAGCCATGCTCGAGGAGTATTAGAAATACAGACGTAAAACAAGCCGGAAGCAGTGATGCTCCCGGCTCATCAGAGTGCTGATAAAGTCGGTTCAGGTGAATAACGTTGCATCTCCGAACACTCGCTTTTCGGCGGTAGCGGGGTCGGCTTTCCTCCTGCCATCCGCCGTGCCTTTCTCTGATTCTCATTCCCGCGGAGTCGATCCGCTCTGATTTCAGCAGTTGACAGAAGAGGGTTGACTATCGTGGAAGTCTGCTGGATAGTGAATGGAATCTATATAGGCAACGTTTTATTCCCAATCGTGATGTCGGTACTCCACACCCTTCGCCATATTTGTAACGCCCATACAGAGTTTTCTAGTAAGAGCTCATACAAATTCTCAACGATCAGCTCCCTAAACGGGAATAGAGATGAGGCTTTAGAAATTCTCTCAATACTATACATTCAAGACTGAAGTAATTTATATATATGACTATTTTTTGGTTTGAATGGTCACTTTCGGATCTCTATCTGCAATCACTTCAACTACATCATCTACGGTAAGATACACATGATGATACGCCTTTTTTTCTTTAGGCAGATGGATCCCCACTGCCTCCCTGGCCCATGCCATTAGGGAAGAATTCACCATTTTAAAGAAAGGCCAACCGTGCTCCTTTATTCCGTTTTCTATAAGCTTTTGCTCAGCAGCGCTTTTTATATCAAATCGCATGTGTTCAGGAGTTTGAACAAGAGCATAGACATCACCCTCAAGTCCTTCCGGAGTAGGAAATTCAGGCCTTTCATAATCAATCAAGTAAAAATATTCATTATCTTCCAAAACGATATGAAGTTCATGTTCTTGTACTACGGAGTATAGCTGTATTGCATCGTATTCACCGGGATAGGTGTTAGTGATGCTTAATGTGTGATTTAGGATAGGATTCCAATAAGCGATCATAAAAACATAAACCCTCCGATCAAATGGCTTCTAACTGTAATTTAATTTTTATTCATACCTGATTTTTCCTTACTTATAAGTATAGATAATGTTGCTTGGTTAGTACTATGTGATGTGTATAGTGACCTTGTACCCGATGTGGAATCTTTTAACTCCGTTCTAATACCATTATTAGAGCCTCTCATCCACAGTTTGGGCCGACTGTTCCATTTGCTTCGTGTTAAGTTATTTTTGCGAAGACTTATGTCGTTTTATTCGTTATAACGATCTGTTATGTTGCGTAAATCACTTTTGACCGTTGCTGAATTACTTTCAAGGAGCTCTCTGTTACAATTTGCCCGCGTTGTGCAGCTTTTAACGCTCGCAAAGTTGGTTTTGAATGAAAACCTCCTGTCAAACCATTTGCCAGGGCTGGGAGCGGTAAACCGTTCACCTTCATAAAGGAAAATTGATTAAGCGAGTGAAGGAAAGCCTACCGCGGCTCGGTAAACAGCCGGGGATAAAACCAAACGGATAAGCTTATAAACAGATTCACTCTTTCAACAGCCTGAAGCCGGGAGCAGTGATGCTCCCGGCTTGTGGTTCGTTCTTGATAATAGAAGCCGCTTTAACGCAGCTGTTTTGCGGCCTTAATCAACGTTTTTCCGCCCCACAGGATCAGCCCGACTCCGGCAAACAGGAGCGCTGCCAATGAGCCAAAAAACACAATTGCTCCGCTCATACTTAACACCGTCCTTTTATGAACCGTTTAGAGATAATCGTTTGCTGTACAGAAGCTGTTTACAACGCCAACGTGGCTCCAGCGGTTGCAGCCTTCTGTCACGCCCCACGTGTAAAAGTCACTCGTTATTTCAGAAGCAAGTTCCCAGCCAACGAAGGCCGCCAGACCGCCGAGGAAGACAACAACAGCAACGGGCAGAGCCTGCGTAGAAATTTCGCCGGGATCGTGATGGACGGCTCCGTAATACTGCAGCGCCTGAGAAATATCAGCGATTTCCTCTTCGGTAAACGAAGCAGATGCCGCCTCTTCGTCCAGCTCATACCAGCCGTTTACCGGAATCAAATACGGTTCAAGCTGCTGCTGGACCTGATCCAGCTCTGAGGCCGCCGGCACTGCCTGTTCCCCGTTCGTTTCGGCAAAGGCCGGGGTGACAAGGCTGAAGATAAGCAAAAGCGAAGACATCAAAACGACAACGTTTTTTCCTAACTGCTGCAAGATGAAAATCTCCTCCTTTATCTACGTTACCGTGAAGATAAAACAGAATCAGAAAATGTGCAACGTTTGGAAAAATGTCCATTTGAGTTTTTGCTCCATTGACAGCCAAATTTCACAGATTTTCCAGATGACGACTTGACGATCCCACTATTAAATTCCTTTATATGGAATAGTTACTTTCTTTCGTTTGACTCATTTCGGTGAAACATATGCGCTGTTTTTCGTTTTTGAAACATTCTCAAAAATATATCGCCGCGTCACCATTAAAAACAAGCCGGCAAATGTGACAGCTGCGAAGAAAGATCCTGCAATGTCTGATGGGTAGTGCCAGCCGTCTGAAACACGCGAGTAACTGCCAGCCGCCGCTGCGAGAAAGATGAAGATACCAGCTCCCGCCCGCATCACCCTGCTTGAGCAATAGTGCAGCAAAAGCCAGATTAAAAAGCCTGCCAGTAAAAGAAGCCGCATCGTATGCCCACTCGGGAAGCTGTAGGATTTCAATTCGAATTCAAATGAGAACAGCTCAATCATCCGTTCAGCTCCCGGACGCTCTCTTTGAATGAGGTACTTAAGCATCAACGTAAACAGCATGCCTCCGAAAAAATACGCCATCACATACCAGGCAAGCCGGCGCTTTTTATATATGAGAAAAACGCCGGCTGCCAGAAGCGCTGTTGCGATCGTAACTTCTGCGCTTCCGAACCAGCCTGCTGCAGAAACAGCGCTCATACCTCCACCTTAGCAGCTTTTTCTTTTTTAGCTGCAGCAGACCAGGGAAACCTGTTCCAGAAAAACCCTGTCGTAAATGTGAGGAGCAGCACGCTCCAGAACAAGCCCTTCCAGAGCAGGGAATGCGGGAAATGATGATCGATGACAGCAATATCCGGATGAGCGAGCGTGTAAACGACGAGCTTAAAGCCGACCCAGCCGACGATCAAATAAGATACGTGCTCCAGCTGAGGCTTTTGCTCCAGCAGACGGATAAACCAGTGAGCAGCAAAACGCATGAGCACAATGCCGATCAATCCGGCAGCCAGTACGACTGCGAACTGGCCTCCGTCCATACCTCCAACCGATGGCAGGCCAGTTTTCGGAAGCACCACTGCCAAAGCGACTGCAGCTAAAATCGAGTCTACTGCAAATGCAATGTCCGCCAGTTCCACCTTAAACACGGTGCTCCAGAATCCACCGCCGCTTTTGCGGATCTTCGCCTGTACATGGCGGCGGAAAAAGTGGTTCAGAGCCAAAAAGATCAGGTAAGCGGCACCGATCGCCTGGACCTGCCACACGTCGATTAACAAGGAAATCATAAACAACGAGCTGAATCGGAATAAAAAAGCGCCTGCGAGGCCGTAAAACAATGCCTTCTTGCGCTGCTTTTCCGGCAGGTGCCGTACCATCATTGCCAGCACGAGCGCGTTATCAGCTGCAAGCAGCCCCTCCAGACCAATCAGGATCAACAGTGTCCATCCGTACTCAAGCAGCATTGCCGTCATCTCTCATAACCTCTTTCGTATCAGCGTCTGAGGCAAAAAGAAAAGACCTTTACCTCAGCGGTAAAGGTCTTGCCGGCAAATGACGCTGCCCAGCTGAACCGGGGGATAAAATCCCCGTCCTGACGACTCAGCTGAAGTGGCTACTCCCCTTTAATGTTATTAGGAGAAGTATACTTTCTGCCAGTTCCAGTGTCTGCGGAAATGTCATGTATCAATTGGTAAAATTGTGTAGTCATCATCTTCTTCGAGGCGCACGATTTCCTGCTGCTATTATCAGCCGGTTTTGCTTCTGCTCACGCTTACTGTATCTCCCACACCCGCTATGACAACGCACGTCTCTGAGAGCGGTAAAAACACTTCCGGCGCTGAGGTATGCGTAAACACCGTTCGAACAGGCTGAATTCGCTTCAGCAATGCTTTCGTTTCGGGTAAAAGCGGATGTACGAAGAACGAGACTTTTTCATACGGACCTGATTTAAACACAGAAAGCTTCGGACCCGTGGTAAAAAGGGTGGAGCCCGATAGATCTCCGCCGGCAAGCGTCCTTTCGAGATAAAGCCCTGCGGTATGCTGATCCTGTTGATCAGGTGCTGCCGCTTTCATCAGAGCAGCTTCCAGTCTTGCGCCTCCTTTTTCCGTGTACCAGTCGCGGCGCTTTTTCAGGCTGTTTAGCGTGTAGACGCGGATTTGCGGATCCAATGCTACCTTCATGCCTGCTTCTGTTAACAGAACGAGCAGCTCCTGTGTCTTACCCGAAAGCGGCCCGTGAATTGCAGCCGGCATCCGTTCCCTCAAGCTCTGCAGCAGCGCCTCCTCCATCTTCTCCGGATCACGCGTTTCAAGACCGTAGGCACCGTCCAGGATGGCCAAGTCTACCGGCTTTTCAGTCGGGAGATCGTATGGATAAAGCGTGGAGCGCATCGAATAATCACCGGAAAAAAACACGGTTTCGCCTTTCACGTTAAATAAGAACCAGCAGGCCCCTTCCGTGTGTCCTGCTCTTCCAAAGCAGTATGGCGTCTTATCAACCGCGTGCCAGGATCCGGCTGCAGCTGATTTCAGCTCTACGGCGTAAAAACCGTCCGGCAGCGGACCTGTTTGCGCAAGCGTCGGGGCCGATGCATAAACCGGTCCGCTCCATCCTGTCTCGGCAAGTTTTCCTAATGCACCCGTGTGATCATCGTGGCTGTGGGTTAAAAAGACGGCCTTCAGCCGCTCCGGATCGATGCGATCGAACTCCGGATACACGGCGCCGCTTTGGCTTTTTGCAATGCCGCAGTCGATTAAGTAATCCTGCTCTTCTGTATGCAATAAAAAAAGGAGCGGCCGTACTCGCCGGCCCCTCCCAGAAACGTAACGTGCATGATCATCATTCTCCTTTACGTCCGGTAGCGGTGTGACCGTTCTTTCATTTTTTCCACACCGATGAGAACAACTGTCGTTAATCCCACCGTGACAAGTGCCATAGCCATGCCCTGGGCGACCGTCCCCTGTTCAAATCAGGATCTTCTAATCCGGCAATCATTCGCAGCAGCGTCGTTTTCCCGCATCCGGACGGGCCGACGAGGCTGACAAATTCCCCTGACTGAATGGTCATTGATAACGGCTTCAGTGCCTGCAGCGTTCCGAACCATTTTTCAAGCTGTCTGAACTGAATATCCATACTGTCCGCTCCTTTCGTCTACACTCCGTATGTTACGGATGAAATGTTAAGGAAATTTAAAGACAGAATTAACATTCCTTCAATACTGCTGTGGTATTCTCTATTTACATATAGATTTTTTCTATACTTGCACCGCAAAATCAGCTTGTATTATTCAAAAAAGGAAGATGCTGAATGAAATGGAAGCAGATCGAGGTATTTTATACGTTCTCACAGCTGCAAAACGTTTCACGAACCGCAGAAGAGCTGGGAGTCAAGCAGCCGACAGTGACCTTTCACCTGAAGCAGCTGGAGCAGTCGATCGGAACACCGCTGTTTGAACGAAAAGGGGAACAGGTCACGCTCACTCCAGCCGGTGCAGCGCTACGGCACTACAGCCGGGAGCTGATGGCGCTGTTCCGGGAAACCGAGCGGGTGATGCGCGATTACCGGGATAAGAAAGGGGAGTTATTTCTCGGCGCAAGCTACATTCCGGCCAACTACTTGCTGCCGCCGATTTTATACCAGTTTCAGCAGAAGACACCGGATGTGCAGCTGCGTATTTCTATCCAGCCTGCTCCCCAGACAGCAGATGATATCATCATGAAGCGGCTCGATATCGGCATCGTGTCCGAGCAGAATCTGACGACGTCGAAGCTGACGGTTAAACGCCTTTGTCCAGATGACGTTGTCCTCGTTACGCCTCCCGGACATCCCCTGTTGGATTCCACCCAGCTCGAAGCAGATATTGAGCGGTTCCCGCTCTTGCTTCATCAAAGCGGATCGACGCGTGATATCGTCAACGACTGGGCAGCTGAAGAGAAGCTGAACCTGAATGTCGCGATGGAGCTGACGAATGTAGAGGCGATTCGTTCCTTAGTCCGGCTTGGAAGCGGCTGTGCGATCCTTTCCTCCCGGGCAGTGGAGGAAGATCTTGCTGCGGGCAAACTCGCAATCCGGCCGCTTCCGTATGAGCAAGCCTCGCGCTGGATCTCGTTAATTTATCGCAAAGACCGCCCCGTTACACCGATCATGGAGTCTTTCTTTACGGAGCTTTACAGCGGCATCGGTTACAGTGAAACGGAAACATAAAAAAGCCCTCTCACGCAACTGCGCAAGAAGACGCTAAGGTAAATAGGCTTGAATGTCTTCTGTACTTCCCACTTCATAAAGCGTATGTGTGTCGTCTGCGTGCATGGCACTTCCGTTCTCGTCATCGAGCCACAGGTGCCAGGCGTCTTTTCCATCGAGCACGACCGTCCAGTCCGGCTCCACGACGTCCACCGCTCCGGAGAGGCGGCTGCCTTCAGAAAGCGTCTCTGTAAATGCGTTCACCGCTTCCTCGTCTTCCAGGACGATCACCGGATCCCCGCCCCAGCCATGGAAGGAAGTAAAGCTGTAAACAGCGATTTGATCTGCATGAATGTCCGGCGAACAAGCCGCCAGCAGCAGCGCTATAACAAGCAGCAGCCTCATGATGCACGCAGCCTTACGACGATCGTCCAGGCCAGAAGCAGCGCCCAGCCTACTGCGCTCCATCCAATCAGCACGTTCAATATCAGGATGAGCCGCCGTCTCGTCTGTCCGAACAGGTACGCAAGCGCTGCCGGGAGAAAATAAACAAGCAGCACACAAACAACGGCCAAAAGAAGCAGCGGCGTGACGCTGATCCATTCCATTATGACTCCTCCCCTATTTCGCGTGCGTAGCGGAAAGAACGATAGTCGTCTCCTTCCTGATTCGAAAAAGAGGGCTTTTCAGCCACAAATTGAAAGCCTCTGCTTTCGTAAAAGGGGATGCCCTTCTGATTGCCTTTTGCAACGGACACCCACTGTCTCCGTGATCCTTTCAGCTGCTGAACGTGTGTCAGTGTCTCCAGCAGCATGGTACCGATCCCCTCACCGCGGCGCGCCGGATCGAGATAGAGCACGTAAACTTCGCTTTCGGCTTCACCCGTCAGCCCACCCCCGATTGCACCGACGACCTCTCCATTTTCAACAGCAACGTAATAGCCATCCCACCGCTCGCTCTCTTCAAGCTCATCCTTTATTCTGGTTTCGTTGTACCAGTAACGGTGGTTGCGTTCAATATAGGCATCCTCCTGCAGACCGCGGTAGGCGTTACGGCAGCCCTCGCAGCAGACACGCTGAATGCCTTCTACATGTTCTAGTTCTGCACGCTTCACGTGTATCATCGTCATCCTCCTTTTTTCTATTAGGTTGACCTATTTTGCCTCCGAAACGCGATCATCAGCAGGCCGGCAGCTGCCAGGATTCCGCTTGCCGTAACGAATACCAAGGCTTCAGCCGCATAGAGCAGCAGCGCGGAGGCTGCGAGCGGCCCAAGCACTTGGCCAATGCCATAAAGGGCTGTTAAATTTCCGGTCGCTTTTTGGCGTTTGCCTGGAAATTCCTCGTGAGCGAGGCTGATCGTCATCATCGTAATTCCCATAAACGTGCCTCCAAACAGCACCGCACTTACGAGCAGCAGACTGAGGTTTCCCGTTAACGCCGGAATCAGCACACCGATTGTTTGTGCCGCGTACGCCCAGATAAGCGCCGACTGCTTCGTCACTCTCGCCCCGACCCACGCCCAGAAAAGACACGACGGCACAGCACCGATCCCGACGAACATCCAGATAACAGCCGGATCGGTATCCAACCCGCCGGTGCCGGCCAAAATCGATACAATAAAGGTCGCAAAAATAATATAGCCAAAGCCTTCGAGAAAGTAGGCGGTGAAGAGCGTCCGCTCCCTGCGCCGGTCTCCGCCAGGGGCCGGCTGTACTGAAACGGTATGCGATTTCGCTTCCGTTTGCTTCGGATACAGCAGCAGTATGACAGCTGCGGCGATGCATACGAGCAGCCCCATCCCGATCCAGGCCGCTTCCCACGCTTCTTCAGCTCCCGCGAAGCGCGGTACGGCATAGCCGGAAAGAAAAATACCGAAGCCTACCCCACCATACAGCAGTCCGATCCAATAAGGGGCAGCCTTTGCCCGCTGCAGGATGGGCAGGATCAGTCCGGCTGTCCAGACGAATCCGACTCCTCCTAAAAAGCCGGCGGCGAACCGAAGCAGGCTCCAGATGACGGAAGACTCTGTAAGCCCCATCAGCAGTACGGTTAGCCCGGTCAGCACGACTACTGCGATCCAGCGCAGCCGCCCTGCCATCAAGCTCCCTCCGGCAAACGCTCCGAGGAAGTAGCCGATGTAATTTGCAGAAGCGAGCCAGCCCGCCTCCAGCTCTCCAACTCTGTCCGTCTCCATCAATGGAAGGATCGGCGTATACGCAAAGCGTCCGATGCCCATGAGAGCAGCCAGTGCCAAAAAGCCAGCGGCGGCCGCTGCTATGTAAATCCGCGTCATACGCCCCATCCCTTCGATTGGAAATCCATGTCTACTTTATCATAGCAGATTCCAG
Organism: Alkalicoccus luteus; assembly: GCF_052061695.1. Classification (NCBI taxonomy): domain Bacteria; kingdom Bacillati; phylum Bacillota; class Bacilli; order Caryophanales; family Bacillaceae; genus Alkalicoccus; species Alkalicoccus luteus. The sequence goes on from NZ_JBPZEY010000017.1 coordinate 32,136, forward strand.
TTCCTGACTGCCAAGTACGACATCACGAAATAGATGTCCGCATGTTAAGACATGACGAATCTCGTCAGATGAACGCAAAAAACACCCTGCAAATGCTTCACAGGATGCCATCTTGCTTCTTATTTGTTTTTCACGGTCGTGTACGCCAGCATGCCGATACTGACAATAATCACGCCGATGATGACGAAAAAGAAAGACACTAGCTAAATCCATTCCGATTCACCTTGTTTATTCGTCTAAAAACTTTCATTTCGAGAACAGGACCATATGTTTTAACTGCCTACGGTCTAATTTCTCTCACAACGCTGCCGACATTACAGGTGCTCATAAAATTAACTTCCTATATGTACCAACCGTATAGCAGGCTGGATTTCATTTCAACAACGCCTTTTGACTCATATAACACTAAAAAGAGTTACAATTGCCTGCTAGTTAAGAAATGGAATAAAACGTTAGAGTGGCTATATTCCATTTATTTGTTTTTATTACCATTATCTTCATATCAGTGCGTTAATCTATCATAAAACGTCAAACATTGTAGCGAACAATGATACATTCAGGTAACCAAACGTTATGTTAAAAGCCACATTTATCGGACCGCAGGCCCTCATGTTATCGCATAGGTACTAATAGCGACATAAAGAGCGGATTTGTTGAAGCCTATGCATAATAAATGGGGCTGTCTAAAAAGCTCTTCTTGAAACAAAAAGCGGTGCCGGATATGTCCGGTACCGCTTTTTTTTGGAATGAAATGAGAAAAAGACAAAAAAATAGCAGAAATCCGAGCGGC
>NZ_JBPZEY010000018.1:0-20857 GCF_052061695.1 Alkalicoccus luteus
CGGTTAAATCGTACTTGAGTTCACGGATGTACTCGCCGCGCGCGCCATCGTAGAACTCCCCGATACGTGTCGTTGTGGAGTCGTTCTCTGCTGAGAACATCGAGAACGCGGAAAACGTTGCTTCTTCCTCAACGGAGTCTTCTTCATTAGAGTCTTCCAGTCCATCTTCAGAAGATACGCCCTCTTCAGCGCTTTCCTCTTCTTCAAGAGCGTCTTCTTCGTTGGAGTCTTCCAGTCCGTCTTCAGAAGCGGCGTCCTCTTCGGAGCTTTCGTCTTCCTCAAGAGCGTCTTCTTCGTTGGAGTCTTCCAATCCATCTTCAGAAGCGGCGTCCTCTTCGGAGCTTTCGTCTTCCTCAAGGGCATCTTCTTCGTTGGAGTCTTCCAATCCGTCTTCAGAAGCAGCGTCCTCTTCAGAGCTTTCGTCTTCTTCAAGAGCGTTTTCTTCGTTGGAATCTTCGAGCCCGTCTTCAGAAGTTACATCCTCTTCGGAGCTTTCGTCTTCTTCAAGAGCGTCTTCTTCGTTAGAGTCTTCGAGCCCGTCTTCAGAAGTTACATCCTCTTCGGAGCTTTCGTCTTCCTCAAGAGCGTCTTCTTCGTTGGAGTCTTCCAATCCATCTTCAGAAGCGGCGTCCTCTTCGGAGCTTTCGTCTTCCTCAAGGGCATCTTCTTCGTTGGAGTCTTCCAATCCGTCTTCAGAAGCAGCGTCCTCTTCAGAAGCAGCGTCCTCTTCAGAGCTTTCGTCTTCTTCAAGAGCGTTTTCTTCGTTGGAATCTTCGAGCCCGTCTTCAGAAGTTACATCCTCTTCGGAGCTTTCGTCTTCTTCAAGAGCGTCTTCTTCGTTAGAGTCTTCGAGCCCGTCTTCAGAAGTTACATCCTCTTCGGAGCTTTCGTCTTCCTCAAGAGCGTCTTCTTCGTTGGAGTCTTCCAATCCATCTTCAGAAGCGGCGTCCTCTTCGGAGCTTTCGTCTTCCTCAAGGGCATCTTCTTCGTTGGAGTCTTCCAATCCATCTTCAGAAGCAGCGTCCTCTTCAGAGCTTTCGTCTTCCTCAAGGGCATCTTCTTCGTTGGAGTCTTCTAATCCATCTTCAGAAGAAACGTCCTCTTCAGAGCTTTCGTCTTCTTCACTATGCTCCTCTTCTAATGAGGCTGCCCACACAGCTTCTGCTGTCGTTTCATTGCCGGCAGGATCGAGGAGGCGGAATGTGACGGTCGTATCTTCGTCTGTTTCCGGGAGTTCCGCTGAGAAGCTGCCGTCTTCTGCTATATCGACGGTGAGTGCGTCAAAAGCGTCTGCCTCAGCTGTGAGCTCAAGGTGTCCGACGTGAAGTCCATAAGCTTCCAGCTCAGAATACGCGGTGCCGCTGCCGGTTTCTTCTTCATCGAGCAGAAGCTCCGGTTGTTCACTGAAGTGAATAAATGAGCCGTACGTCACCTCTTCCTCTTCCATGGAGCCGATGTAGTACCGGCCGTCTTCGAGTTCAAGCTCGACCGTTTCGTCTTCTTCGGTCAGGTCAAAAGACCAGCTGAACCCTTCTTCCTCTTCAGTTACCGCCATCTCTCCCACAAGCCCGTTCTCGTCAAACAGTCCCAGTGCAGCTTCATCAGGAGTCTCTTCAAATGAAATATGTAGCTCTTCTTCAAGCTGCTGGTTGAACAGGGCCGGAGTAACGTCTGCTTCAGCTGTTTCCTGATCCGGAAACAAATCGTTCATCACTTCTTCGGCCGAGCCGGCAGATGCAGGCAGGGCGGAAGTCATAAACAGCAGGGAAGCAAGTCCGGTGATGCCGGCTTTTTTTGCCAGATGTTTCTTCAATCGATCCGCTCCTTTCGTTCGTTTATCAAAGTGCAGTGAATGTCTTGTGTATCTAAGCTGGATTCATTGTTGTGCGCAGTCAGAAATACGGGATATATTTCAGCTACGATAGTAAGTTTATTACATTCGACAAATTAATACATGCGACTTTTCTTGCGATTCTGTGTTGTAATGAACTTGTAACACTAGCACGTATCAATTCGGTTACATTCTCCTGCTAAGGGCAGGAAAATTCCTTTTCCTATGATATAATATGATGTTGGAAAGTTTGCAGCGAACAAAGCTGTACTTTATACGTAGGAGTTTTCTATGAGACATACTGTTAAGGTGCTGCATATGACGACACTGCACCATCCGTTAGATCCGCGAATTTACTATAAACAGTGCGCCTCCCTGAAACGGGCAGGCTATGACGTAACTCTTCTGGCGCCGGTGCCGACTAATACCGAGGAAGGGGATGTGCCGTTTGAGCCGCTTCCGAAGTACTCGAACCGCTGGAAAGGACTCCTTTTCGGAACGGTCCGTGCCTATTTCCGCGCCAAGAAACAGAAGGCGGATATCTACCATATTCACGACCCGGAGCTGCTGCCGGTCGGCTGGCTGCTGAAAAACAAGCGGAATCACGTCATTTATGACATTCACGAAGATTACGAAACTGGCATCGTGCAGCGACAGTACTTCACCAGGCCGGTCCGTCAACTAATTGCATCAGTCTATAAAAAGGTCGAAGCATTTTGCACGCGGCGGATGGAGCTTATTCTTGCCGAGAAATACTACTTGGAAAAATACCCACAAGGTCTTTGCGTATTAAACTATCCGATTTTACAGGAGAAGCTGACAGGCATCGATCGCTCATTTCATCAGGCAGACGGACTTCTTTACACAGGAAACGTAACGAAGGACCGCGGGGCCGTGCAGCACGCAGCGCTTCCGGCACTGGATAAGTCGCTTCAGGTTCATTTGTACGGCTACTGTCCGGAAAGCCTTGCTGCGGAGATGAAGCAGCAAGCAGGAGACGACGAGGGCCGCCTGCACCTGCACGGTGAGGGACGTTACGTACCGAAAGCAGAGATTGATGCGGCTTACGCCCAAAGCGGATGGCTCGCCGGAATCGCCCTGTTTCCGCCAAGCGAGCACTACATGAAAAAAGAGCTGACGAAGTTTTTCGAATACATGGCCGCTGGACTGCCAGTCATTTGTTCGGACTACCCGAAATGGCAGGCGTTTATGGATACATATCAGTGCGGCATCTGCGTGAACCCGGACAATGGGGACGAGATCCGCGATGCGGTCAACTATCTGCGTGAATACCCGGAGGAAGCAAAAGCGATGGGGGAACGCGGCAGGAAAGCCGTGCAGAACTATTTAAACTGGGGTCATGAGGAAAAGAAACTGACGGATTTATATGATAGACTTAACGGAATTGAAGCAGGTGAATACAGTGACAACTAAACAGCCGCTCGTCTCAGTCATCACACCGGCGTACAATGCAGCCGGTGTGATCGGGGACACGATTGAATCTGTACAGAAACAGACGTATACGAACTGGGAAATGCTGATTGTGGACGATTGTTCAACGGACGAAACGCGGGAAATAATCCGCACGTATGCCGCTGAAGACAGCCGCATCCGCCTGATGGAGCTTGTCGTAAACAGCGGGGCAGCCGTCGCGAGAAATACTGCGCTTGAGCAGGCCACCGGAACGTATGCCGCTTTTTTAGACAGCGACGACCAGTGGCTGCCGCATAAAGTAGAGCGGCAGCTCGCCTGGATGCAAAAGTACGGTGCAGCCTTCACGTTTTCGCAGTATTACGTCATTGATAGCGACGGGACGAATCTGGGGCTTGGCGATCTGATCCCGGCACGCGTCGGCTACCGCGATCTGCTGAAGCAGAACATGATCGGCTGTCTAACGGTGATGGTCGATCTGGAGCAGACAGGCCCGCTCAAAATGGTCGATATCCGCACCCGTCAGGACTATGTGCTCTGGCTGGAGCTTTGCCGAAGAGGCTTTACCGCCTACGGTATCAGTGAGCCGCTTGCCGTATACCGCAGGCAGAAAGCATCGATTTCGAGTGATAAGAAAAAGATGGCGAAGCAGAACTGGAAAGTCTACCGGGATATAGAAAAACTAAATCTGCTCGCAAGCAGCTACTATTTTATGCATTATGCGTGTAACAAATGGAAAAAATACCGACGTGCGTCAACGTCAGGAAACGGCGGTGTCAAGTAACGTGATGCGACAATATATGGATGAAATTATGAAACGAAAGGATCTGATCGTTTATTTGATCAAATCCGGACTGAAAGCAGAGCACCGAAACAGCTATCTCGGCTACTTCTGGTGGCTGCTTGACCCGCTTCTCGGCGTGGTCGTTTACTACTTCCTGATCAGCTTTATTCTCGGGCGCGGCGGCGAAAACTTTGCCGTATTCCTCGTCATTGGACTCGTGTCCTGGCGCTGGACGAATACCGTGATTAACAGCTCGGCACGCTCGATTTTGCGCTATTCCTCGATCATTAACCAGGTGTACCTGCCGAAGTCGATTTTTCCGATCACCAGAACCTTTTCACAAATGGTGAACTTTTCGTTCGGCCTCGTCATCGTGGCGATTTTTCTCGTCGTCTTTGGCGTCATGCCGGGCTGGCAGGCGATCTATCTGCCGATTATTATTATCGTACAGCTCGTATTTCTGCTTGCGATCGGCTTGTTTCTCGCGTACATATCCGTTTTTATCCGGGATATTGAAAACCTGCTCACGCACGTAACGCGAATTTTATTCTACTCGTCCCCGATTATCTGGGAGGGCGGCCGTCTTCCGGACGAGTATCAGTGGGTGGTCGACATCAATCCAATCGCCCACATCGTTAATTCATACCGGGACGTGCTGATGTACCAGCAGTCACCAAACTTTTTTGCACTGTCGATTATTCTCGGCGTGTCCGCGCTGCTCGTCTATGGACTGCTTGCTTATTACAGCCGTAACGAGTACAAAATCATTAAGGCACTTTAAATGAGGGTGTGACTACATGAGTGACAACAAGGCACCGGAAAACCGCGAAGTCGTGATCGAAGCAAACGATCTCGGCGTGAAGTTTCATTCCGGCAACCGCACCGACGACTATAAATCCTTTGCGCTCCGTTTTATTAAGCGGGAAAAGGATCCGGATGCCGGAGAAGAATTTTGGCCGCTGCGGAATTTGAGCTTCAAAGGCTACAAAGGCGAAATTCTCGGCATTATCGGCTCAAACGGATCCGGCAAAACGACGATTTGCAAAATGCTTTCCGGCATTCTGGAAAAAGATGAAGGAGAGCTGACGGTGAATGGCCGCGTCTCTGCTCTGTTTTCCATGGGTATGGGCTTTGATAAAGAGTTAACCGGCAGGGAGAATGCTTATTTAAACGGGATGATGCTCGGTATTTCCAAGCACCGCATCAATGAATTCATCGACGACATTCACGAGTTTTCGGGACTGGGGAAGTTTCTCGACCGTCCTACTAAAACGTACTCCAGCGGAATGAAGGCACGTCTCGGATTCAGCGTCGCCGCTCACCTGGAGCCGGAAATTCTCATTCTTGATGAAGCACTCAACACCGGTGACGCAGCTTTCGGGCAGCGGGCTGCCGAAAAGATGAAAGAGCTCGTGGAAAAAGCCAAGATGGTTATTCTCGTGACGCACAGCCTGAAATACGCGCGCCGCAACTGTGACCGGCTCATCTGGCTCGATAAAGGCGTGATCCGCGCAGACGGTGATCCGAAGCGCGTCACGAACCTGTACAAGGAATCGGTACCGGAGCGGAAGCCGCGTGCGCAAAAAAGGCTCGACATTGAGAAAACGCAGACGACGATCAAAGACCAGACGATTGTGCGGGCTGACAATATCGGCGTCCGTTATGACGTCAATAAAGAGGAATTCTGGGCCTTGAAAGAGAATTCATTCACGATCAAGGAAGGCGAAGTCGTCGGCATCATCGGTCATAACGGGGCTGGGAAAAGCACGCTTTGCAAGCTGATGACGAATATTCTTACCCCTGATGAAGGAAAGCTTGAGCTGCACGGCGAAACAACATCACTTCTCGGATACGGCACCGGCTTTAACACGCAGCTGACCGGCCGGGATAACATTTACTTAAACGGCATGCTGCTCGGCATTCCGAAAAAGAAGATCGATGAAGACTACGAGCAAATCGTCGACTTTTCCGGGATCCGCAGGGCGATTGACAAGCCGGTGAAGAACTACTCAAGCGGTATGCAGGCTCGGCTCGGCTTCAGCATAGCCGCGACGCTCAAGCCGGACATTTTCATTCTTGATGAAGCGCTCTCAACCGGTGACATTGCCTTCAAGCAGAAAGCGAGTGAAAAAATCCAGGAAATGATCGAGATGGCGAAGTGCGTCATCATCGTATCGCACAGCATGGGCTTTGTGGAGAAAATATGCACGCGTGCGATCTGGATGGACCAGGGGAAGATTTTATACGACGGCGATCCGAAAGAGGCCATCGCCCGCTACAAGGATAAGTACAACGTGCAAAAGAAGACGAGACTGAAACCGCGGAGCTCCTGATGCCGCGCCATTCCATGAAAGCAGGTGACCCGATTCATGAATAAACTGCAGACGATGAAAAAACGCGTCAGTGCCAACCTGACGAAAGAGCAGAAGGACAAACTGAAGCAGGTCGTTCCATTTCTTGGACTTCCAACAGCAAAAGTGGAAACGCTCAAATGGAAGCTTAACAATCTCGGCTTCACGGAGCGGGCGCTTCACGATCTGGAAGCGCTGCATGAAAAGACGAAGCGTCCTGCACTGAAGCGCTATGCGGCCTTCGAGCTGGCGCTCTGGCACGTGAATCAGTACACGAAAGAAGGAGCAGAAAAAGCACTCGACTACCTGCTCGACATGCTGCAGACGGAGGAGGCGGAAGAGAAGATCCGCCGCGCGTCGATTCTGGCTGCAGAAGCGATGCTGCAGCTTGGCACACGCGACCGGGCTGAAGCTGTTCTGGATGCGCTTATCAAAAAGAAGCCGCATCCGGATCTGTATTTGGCGCGTGCAAATACCATAAAAGACACAGAAGCTCGTATTCCATATTTAAATAAGGTGCTCAGTGACGCAGGTTTAATGAAAATTCAGCTCGACCCAGCTGTTCGCAATCAGCTGTCCGCATACGACGCCCTCGAGCCGCGCGCGAAAAAGCAGCTCGTCAACCAGCCGGCGCTTGAGGACACGAAAGTAACCGTGCTCGTGCCTGTATACCACGCGGAAGCGACGCTCAAGACAGCGATTCATTCGCTGCAGGCGCAGACGTGGACGAACCTGGAGATTCTTATCATTGATGATGCTTCCTCCGACGGTACAGTCGAAGCAGCAGAAGCTTTTGCAAAAGAAGATAAACGGATTAAGGTGCTGCAGGTGGAGCAGAATGGCGGGCCTTACGCCGCCCGTAATCTGGCATTGAAACAGGCGACCGGCACCTTTGTCACGGTAAACGATGCCGATGACTGGTCGCATCCTGAAAAAATCGAAAAGCAGGTGCTGCATCTGCTGGAGAACGAGGACGTTGTAGCCAACATGTCACAGCAGGCACGCATGTTTGAAGATCTGTCCCTGCACCGCCGCGCCCGTCCTGGAGAATACCTGTTTAACAACATGTCATCGTTTATGTTCCGCAGAGAGCGCGTACTCGAAAAACTCGGTTCATGGGACCGTGTGCGCTTTGCAGCAGACTCTGAATTTATTTTCCGCTGCCGGCGCTTGTTCGGCGAGCAGTCCGTCGTAGAGCTTGCGACCGGACCGCTTTCCTTCCAGCGCCAGTCCGATCAGTCGCTCACAGGCAACGAAGCGTTCGGGCTGCCTAACTACAAAATGGGCGCCCGCCGCGAATATGAAATGGCGCACGACTATCATCATAAAAACGCAGGCACGCTCTACTACGATCCGGAGCAGACAGAGCGTCCGTTTTCCGTACCGGAGCCAATGCGTCCAGAGCGGGAAGCAAAAGAAGACGGCTGGCGGGAATTTGACGTCGTATTTGCGGCTGATTTCCGTTCCGAAGATGCGCTTGCCACTGACGAGCTGAAGGCAGCTGAAGCAGAGAAAAAGCGAATCGGCTTCGTTTTGCTGTACCGCTATGACAGCTCGCCGTTTACGCACGTGCATGCGCGCTGGCGAAAGCTGATCAACAACGGCGCGGTGGAAATGCTCGTTTACGGAGAGAAAATACGTGCCGGCGAAGTCCGATTTACCGACACAGAAGCCCTGCTGGAAAAGCAGCGATTTGTACCGCTCATGGAAGCCCAACAAGCGGTTGTAACCGGCAAAGCGGCTGATAAGGCCGCAGTGGAAGCAGCAGTGCGCCGGCTGACCGGTACGGCACCTGAATGGAAGCAGTAAAGGAGGGGTTTTGTGAGTCAATCTCCGCTTTCGCGTCTTCGAGCGCGCTTATTAGGCAGCAAGATGACGCGTCTCGAGCAGGAAAACCAAAAGCTGCGTGAGCAGGTATACAAGCAGAAAACGCCTGCACCCAAAGCGCTCCCGGATGAGATGAACGATCTTGCCCGTGTCCGTGAAACGGTGCGGGAGTCGTACCGGGAAGGCACGCTGATGGAGCTCGCGCAGGAGCTGGCGGCAAAGAAGCAGCTGCATGACCGCTTCAGCATAGAAGCGATGCTGGAAGCGCTCCGTCAGGCGGCCAGGGAAGGAACCGCAGCAGAAGACCAGATGCGTCAACTGCTGCTTCCTGCGTTTTCTGCTGCGGAACTGCCGGAGCGATTTGCACGCGGAATTGAGCATCGTACCATTCCATCTCTTGAGCCGCTCTCCTCTTTTCGCGGCCAGCTGACAGCACGGACGAGGCGGCTGCAAAAGGGTCACGCTCTGCCGGAATGGACAGTGGACCATAAGGAGAAGGCTTATAAGCTTGCTCGCTCGCTCGATATTGCCGTGCCGGAGGTGCTCGCAACGTCCGTACCGCTTGAACAGCTGACGCTCGCCCCCGGAACCGTCGTAAAACCGGCAGATGGGGCAGGCGGGCGCGGAGTTTACGTACTCCGTGCGGAAGATGACATTTTAAACGTGAAAACGTCTGAGGTGCTCCCCTCTCTGGAGGCACTTCGCCGCGAGCTGGAGCAAGATTTAGCGGGCGGTCGCGTTGCTGAGGACAGCTGGAACGTCGAGAAAGTCTATTATGCGGATAAAGACACGAAAGAGCCGGCACGCGATATGAAGTGCTACACGTTTTACGGAAAAACAGTTCTTATTTTGGAGATTTCCCGCAGTCCGAAAACGGCTTACTGCTGGTGGACGCCGGAAGGGGAGCCAATTGAGACGGGTAAGTATACCGGTCAGCTCATGGATGGCGACGGACCGGATCTACGGGCGCTTGAAGCTGCGTCCAGACTTGGAAAAGCCATTCCGGCCCCGTTTTGCCGGTTTGATTTTCTGCAGACGACCGATGGCCTTTTATTTGGCGAATGCACGCCAAAGCCCGGCAACTATGATCAGTTCGACGCCGCAACCGACAGAGCGCTCGGGGAAGCGTTTTTGGAAGCTGAAGAAGCGCTCATGCATGATTTACTGAACGGAGAGCGTTACATACATTGGAGGAATTTGCTATGAACCCGGCACAATGGCCGCCCCACCTTCCTGCAGCTGTCGTTCATCAGGCGCAAGGACCGCTGTTATGCGGATACTTGATCGCGCTGGAAGGCTGGCGGCGCGGACTGACACTTCAGTTTCATGCTCATAAAAGTCAGGCGTTTGCTTATATTCCTTTTTGGTATTCGCACCGTCCCGGCAGGCTGTTTACGCTGTCGGATGGAAAACGAACGGTCCGCTTTTTCCGTTCTCGAGGTGATGGTGTCTCACGTGAAGCAGTCGAAGCGGGAGCCGACAAAACGCGCACAAAGCAGTACCTGCATCAGGCAGACGTTCCGGCTCCGCGCGGCAGTCTGCTGGAATCGGAAGCTGATCTTGCAGTCGAAGCAGCAAAGCTTGCAGGTCCGTTCGTGCTGAAAGTCAATGACGGCAGCTTCGGACGCGGCGTGCGGACGAATCTTTCCGCAGACGAGCTCGCCGGAGTATACCGGGAGCTGCAACAGGAGCACCCTGGGGAACCTGTTCTTCTCGAAGAGCACATTGAAGGGCCGGAGTACCGGCTGTACGTCGTTGGTGAACACGTAGCAGGAGCCGTCCGGCGGGATCCGGCATCGGTAACCGGCGATGGCAATGCGACAATCGAGGAGCTCATTGCGCGTAAAAACGGCGAACGGCGCAGTAACCCACGTCTTGCGACGGCGCTGATCAAACTCGATGCCGCCGTGGAAGCTATGCTGCAGGGGCAGGGACTGAAGCTGGATAGCCGTCCTCCTGCAGGTCAGGTCGTCGCGCTTCGGACGCAAAGCAACGTTTCACTAGGAGGCGATCCAGTGGACGTACTGAATCAGCTTCCTGATGACATGAAGCAGACGGCCGTCCGCGCGCTTCAGGCATTTCCCGAGTTTCCGCACGGCGGGGTCGATATCATTCATTCAAATGAGCGCGGCCCCGTTGTGCTCGAAGTGAACCCAACTGCTCAAATCGCCCTGATGGTGTTTCCGATGCACGGGAAAGGTCGCGACATTCCAAAGGCAATTGTCGATTACTATTTTCCAGAAACGAAACAGCATACTCGGGCGTCTCACGCGTACTTTCACCTTCAGGACAGCCTGATGGCACTTGAAACCGGGGCGGCATCCGTCTCTGAAGTGCCGGACTGTCCATCAGAGGAGCCGCAGGGGATACACTGGGTCATAGAGAAGCCGCTGCATGCAGCGGAACGGCATCAGATCTATGTGGAAGCGATGGAAAGAAGGCTTACCGGCTGGTTGAAGCCGAAAGGGGTGGACCGCTGGCACGTATTCGCAGCTGGAGACGAAGCGGAGGCATTCGGAGCCTCGCTTCCTGATGCCAAAGAAGCCGGCAGGGGCCCGGCGTTTATCACACCTGCCTTCCGCGTATATGAGAGCCGGGAAGAGCTGCTCCGGGATCAGGCAGAGGTAACGACTTTGATAAACCGGACAGCTGCCGCAAGGCGTCGGACGGAACAGACGCTGAAGCTGCTGCGGACAACCGCGGGGCTTCCTGGGAAGCTGAAGCTGCTCTCAAAGAGGGGGACGTAACGAGATGAAACAAACGAAGCCGGTCTGGCTCCCGCACTTAACTGATGCGGTTCCGCTTGCGGCGAAGGATAAAAAAATCAGTCTCTATACGATCGCTCTTGAAGGCTGGCGCCGGGGACTCGAGCTGACGTTCTGGTCGATCCGCGGCGAGGACGGCGAATTTCAGCTGCGCTATCAGCTCTCAGATGGCTCAAACGTGCATCAGTTTCAAGGATCAAAAGGCGACCGGATCACCGATGAAGCAGAGGCGATCTGTGACGATAAATCGCGGACGAACGAGGCAATGCGGGCACATGGCGTTCCGGTTCCTCACGGAAAAACCTTCACGGAAGCAGCAACGGATGAAGCAGTTATCGCGTATGCCAAAGATAAAGGCTTTCCGCTTGTGTTAAAGCCGACGAACGCCTCCGGCGGCAAAGGTGTCATCGTGAACATTCGCGATGAGGCGTCGTTTCAAAAAGCCGTTACCTACGTGCGGCAGGAGCTGGGTTTAAAGCACGTGATCGTCGAGCAGTTTGTCGAGGGAGAAGAATGCCGCGTCATGGTGCTGGACGGAAAAGTGCTCGGCGCCGTGCAGCGCCGTCCGGCCAGTGTCACTGGGGACGGAAAGCGCTCCATTGCAAAACTGATTGAGCAAAAGAACGAAGACCGGCGGGAGGTGCCGCATTTATACCACCGCCCGATCAAGCTCGACCGTCATTTTTACACGACGATGCACGCTTCAGACTGGACGCTCAGAACGGTTCCGAAAGCCGGGGAAACGATCGTCGTCAAACGCGTCAGCAACATTTCAGCAGGAGGCGATCCGGTTGACGTAACCGACCTGCTCTCAGAAAAAATAAAAGAAACTGCGATCCGTGCCGCAGAAGCGGTTCCCGGACTGCCTCATTGTGGTGTAGACTTAATGGTGGACCCGGACTGGAAGGAAGCAGTCGTGATCGAAGTGAACACGAAGCCGGGCCTTGGCTCACACCTGTTTCCAATCACCGGGACGAGCCGCGATGTGCCGAGAGCGCTGATCGACTTTTATTTCCCAGCCTCAGCAAACGCACCGCGCAGTGATCACGTCTATTTTGATCTCGGTCCCATCGAAGCGGCCGTAAAAGCAGCCGGAGCCTCGCGTATCACAGTAGCGCCCGCTCCCAAACAGACAGGCACCATCCAGCAGTCGTTTACCTGTGAAGGAGCATTAAAGCAACAAAAGCATCAGCTGGAGCGCTTGATGAAAGAGCTCACGTTGTATGGCACGGTCAGCTTGTTGAAAAATAAGACGCTTACTGCGACGCTCCTCGGCACACCAGAGGATCTGCAGGCAGTAAAGCAGCGGCTTAAAGAGTCGGGTACGGTCACCGCTGAAGAAAGCAGCAGGATGATCGCGGCAGAGTTTGTTTGGCATGATGATACACGACCTTCCTTTGTGGAGGCCTATATAAAACGAAGACAGCTGCTGGAAGAGTGGAAGCTTGAAGAAAAAGCAGCAGCGCGGACGGCTCGCGAAGCATCCGGTATCCGCACGAGACTGAAGACACGATTCGGCAGACGATAAGCTGCCCGGACAGGAGGAACCCAACGTGATACAGGAAACAACCTATCAATGGCTCCCGCACTTAGAAGGAGCCGTACCGAAAGCAGGGCAGGGAAAACGGATCAGTACCTATACCGTCGCACTGGAAGGCTGGCGCCGCGGCATCCGTCTCCGCTTTTACCGCGAATTTGATGAAGAAATGAAGCTGAAAGTCCGCTATTCGCTGCGGCATAAAAACAAAGAGCATCATTTTGCATTGTCGAAAGGCGATCTCGTGACGGATGAAGCATTTGATATTTGTGACGACAAGGATTTAACGAAGCAGTATTTAACAAAGGCGAATGTACCGACTCCGCAGGGGGCAAAATTTTTAGAGGATGCCTCGAATGAAGACATTCTCGCGTACGGAAACGAGCTTGGCTATCCGCTCGTCTTAAAGCCTGTCAGTGCAAACGGCGGCAAAGGGGTCTTTGCCAACGTCCGTGAAGAACAGGTGTTAAAAGAGGCGATCGAGTACGTACGCGACGAGCTTGGTTACAAAGAAGTTATCATCGAAACGCATATTCCAGGCGAAAAGGAATTCCGCGTCATCGTTCTCGGTGAAAAAGTGCTTGGTGCGATGCACCGCATTCCGGCAAACGTCGTTGGCGACGGTCAGCGCACGATCCGGAAGCTGATCCAGGATAAAAACAAATTCCGCAGTTTGAACCCTCACTTAACGAGCCGGATGATCCGGATTGATAAAGAAGTGCTTTATATGATCGAGCAGGCAGGCTACGAGCTGGATTCGGTTCTCGAAGAAGGCAAGCGCATTTACCTGCGCGTCCAGAGTAACTTGTCAAACGGCGGGGATTCCGTAGACGTAACCGAGGAGCTGTCTCCAGCTCTCGAACGAATTGCGATCGAAGCGACGAAAGCGATCCCGGGGCTTGCTCAAAGCGGCGTGGATATCATCGTTGATGATGAAACCGGGGCAGGCTCCGTCATTGAGGTGAACTCACGTCCGGGGCTTGGCGGCCACTTGTTCCCAATGATCGGAACGCCGCGTGATTTCGCGAAGGCATTTATTGACTTTTATTTCCCGGAAACGGCCGACTATCCGAGATCGAACCTTTATTTCGATTTTGACAACGTGATTGCGCCGATTAAAAGCCGTTCTGCTACGATGGTGGAAGTACCAAAACCGCCAAAGGGAGAGCTTTACGGAAAACTATATACGATTCGGGGTAATGTCCAAGGTGTTGGCTACCGTGCTTGGATTAAACGAGAGGCTCTTATGCGCGACTTGCACGGTTACGCACGGAATGAAGCTGATGGTTCAGTATCCGTAGTAGTTTGTCATCCTAATAAGAAAAAAGTAGATAGTTTTAAAAAAGTCGTGATAGAAGGCCCGGAGCGCGCAGAAGTGGTAGAGGTTGTGGAAGAAGAATGGACAAAGCCAGTGCGTATGGGTTTCACTTCAAAACAAGCGAAAAAGAAATATGGTAAAGGCGACTATCGTCGTCTTTCTAAAACGGAATATAAACGAATCGCGAGAAAATATGATCAGCTTGTTCACAGTACTACTTGGAAAATGACCAAGCCTGTCAGGTTAATGCTGGACATTTTCAAAAAACTGCTGCGTGCAGGAAAGAAGTGATTTGAATGAAACAAGCAGCTAAACAATTGTTTGCAGACATTTTGGAGAAAAATGATGAGTTATCCAATCTGGGATTACAAGATACAAATTACGGTACGTTAGGAGGAAAGTACGTATCGTGGATTGCATTAGCAGATAATAGTGGAAACAGAGCGTTCGTTGTTTATGGTATAGGTGATTCCGTTCAACACGCGGTTAATCATGCCTATACTAGATATATCGCAAACAAACCGTTAAAATTTAAACCGAAACATATGAAACTGGATATTCTCACCGAAGTAACTTCAGAAGAAACATTGAATAAGGGTATTCAAGATCACGTGTATAAACATAATCGCGGCGTTACTGGCATGGCCTTTGGTAGAGATTTGCGCGCTGTCTTTTCACCTCAAGAAGTGGAATGCTATAAAATCGTAGATCAACAAAGTTTGATAACTGAATCTGTGGAAAGAGCATTGTCTTCTCAACTTGGTATTACTGAAAAAGGCTGGAAAGAAGCAGATACCTTATTTAAGTTCAAAACAGAGTCTGTTTATACAAATGGTCAAGAAGCCGTGGCATTAGTTCGGGGCCATCGCGTATTCAAAGAACTGACAAAGGACTCGCTGCTAGAAGCTATTAATCTGGCGAAACATAACTACTTTACCAAAGTAGTGAATGAAAAAGGAAAAATGACTTATATTTACGATCCTGCTCTGAATGAAAAACCGTCGAAGTATAATATTCTCCGCCATGCTGGCACGGTGTATGCAATGCTGGAAACTTACGAAATCGAAGCAGATGAGGAAATACTTCGTAAAGCAGAACTTGCATTAGAATATATTACAGACAAAACAGAAAAAGTCGCTGAAAATAATAACGACACCCTCGTTCTAGTTGAACGGGATGTTAATAAGCTAGGTGGGAATGGTTTATTGATCGTAGCACTTGCTAAACATGCTAAGCTCACAGGCAGCACAAAACATATAGCGACGATGCAAAAGCTTGCAGCGTGGATGACAGATACTCAAAAAGAGAATGGGGATTTCGCCATCCATAAACAAGTGTTCAGCACAAAGAAGGTAACTGATTTCCGATCCAATTTCTATACAGGTGAAGCGATCCTTGCATTAGCCAACCTTTATGATCTGGACGGGAACTCAAAGTGGCTGGACAGTGCAGAGAAAGCCACAGCTTATTTAGTAGAAGAAGTGAATGCTGGAGCTACGCTTGAAAATGTCCAAAGTGACCATTGGCTGCTTTACGGAATAAGAGCTATTAGCAAACACCGTCCTCGTCAAAGTTTTATTGATCATGCAATATTAATGGCAGAATCGATTATGCAAAGCCAGTTCATTGGCGAAAAATATGAAGAGGAATGGCAAGGTGGCTATCCGCCTCAAGAAGGGCTTAACCCAAAATCAGTCCCCAATGCGTGTAAAACGGAAGGGTTGGCAAACGTATACTTTTTAACTGACGATCAGAATATGAAAGAACGATTGTTTAAAACCATTAAGCGGTCGATTCAATTTCAGTTGCAAATGCAAATCCGTCCTGAGAAAGCAATGTTTTTTGAGAAAAAAACACTTTCGACGGGAGCTTTTCACAATAAATTTAAAGCAGTCGAAATTCGCAACGATTTTACACAACATAACATTTCCAGTTCGATTGCACTGTACCATATAATGAATGAAATAGAGAAAGAGACTCTCTAAGAGTCTTTTTTTCTTGATTAAAAAGGAGGACTTATGATGGGGGAAAAACGATTATTTTTTGCTGGTGACTTCTCACTAGGTGATTACTATTTCCGCAAACCAGGTCGTCAACAGAAGTTGAAACAATTGCAATTGACGCCTCATCAATTTGTAAATAACTATCGTAAAGCGGTAGGAGAACCAGACTACTTTTATCTAAACTTAGAAACGGTTTTAATTCCTGACTCAGAAATGATACCCGCTAATAAGCTGCCTAAAAGCAATTGGGATGATGCGGAAAGAACGATTAGTACATTAACAAATATAGGAGTGACACATATAGGGCTTGCAAACGATCAAGTCGCAAAGCATAAAGCTTCTGCTCAGATGATAGATCAGTTGAACCAAAACGGGTTTCAAACTCTTGGATATGGGCTATTATCTAACAAGCTGCCAGAACCAGTCATTCAGACAGGCTCAAAAAACATATACGTCATTTCAGCAATCATTAATGAAACAAATGTCACTAATTTAAAATACAGAGCCACTGAAACAACAACAGGCATTCAAGTACGAACCTTGCGTTCCATACAAAATGAAATCATATCGATAAAGAATGATGATGCAAGAGCATTAGTTATTGTAACTCCCCACTGGATTGGATCTGAGTATACAATTGCTGGAACCAATAAGCATACAACTTCCACAGCACGAACGTTAGCTGAAGCTGGAGCGGACTTCATCATTGGTCATGGTACGCATACAGTTGGAACTGTGGAAAAGCATGCTGGAGCGTTTATTATCTATTCGCTTGGAAATGCTGTTTACAATTCTTTTGGAAAGTATAGTCAACATAGGGCTCTTCCTTACAGTATTGGAGCGCAATTGATCGTGAATGATAATGAAACAAAAGTAAATTTAATTCCTTTTCTTACAGATAATAAGCAATCAGGGTTTCAGGTAAGAAAGCTGCTGAAAAAGGAATCACAGTTTCTTCAAAAACATCTTACCGACAATATAAGTGCAGAAAGCGAGCCGATTCGTTTTCGCGTTACAAAAAATGGAACGATTCAAGTACGTGCTACGGATAATCCATTAGAAAAGTTTGGTGTTCAATCAAAAGGATCGATTTATAAAAAATATGAGCATGCAGGGTTGCTTACACATTTAAATGCAAACCATATCCGAGAAGTGCAGCAGTATTGGAATCACATTTACGGAAGCAACGTTAATGTAACGATCCATGAAGCCTATCGCCATTTAACAGGCTATACAGAGAAAAGACTGGTTCCGTTTACTACCATGAAAGAAGTGTTTATCCCATACTTTAATACACCTAAACATATGAACATGTACAAAGATAAAAATATTTACGATAAACTGATCGACACAAAGAATATGCCAACAACCGTATTAAGACGGATTAAAGGTAACTACTTCAATGCAGAGTATCAGTATTTAACTCCTGAACAGGCGGAATCGGCTTTAAAAGCATACAATGGGGACGTTATTATGAAACCAACCGTAACTAATAATGGCTCTGGAATCACTAAAATAACATCCAAAGACAATGCTTTATTTATAAAGAACGAAGAAACTGATTTAAACCAGATTGAGCAGTTGCTTGGCAACGAATTTATTGCTCAAGAAACGATTCAACAGCATCCGGTGATGGCCAGGCCTCATCCAAGCTCTGTTAACTCGTTGCGGATGGTCACGCTTCGTTGGAATGGAGAGATCCACTACTTACTGACATTTGCCCGGTTTGGAGCAGGAGGAAGCGTGAAGGATAATGCCGGCGCAGGAGGAGTATGCGTAGGCGTATCCGATGATGGAAAACTGCTGAATTATGGAGTAAACGAATATGCTGAAAAATATAGTGAACATCCGACCAGCGGTTATTCGTTCGCAACGGAGACGGCAGTTATTCCAGCATTTGAATCGTATAAGCAATTCGTAAAAGATCTTCATAAACAAATTGCACATCATGATTATATTTCATGGGACATTGCAGTTGGTCAAAAAGGCGAACCTATCTTTATAGAGCTGAACTTCAGTGGAGTAACATGGTTATACCAGCTCGCTTCACAAAAGCCGATCTTTGGAAATTTAACAGAAGAAGTTGTGTCTGAAATATCTTCTTATAAAAATTCGTCAACCTCTAGAAAATATGTTCGACGTTCAACAATTTGACTGGATATAAAATTGAGGTAAAGCACGAGGTTTTGTTTATGTGTTACATTCTGGTCTAAGTTGATTCCCGTCAAAAGGAGCAGACCATCACACTGATGGTCTGCTATAATTAACCGTAAGAATGCGCTTACAAATTAGTGGAGAGGAAGACATGCCATGTTGAAACGATTACTTTCTAGAAGAGGGGTCCAACCATCTTCAACAATCAAAGTAGGTATGCTTCGACGAAGGTCTCGTCCATCGAAATCCGCAAGGTCTGTTGCAGCAGTTAGCGATCATTATGGAATTGAATTCTTTTATTTCAGACCGGAAGATGTCAATATGAAAGAGAAAACGATCAACGGATTCTTTTTAGAAAAAGGGAAATGGATTCGAAAGATAACCCAATACCCTGAAGTCGTTGATAATTCTTTGCCAACGAAAGAAACAGCAGAACTCCACCGTGAATTAGAGGCAAACTGCATCATGACTACCCACAGATTGGGCACCAAAGATGATATTTATCAAATGCTCGAGAAGGACGGCACGTTTCAACACATTTTAATTCCGTATAGGGTGGTAAGTTCGTTAAAGGATATTGACGATTTTTTAGATGTGCATCAAGCAGTTATTCTAAAACCTTCTAAGGGGAATCAAGGTAAAAGTATTTTTGAGGTAGAAAGAACAGAAGAGGGTTATTTACTTTGCTCAGACAGGAGCTCGGAAGAAATTAGCAGATCGGCGATGGAAAAACGAGTAAAGACTCAATTTAAAAAAAGAAACTATTTAGTGCAGCCATTTATTAAATCCCGCACAAAGGAAGACCACCCATTCGATATTCGTATTCACACTAGACGGGCAGAGAATGGAGAATGGAGATGGATTACGTTGCTCCCTCGAATTGGCATGAGCAATGCAATAACGTCGAACGTAAACCAAGGCGGGGCAGTAAGTGAATGGGATTCTTTTTTTGATGTTCAGTTTGGAGAACGTGCTGCAGAGATAAAAGAGAAATTGATTGATATTGCTGAAAATCTTCCGCCTTGTATTCAGCAGTATTATGATTTTCCAATCGATTCAATGGGAATTGATATCGGAATCGAACCCTCTGGTCATATGTGGTTTTTTGAGGTGAATACTTCTCCAGGAACAAAATTTTTTGAATCAGAAATCGCTGAAGCCAGGTGCCAATATTACGAGTATCTAGTTCATACATCAGCAGCAGTACCAGAAGAGGAAAAAGTACAGTGAGATTAATACACTATCGAAGCAGCTAACTGCTTCGATTTTTTAATTTTCTAAATGCAAAATATGATAAGGCGTATCGCTTAAGGAATGTTCAACATTTATAAATGAAATCTAATTATCTACTGTAATTATAAATTTGTTTATTTGATTTTGACTGAAACAGACAAACTTAGTTGCTACATTACATTTAGGTAACATATTCAAGATATTTAACAATAACGATTATATTTTCGTAAAATTAAAGAGAAAAGTAAAAGTAAAAAAGCATAAAAAAGTCTCTTTATAATCTATGACAATTGTCGATATAATTTTCTGAGAAAGGAGCGAGGCATAGTATGAAACAAAAACTAAAAAGCATTACTATCTTTTTTCTTGTGTTTTTGCTGTTGTTTAGTTCGTTTGGAACGGCTCTTGCAGAAGGCAGTAACAGCGAAGAACCGCAGGAAGATGTGCACAAAACAGACGATATCATACACGATCTTACAGAAGAAGAATTCGATGAACACCGATGGAATATCTTCCGTGAACAGCTGATGCTGTATGAATTCGATCCGGAAGCAGAACCATCAGACGAAGCTATATATACGACAGAAGAAGAGCTCGTTACAGCACTTCACCAATTCCAGGCCGATCACGATCTCGAAGAAGCTTCTACATATACAGAAGAAGCCTGGGAGAAGATGAACGAGCTGTTGGAAGAACAGGGGTACCTTCTGTTTATTGGACAAGATAAAGAGGAAACAGCAGAATTAAAGCACCTGTTAAAGGAGCTTGATCCTCACGAGGAACGTTTTCAGGAGGAAGAACTAACGACTTTCTTCGGTATGATAACCGCAGCGGCGGTAAAGAATTACCAGGAGACGAGAGAGCTTACCCCGCACGGAGCAGTCGATGAAGAGACGTATGTACAGCTCTCCGATGAGTGGGCGTTATTCCGCGAAGAGCAGGAAACAGTCAGTGAAGGCGAAGCTGATCTCGACTTGGAAGGCCGTGAAGAAGAAGCAGAAGAAGACGCAGCCCGCGAAGAAGAAGCGGAAAGCGACGAAGAATCTGACCTTGATCCAGAAGAACGAGAAGAAGAAGCAGAAGAAGACGCAGCCCGCGAAGAAGAAGCGGAAAGCGACGAAGAATCTGACCTTGATCCAGAAGAGCGAGAAGAAGAGGCAGAAGAAGACGAGGCCCGCGAAGAAGAAGCGGAGAACGACGAAGAATCTGACCTTGATTCAGAAGAACGAGAAGAAATGATAGAAGAAGACGCAGCCCGCGAAGAAGAAGCGGAGAACGACGAAGAGTCCGGTCTTGATTCGGAGGCTCGTGAAGAAGATACAGAAAAAGACTTCAAAATCAATGAGGAAGATACAGACTACGAAGAAGAAAAAGAAGAGAGTAATCTCGACATAGACTCCAATGAAGAAGATGGCCTTGAGGAAGACGAAAGCTCCGACGAGAACGCTGCTTCTGAAGATGGTTTAGAAAACTTGAACGAAGAAGACGCTCTTAAAGAAGAAGAAACGTTTTCCGCGTTCTCGATGTTCTCAGCAGAGAACGACTCCACAACGACACGTATCGGGGAGTTCTACGATGGCGCGCGCGGCGAGTACATCCGTGAACTCAAGTACGATTTAACCG
>NZ_JBPZEY010000019.1:0-20684 GCF_052061695.1 Alkalicoccus luteus
GTTTTGTCGCTTACACACACAGGTTCGGCGATTTTTTTCTGTTTCCTTCTATAAAATTACTTCTATACATAAAAAGGGGCTGTCCCGTCGATAATATCGACTTATGGGACAGCCCCATTATTTGTGAACTTTAGCAAGCACCTTGTTTCATCCACAGTGAAACACACTTATACATCCATAACGGTGTTTGGATCAATCAGGAAGAACACGAGAGCTGCAACAACAAAACAATAAATCGCAAAATAAATCAACTTACTCTTCTTCAGGAAATCGATCAGCCAGATAATACCGAGAAGAGAGAAGATAAACGTTACGGCAAACGAGACAACCAGGTTAAGACCACCAATGTAGCTAATCATATCTGCAGAGATATCTCTGACACCCAGAACGGTAGATCCTAAAATGATGGGAATGGCCAGCAGAAAGGAATAGCGGACAGCCGTATCCCGATCAAGCCCTATTAAAAGTCCGGTCACAAGCGTAGCTCCGGAACGGGATATACCGGGGAAGACCGCCAGCGTTTGACCAAGTCCTACAATAACGGAATCTTTGACAGTCATATCCTTTTCCTTCCGCGCGCCGTAGCGATGAAAGCGCTCGATGAAAATCAGCGCAAATCCGGTGAGGGTTAAGGCGAGAGCGATAATAGCTGGCGTTTTCATTCCATCGCCAAAGAAATCAGAGAGGAGAACGCCAAGCCCGCCCGTGATGACAGTTGCGACCAGAATATAAACGCCGAACCAGAACATTGTTTTATCCTCGGCACGCCGTTTCATGATGTAGTTCAGAAAGCCTGCAGTTACTTCAATCACATCTTTTCGGAAGTAAAAGATTACGGCAAGGACAGAGGCTAGATGCAAATAAATTTCGAATGCGAGACCTGGAAATGAATAACCGAATATCATTTGTGTGATAACGATATGTGCTGTACTGGAGATTGGAAGAAACTCTGTAATTCCTTGAACAATCCCAAAAATGATAGCTTCAATTAACGACATGCGTGCACGCTCCTTTTAAATATGTAAATGAACAACAGACGAATTTAGTTTACCAGAATCAGACTGAAAAGTATGGCGTTTCGCGAAAAAACTGCATTCTTCCTGTTTATACAAACGGAGGTATCAAATTGGAAGGAGCGTTACGAATTGGAGAAGGTACATAAAAAAGATTGTTCATGGAACCGCCACCTTATTGATTCAAGTTCATCCCTCCTATAAACTATACTGAGAGAAGAGGAGGGATCGTTCGTGCGGAAGTGGTTTACATTAGCAGCGGCGGCTGCAGCTTTAGGGGCGGCTTTAGTCGTTATTGTCGACTATGGGGAAGACACTGAAGAAAGCAGTGAAGCGCTGGAAGCATATATGGAAGCCGGCGGTATAGAACGCGAGACGCTTTCAGAAGAGGAAATGGTCAGCCTGGACCCGCTTGACGGTGTTGGCTCCGAGCCGGGCATGCAGGCACCGGACTTTTCTCTGCCGACCCTCCATGAGGATCAGCTCAGCCTGGCAGACCTGGAAGGCGATTATGTCGTTTTAAATATCTGGGCGACCTGGTGTCCGCCTTGCAGAGATGAAATGCCTGATTTTGCGGCTTTTTATGAAGACTATAAAGATGATGGGGTGCATGTACTTGGACTCAACCGAACGGCTACGGAACCCGGGATAGATGCAGTCAGGCAGTTTGCGGAAGATTTCAGCATTCCGTTCCCTGTGATTATCGATGAGGAGGACGTTGTAGAGGACCTCTACAGTGTATATGTGATGCCGACTACGTATATCATCACACCAGACGGCAGAGTGGCTATGAATCGTCCGGGTTATATATCGTATGACGTATTGGAAGAGCAGTACTTGTCAATCAGAGAACAATACGAAGATGAGGCATAGCATACGCAGCACGTATAACGGGCATCGTTCAGAATTCGCCAAACGGATTTACCTCCCTCTATAATATGAAAAAAGCAGAAGCCAGTTCAATGGCTTCTGCTTCCAGAGTGTTGATGAAGTCATGTTAGGTGAATAAGGTTGCATCTGCCTGTATCTGCGGACCCTCGCTTTCCGGAGGGAACGGGCTCAGCTAACCGCTTCCTTCTTCCGTAGGAAGCGCTGGATCTTCGCTTCGTTCTGATCCTCCAGGAGTCGAGCTCCTTCGATGTCGGCAGCTGGCAGTCTGTTTCACGTACTTGGTTAGGTCTGCACGATCGGCTTCCAAACAGATAGATCCTTCCCGATGTGTCCGGCGTGCCCGTGGAAGCCGCGCAGCCTGAAGATCCCGTGCCGTTCAGATCTGCAACGGCATCAACGTACGAGCGGAGCCGGACTAGGTCTTGAAGGCTTCTCGTGAGAAGCCTGTGTCCGAGTGAAGCCGCGCCATTTTCCCTTCATAAAGGGGCCCCTGAGAAATAGCTGAAGGCCAGCCCACGGCAGGCTAGGTAAGCAGAGGGGAAATACAATCAAACGAATCAACATGGAAGTTGAAAGACTTTTTCAACAGCCTGAAAGCAGAAGCCAGTTCAATGGCTTCTGCTTTTTTTATACTCGGTGGTTCTCATAGTGCTCAGCTTTCGTCAGCGAGCGAATGTCCTTCAGCTGTTGATCTGAAAGAGGACCGGCTTCAGCTGCTAGAATCGTTTCCTGAACCTGTTCAACGGAGCTCGCTCCAGGAATAACAACATCACAAGCAGGATCGGCCAGCACGTAGCGCAAAGCTAGGCTGTTAAGAGTCATGCCCCAGTCCGAAGCATATGCTTGCAGATCATGCAGTGTGTCACGAAGCTCGCTGCCGGAGTAGGACAAATACCCTTCATCTGTGAGCTTACGTGTGAAACGCTCTGTTAAGAGCCCCTTAGCCAGCGGACCTCTGGCAATAATGGAAACCGAATGCTCTTGGAGGAAAGCACTGAGTTCTTCAGGACGGCGGTCCAGTATGCTGTACTGCATCATATTGGAGACGACACCCGTAACAGGCGCCCATTTATTAATAACATTCGGTCGTATAGAGGAGGTTCCATAGGCCTGAATCAACCCATCGCGCTTTAATAATTCCAGAGCTTCCCGCGTTTCGTCGAAGGGATCATCGATTGTACCGCCGTGAAGCTGGTATACATCAATGCTGTCAGTGTTGAGACGCTTCAGCGACTGCTTACAGGCTTCGATCAGATAAGATTTAGATGGATTCCAGCTCCAGGTTGTCTGGTCAGAGCTCCAGTCATTTCCACCTTTCGTTGCAATTGTGACGCTGTTTCTGTAGGGTGTAAGGCCTCTGCCCACGTTTTCTTCGTTACGCCCAAATTGATAAAGATCGGCTGTATCAAAATAAGTAATTCCGCCGTCCACAGCGGCGTGTAGAATTCGTTCTGCTTCCTTATAATCTTCCGGAAGCGACATACATCCAAAACCTAATACAGAAGCTTTAATGAGTGAATTTCCAATCGTACTAGACTGCATCCAACCCCTCCTTTAAATTAACTCTAGTAGAGCAATTGCAGTTTTGCAAGGAATCCTCTATGCTCAGAACATGGAGGGATAATGATGAAGGACCATTTGCATGAAGAAACTTTACATAAAGAACGCATTTATCAAGGGCGCATAATTGAGTTAGAAAATCATACAGTGAGACTGCCGGACGGCAAGGAAAGCAAACGGGAGGTTGTCCGTCATCCTGGAGCAGTTGGCATCATCTGCTTCCGCGATGATAAGCTCATTCTCGTTTATCAGTACAGAAAAGCATTAGGTAAAGTAATTGCAGAGATCCCGGCCGGGAAATTGGATGAGGGAGAAAGCCCTGAAGTTTGTGCAGTTAGAGAGCTGGAAGAAGAAACAGGAATAAAAGCAGGATCATGCAGATTCCTTTGTTCGTTCTATACGAGTCCAGGATTCGCGGATGAACTTGTACATATTTATATTGCTGAAGATCTAAAGGCCGGACACAAAGCTGCAGATGACGATGAATTTGTTGAGATGGCTGAGGTCAGTTTAGAAGAAGCATCAGCGTTTATAGAAGATGGTACCATTCATGATGCTAAAACGCTGTATGCTGTTCAATACCTGCAGCTGCAAAAAGAACGGTCATCAAGCAGACCTAAATAATAATTATTATTATATTGTTATGATAATCATTATCATTTGACACCCATTTTCAATACTGCTTATAATAATAGCAGAAATGAAGGCAAGCTCCGCTCATACAGGAGCTGCTGAATGGAGGACGACTGTCAATGGAGCAGCGCATTGAAAGAATAAAAAAACAACTTCATTCCCAGAGCTATAAACTCACTCCGCAGCGGGAAGCTGTCGTTCGAGTGCTGCTCGAACATGAGGAAGACCACCTCAGCGCCGAAGATGTTTACATGCTGGTCAAAGAAAAATATCCGGAAATTGGGCTTGCCACAGTGTACCGGACGCTTGAACTTCTTACCGAATTGAAAATCGTAGACAAAATTAATTTCGGGGACGGCGTGTCCCGCTATGATCTTCGTAAAGAAGGTGCCACACACTTTCATCATCATCTAGTCTGCCTGGAGTGCGGAGCAGTTGATGAAATTCAGGAGGATCTGCTTGGTGATGTGGAGAAGATCGTGGAACAGCGGTGGAAGTTCGACATTAAAGATCACCGGCTTACGTTTCACGGTATTTGTCATCGGTGTAACGGCAGGTAGTCGCTGTACCAGCAAGAAGTCCCATTCTATAACTTACGCTGAACGGAAGCCTCAGACTATTCTGAGGTTTTTTGTGTTGTCAGCTATTGATTCAGAAGAATATATCGCATAGTCAATAAAATTCAGGACATTTTTTCAATGCCAACTGCACAAAGGTACGTACCTGTGGTATTCTGAAAGAAGCAGGAGGTGGCAGGATGTGCACCATGAAATAGAAACATTCATTCACTATTTGACGGTTGAAAAAGGCCTTTCACCCAACTCCGTTTCAGCCTCTGAACGGGATCTGCGTGCATATGCCGCATATCTCCAGCAAACAGCTGATTTAAAGGATTGGAACGATGTCATGCGTCACCATATATCAGGTTTTCTCCGGCATCTCTTTGAGAATGGACGAGCAGCCTCTACGACAGCAAGGATGCTTTCTACTGTCCGCTCCTTTCACCGCTTTATGCTGCGGGAAAAACTGTCGGCTCAGGATCCTTCCTCTGACGTTGATGCACCGAAGCAGGAACGCAGGTTGCCAAAAGTGCTTTCTGCTGCAGAAGTAGAGAAGCTTCTCGATGATCCTGCGGGAAAGAAAAAGCCGATCGAGCTGCGGAACAAAGCCATGCTCGAATTGTTGTACGCAACAGGAATGCGGGTGACAGAGCTTTGTACGTTAAAAACATCGGATGTCCATTTACAGATGGGATTTGTCCAGTGCAGAGGAAAAGGGAGCAAAGAACGAATAGTTCCGCTGGGCAGCCATGCATCAACGGCCCTGCAAAACTACCTGGATTACGGACGGTCTGAATTGATGAAAAAGAAGCAGAGTGACGATCTTTTTTTAAATCATCACGGAAACGTTCTCACGAGACAAGGGTTTTGGAAAATTATTAAGAAACTGGCACAGGAAGCGGGAATTGAAAAAGAGCTTTCTCCGCACATGCTGCGCCACTCATTCGCTACACATTTATTGGAAAATGGAGCTGATTTGCGCGCTGTTCAGGAAATGCTTGGACATGCCGATATTTCGACCACGCAAATCTATACACACGTAACAAAAGTACGCATGAGGGAAGTGTATACACAGCATCATCCTCGTGCGTGATGCTTTTTGAATAGAGGTCTGACTTCTGACAACAGAACAAAGATTTCTTCATTATTTAGTTAGGAGTGACAAACATGAGAGCTTATAAGCGGATTTTTCTCGTCGTAATGGATTCTGTAGGGATAGGTGAAGCACCGGATGCAGCGGCATTTGGTGACACAGGCGCTGATACACTTGGTCATATCGCTGAAAAAATGAACGGCTTGCAAATGCCTCATTTGGATCAGCTTGGACTTAGCTCTATCAAGACATATAAAGGGGTGTCGCAGCCGAAACAAACAATTGGGTCTTATGGAACGATGATAGAGAAGTCAGCCGGCAAAGATACGATGACCGGGCACTGGGAAATCATGGGTCTTTACATTGATCAGCCGTTTCGCACGTTTCCTGAAGGTTTTCCAAGCGCTTTGATCGATCAGATTAAAGCACACACCGGGAGAGGCATTCTCGGAAACAAACCGGCTTCGGGGACCGATATTCTTGATGAACTGGGAGCCGAACACGTCCGGACAGGAGACTTGATTGTGTATACATCTGCAGATTCCGTTCTGCAGATTGCTGCTCATGAAGAAGTTGTTCCTCCGGAGGAGCTCTGGAGCATTTGTGAAGCGGTCCGGGAAATGACGCTGGAAGATCCTTACATGATCGGTCGTGTCATTGCGAGGCCGTTTGTTGGTTCAGATGGAGCGTGGGAACGTACGTCCAATCGTCACGACTACGCACTGAAGCCTTTTGGCGAAACGGTTATGAACGCGTTGGAAGATGGAGGCTTCGATTCTATTTCCATCGGTAAAATTGCGGATATTTACGATAATGAAGGCGTGACCGATTCGCTCCGTACAACTTCGAATATGGACGGTATGGATAAACTTGTGCAAACAGCAGACCGTGAGTTTACCGGCCTCAGCTTCTTAAACCTTGTTGATTTTGATGCAAAGTTTGGCCACCGGCGAGATCCGATCGGATACGGAAAGGCGCTGGAGGAATTTGATGCAAGACTGCCGGAAATCATTAGCAGACTTCGAGAAGATGATCTCCTGCTTATCACCGCGGATCATGGAAACGATCCGGTTCATCATGGAACTGATCACACACGGGAGATCGTACCGCTTTTAGCATACAGTCCTTCTTCTAATCGATCCGTTGATTTAGGAAGACGCAGTACTTTCGCTGACATTGGAGCGACTGTTGCGGATAACTTTAAGGTTACAATGCCGGAATACGGCTCCAGCTTTTTAAACGAACTGACAGGAGGAGAAAAAGCATGAATCATATCAACAAAGCAGCAGCTTATATCAACGAAAAGCTTGGCAACCTGAAGCCGGAGACTGGCTTAATCCTCGGCTCCGGTCTGGGTGTCTTAGCAGAAGAGATTGAAAATTCTGTAGCTATTCCATATCAGGATATTCCCGGCTTTCCAGCTTCTACGGTTGCAGGCCATAAAGGTCAGCTTGTCGCAGGGAAGCTCGAGGGAAGAGATGTCGTCGCGATGCAGGGACGCTTCCATTTTTATGAAGGCTATCCAATGGAGCTCGTTACGCTGCCTGTGAGAGCCATGCAAGCAGCTGGGGTAACCGAGCTGATCGTGACAAATGCTGCGGGCGGTATCAACGAATCGTTTGATGCTGGCAATTTGATGCTGATTGAGGACCATCTTAACATGTTTGGGACCAATCCGCTTATTGGGGAAAATGTAGAAGCGCAGGGGCCGCGTTTTCCGGATATGTCCAAGCCCTATAACCCGGACATGATCCGCCTTGCTGCAGATGCAGCTTCAGAACATGGAATTGACGTTAAAAGAGGCGTATATGCCGGAACGACCGGACCGTCCTACGAAACACCGGCAGAGGTTCGTATGCTGCGAGTACTTGGTGCAGATGCGGTCGGTATGTCTACCGTTCCAGAGGTCATCACTGCCGGTCACTGCGGAATGCGGGTTCTCGGAATTTCCTGTATTTCAAATATGGCAGCGGGGATTCTTGATCAGCCGCTTACCCACGATGAAGTAATGGAAACGACGGAAGCCGTTAAGCAGGATTTCATACAGCTCGTTAAGGCTATTGTGCACAAGCTGAACGGATAAAAATAAACGTGAGGCACTTGATTTCGGATTGAGTTGCCGCACAGGGAAGGTGTGCTGGAAGATGCGAATGGTAGATGTAATTGAAAAAAAGCGTTCCGGACAGGAATTGACCGATGAGGAAATTGCCTACGTCATTGAGGGCTACACGAACGATTCCATTCCTGATTATCAAGTGTCAGCTCTTTTAATGGCGGTTTACTTCCAAGGAATGAGCGCCAGAGAAACAGCCGTCCTGACTCAGGCGATGGTTGATTCCGGTGAAACGATCGACCTGTCTTCGATTCACGGCCATAAGGTAGACAAGCATTCTACTGGAGGAGTTGGAGATAAGATCAGTTTTATCATCGGTCCGCTTGTAGCGTCGGTGGGGGTGCCGGTGGCTAAAATGAGCGGCAGAGGGCTTGGTCACACGGGAGGTACGATTGATAAGCTGGAGTCAATCAATGGATTTAATGTAGAAGTAAGCAAAGAGGATTTTATCCGGCTTGTAAATGAGAATAAACTTGCCGTGGCAGGCCAGACCGGCAACCTGGCACCGGCCGATAAGAAGTTGTATGCACTTCGTGATGTAACGGCGACAGTCGATTCAATTCCTCTCATTGCCGGATCGATTATGAGTAAAAAAATTGCCTCAGGCGCTGACAGCATCGTGCTGGATGTGAAGACAGGCTCCGGAGCTTTTATGAAAACGTTGGAAGAGTCGAAAAAACTGGCTCAGGAAATGGTGACCATCGGTACAAATCTCGGTAGAAATACAGTTGCTGTGATTAGTGATATGAATCAGCCGCTCGGCTACGAAATAGGAAATGCAAACGAGATTCGAGAAGCAGTAGATGTTCTTCGAGGGAAAAACGTTGAGGATCTCCGTGAGCTTTCACTTGAAATTGGAAGTCATATGGCTCTGCTTGCAGGGGTATTCGACAGCTATGAGCAAGCGTATGAGAAACTCGCTGCGAATCTTGACAACGGAGAAGCCTTTGAAGTCATGAAAACGTTTGTCGCTGCCCAGGGTGGCGATGTGTCTATGGTAGAAAATACAGATCTTCTCCCTGGCGCTTCTCATTCCATTGACGTCCCTGCAAAAACTGCCGGGTATATAACAGCAATTGAAGCTCATTCCATTGGGACTGCCGCGATGTACTTAGGTGCCGGCAGGGAAACGAAAGAAAGTAAGATTAAACACGGGGTCGGCATCTCGCTGCGTAAAAAAATTGGTGATTATGTTGAAGCTGGAGAATCGCTAGCTGTACTGCACTCTGATACAGAATCACAGGAAGATGCGCGCAGTCTAGTAAGAGAAGCCTATGAAATACGTGCGGAGCGTGTGTCCTCGCCAACATTAATTTATGAAGTAATCCGCTGAAGCTCGGAGTTGCAAAGCCTGCTAACCTGTGCTATATTAGCCAGAACTGAATAGAAGAAAGATAGAGGTGCCGGTAAAGGGATCAGTATGCTGTGGGATAAGGACAAGTGGTACGAGCAGCAGAAAGGCCCGCCGGCCGAAGAAAAACACGGATGTCCAGCCGTGTATTTCTGGGGCTGCACTGAAGAAGTGCAGCACTGTCACAGGAAGTTGTGGAGAACTATCTTTCCGATCGTTGTTAGACGAGAGGAATGATGGATGCAGCTGCCATCATTCCTCTTTTATTTAGGGGCGGCAGCCGGGATAATGTTTGTAAAGGAGAGATTTGAATTGGTTCAATATGGAACTCAGCGGATCAACGAGGCAGGAAGACTGGAAATTGGAGGAGTAGATGCTGCTGTTTTGACAGAAGCATATGGAACGCCTTTATTTGTTTATGATGTGGAGGATATCCGCAGGCGTGCAGCTGCGTTCCATCAAGCTTTTCAGAATGAACAGGTAAACTATCAAATTGCATACGCATCCAAAGCCTTCAGCTGTATCGCCATGCTGGAGCTGGCTGCTGATCTGGAGCTGAGCTTGGACGTGTGTTCTGAGGGAGAACTGTATACCGCTGCAAAAGCCGGTTTTCCGATGGAAAATATTCATTTCCACGGCAACAATAAGACTCCGCAGGAGCTGGAGATGGCTGTTGAACATGGAATCGGCTGCATTGTCGTCGATAACTTTACGGAATTGAGCTGGCTCATGGCCTTGACAGAATCAAAGAAGCAGCAGATGGACGTGCTGATCCGGATTACTCCAGGAGTAGAAGCCCATACGCATGAATATATTTCAACCGGACAGGAAGATTCAAAATTCGGATTCGATTTGAACAGTGGTCAGGCGGACAAGGCAGTCAACATGCTGAAGGATCACAAGTGGCTTCGTCTGCAGGGCGTGCATTCTCATATCGGTTCTCAAATTTTCCGGGCGGAAGGATTTGAAGAAGCAGTTCGTGCAGTCTTTCATTCGATTCGCAAATGGAATCATGAGTTTGGATTTTATCCACAGGTGCTTAACGTGGGCGGTGGGTTTGGAATCCGCTATGCAGAAGGTGATAAGCCGCTTCCGCTCGGTGATTATATTACCCGTATGGTCAAAGAAGTGAAAAACGAGGCAGCTTCCATGAATAAGCCGGTTCCGGAAATATGGATCGAGCCGGGCAGGGCACTTGTCGGTGAAGCCGGAACGACTATTTATTCGCTTGGAGCACGAAAAGAAATTCCGGACGTCCGGACGTACCTGTCTGTTGATGGTGGCATGACCGACAACATTCGTCCGGCTCTTTATCAGGCAGAATATTCCGCACTGCTGGCAAACCGTGCTAATGATCCGATTGAAGAACAGGTTTCCATCGCTGGCAAGTGCTGCGAAAGCGGCGATATGCTGATCTGGGATTTGGACCTTCCTAAAGCAGGCAGCGGGGATCTTTTAGCCGTGTTTTCAACCGGAGCCTACGGATATTCCATGGCTAATAATTATAACCGGATTTTACGTCCGGCTGTTGTGTTCGTCGAAAATGGACGACATGAATGCGTTATTCGCAGAGAAAGCCTTGAAGATCTCGTTAAATTGGAAGAAAGGTACAGCCTCCTCCAGAAAGAAAGCAGCCGCACAAGTTAACAGAGAAGAATAGAGGGCCGTCAGATACGCGTTTTCTGACGGTCCTGTTTTAGTTGAAAGAGAACCTGTAAAAAATAGATGGACGTTTATCAAATGGGCCAGCAAAAGGTTTGTCATTCGCCAAGCTGTGTAAAATCTGATAAACTGTTTTTGTTCCTTATTTTATTCACGCGGAGGTTTTACATAATGAAAAAAGGTGAAATTCGTTTTGAAAATGGCGAAGTAATTAAAATTGATTTTTTTGAAGAGGATGCTCCAGGTACGGTTGCTAACTTTGAGAAGCTTGCAAATGACGGCTTTTACAACGGACTGACATTCCACCGTGTTATTCCTGGCTTTGTAGCTCAAGGCGGCTGCCCTAACGGAACCGGCACAGGTGGACCAGGCTACACCATCAAATGCGAAACAGAAGGCAACCCTCATCGTCATCAAAAAGGCAGCCTGTCTATGGCGCACGCAGGCAAAGATACAGGCGGGAGCCAGTTTTTCCTCGTACTTGAACCTCAGCCTCATCTGGACGGTGTGCATACGGTATTTGGACAGATCACAGAAGGCCTGGATACGATGGATCGGATCCGTCCGAATGACACGATGCAAGAAGTTACAGTTTTTGATGCCTGAAACTAGCGCTCCGGTAACAGGAATGCTATAGTTAGTGCATAACAAATGAATAAAGGATGAATGTTTCAACGTTCGTCCGATCCTTCGGGGCAGGGTGAAATTCCCTACCGGCGGTGATAAGAACCTGGTTCTTTCAGTCCGTGACCCGGTCCGGTTTTCCGGCCCGGTGGATCCGGTGTAATTCCGGAGCCGACAGTATAGTCTGGATGGGAGAAGGATTTCGCAGCAGCTTTTTACGAAAAAGGTGCCTATTCCGGGGGACCGGTCTACCTTTTTTCATAAAAAAATATTCTGCACCTATGCCCTGAATGATGTATGTCGTTCAGGGCATATTTGTTTTACGGATAGAAGCCAATAACCAGTCATTTCAGCTGAGTACTTGTTAAAAGGGAACTGAAAGATTATATGCTCTACTGAGTACCAAGGAAGCGCTGCGAAACGTGTTGAATAAGGAGTGCTTCCAGCATGTGTTCTGTGAATAGATGGGAGGGGTCACCATGACAAAAAGAGACTATATGAAGCTTGCGGTTGAGCTTGCTTCTGCTGCGGGAGGGCAGACCTCTCCGAACCCACAAGTAGGGTGTGTCATTGTCAAAAACGGACGCGTAGCGGGAGTAGGGACACACTTAAAAGCCGGGGACAAGCATGCCGAACGATATGCCCTGGAAATGGCGGGTGCGCAAGCTTCAGGCGCTGACATGTATGTAACGCTTGAGCCCTGTTCTCATCACGGCAGGACACCGCCATGTGCGGATGCCGTGATTGAAGCAGGCATCAGCCGAGTATTTACTGCATCCAGCGATCCGGACCCCCGTGTATCGGGAAGAGGAATCAAAAAACTGCTTGAAGCAGGCATTTATGTAGAAACCGGCATCATGAAAGAAGAAGCAGATGAGCTTAACCGTCGTTTTTTTCACTATGTCACAACGCGTCATCCTTACGTCACGCTTAAAATGGCTGCCTCGATTGATGGCAAAACAGCAACGATTTCCGGGGAAAGTAAATGGATAACAGGACCTGCGTCGAGGCTGGATGGACACCGCCTTCGGCACGAACACGATGCAATTTTAGTCGGTATCGAAACAGTATTAGCAGATGATCCTGAACTGACGGTTCGTTTGCCGGAAGGCGGCATTGATCCTATACGAGTTGTCCTTGATAATGAACTCCGCTTCCCTCTTCGTGCAAACATGCTGCAAGCTTCCGGAAGAACGATAATTTTCACTTCTGAACGGGGAGACAAAGATAAAGAAAAGGCGCTTAAAGCAGCCGGTGCGGAAGTCATTCGGCTTTCAACATTTCGCGTCGAGCCAGAAACTGTACTTGAAAAACTAGGTTCTGAAGGCATCGGCTCTCTCCTGATTGAGGGGGGCGGTACCGTGTTAGACAGTTTTGTCCGAACAGGCTTCTTTCAAGAAGCTGTGCTGTATCAAGCGCCGATCTTAATTGGCGGCCGGGACGCAGTTTCTGCTATCGGCGGCAGCGGTATAGAAAGGCTGTCCGACTGTCCCCGCCTGATATTAAAACAGGTAGAGCAGCTGGAGCAGGATGTAAAATTAACCTATCGAAATGAGGTGCAGAACGAATGTTCACCGGAATTATAGAAGAAAAAGGTAAAATTGTCTCAATGAACGAAACGGGTGAAGCGATCGTCATGACCGTAGAAGCTCCGGAAATTTTATCGGATGTCAAACTGGGAGACAGTATCGCCGTAAACGGGGTCTGCCTGACCGTTGCATCATTTGAAGGCAGCCAGTTTACGGTAGATCTTATGCCCGAAACAGTCAGAGCAACGAGTCTGAGGCTTGTCAGCGAAGGTTCTGAAGTGAATTTGGAGCGAGCAATGGCCGCGGGCGGCAGATTTGGCGGTCACTTTGTCAGCGGCCATGTTGACGGCACCGGCATTATAAAAAAGAAAGAAGCAGACCAGAACGCGGTGTATGTAGAAATTGAAGTAGAGCCCAAACTCCGTCAATATTTGACGATGAAAGGAAGTGTCGCCGTCGATGGGACGAGCTTGACTATTTTTGGATTAACCGACACAAGCTTCACTCTTTCGTTAATTCCGCATACGTTAAAAGAAACAGTGATGGGAAGCCGGCAAGTCGGAGATCCAGTTAACGTGGAATGCGACATGCTCGCAAAGTATGTAGAAGAGCTGCTTGCTGTCCGCTTTCGAACGCAGGAAAAACCAGAAGCGGTAAGCGAATCATTTTTAAAAGAGCACGGATTTCAATAATAATGCCGGTTTGAGCGGCAGATGAAGGAGGCGGGAAGCATGTCCATGTTTGATCCAATTGAAGATGCGATCTATGCACTGGCACAAGGAGAAGTAGTCATCGTCTGTGACGATGAAGACCGTGAGAATGAAGGGGATTTCGTATCACTGGCTGAAAAGACAACTCCTGATGTCATTAACTTCATGATTACGTACGGCCGGGGATTGGTCTGTACCCCGATTACAGAAGAGCGGGCTGAGAAATTAGGGCTTGTACCTATGGTGGACCGAAATTCAGATCCTCACGGTACCGCGTTTACGGTGAGTGTAGATCATAAGCATACGACGACAGGCATTTCTGCACAGGAACGATCTATGACAATTCAAGCCTTAATTGATGGCGATTCAAAACCGGCTGATTTTCAGCGCCCGGGTCATATTTTCCCATTGATTGCGAAGGATGGGGGAGTGCTGAGAAGAGCTGGCCATACCGAGGCAGCTGTCGATCTTGCCCGAATGGCGGGATCTGCCCCGGCCGGTGTCATTTGCGAAATAATGAACGATGACGGAACGATGGCCAGAGTGCCTGAACTTCGGGAAATTGCTGACCGGCACGAGTTAAAAATGGTCACAATTAAGGATTTAATCAAGTATCGAAACCGTAAAGATAAGCTCGTTTCCAAGGAAATTGAAATTAAGCTTCCAACCGATTACGGCGAATTTCGCGCGATCGGGTACTCAAACGTCGTGGATGGAAAAGAGCACGTTGCCATCGTAAAAGGAGATATTGGCGGATCTAAACCGACACTTGTCCGTGTCCATTCAGAGTGCCTCACAGGAGACGTATTCGGTTCGAGGCGCTGTGACTGCGGCCCGCAGCTTCACGCTGCCCTCGCGCAGATTGAGGCGAATGGCTCCGGTGTCGTACTCTATATGCGCCAGGAAGGCAGGGGGATTGGTCTGCTGAATAAAATGAAGGCGTACAAGCTTCAAGAAGAAGGCTTGGATACTGTGGAAGCCAATGAAAAGCTTGGCTTTGGTCCGGATCTTCGCGACTATGGAATCGGCGCGCAAATCCTGCGGGATCTCGGCATTCGCAAGATGAAGCTGCTGACGAACAATCCTCGAAAAATTACCGGATTAAATGGATACGATTTAGAAATAGTGGAGCGAGTACCCATTCAGCTGCCGCATTCCCGCGACAATGAGAACTACCTAAAAACGAAAAAAGACAAGCTGGGTCATATGCTGCATCTGTAAACCTGTGTTACATGAGCTTCATGACCGAATGGCACACAATTACTGAAAATAATCCGTTTATAACGAAGAAGGGATGTCATTACTATGGGAAACGTACTTGAAGGAAAACTTACAGGAAATGATTTGAAAGTTGCGATCGTAGTTGGACGATTTAATGATTTTATTACAAAAAGCCTGATGGAAGGTGCGGAGGGTACCTGTTTGAGACACGGCGTATCTGAGGAAAACATCGATATTGTATGGGTGCCGGGAGCATTTGAAATTCCATTCGCTGCTAAAAAGCTTGCAGATTCCGGAAAATACGATGCAGTTATCACACTTGGAACCGTCATCAGAGGGTCCACGCCTCACTTTGATTATGTCTGCGGTGAAGCAGCAAAAGGGGTATCTCAGGCAGGGCTTTCCAGTGGAGTTCCTGTTATATTTGGTGTCATTACGACCAACACGATTGAACAGGCGATTGAGCGGGCAGGTACAAAAGCTGGAAATAAAGGTGCTGAAGCTGCAGCTGCTGCGATTGAAATGGCGAACTTAAACAAGCTTATATAAGACTTTACAGATGAAGCCGCATCGAATGAAGATTCGATGCGGCTTTTTAGCAGGCGACGCTTTGTTAAAGCATAAGCACTTACTTTGTCTCGTTAGACCGGTCTAATGAAACCTGCTGTCTTTTGTTAAGGGCTTCAGCGCGGGCAGCTTCGACTTCCGATCTGTCTCTAAGCAGATGGCGGTGCAGCACGGAACGGTCTATACTCCGGTCATCAAGATTCCATTCCAGACCATGTTCAGACGCCTGCTGCCGACATATGTGCTCCACCTGTTCAACGAGCGGAATGGCAAACGGCTGGTAGGGCCATCCATTTGCGGCCTCTTCATAGCGTTCTTCCAGCGCCTTTCGAAGCTGGCCCTCGTAAATTCCCAGCGCATGCAGCCTGTGCTCGTCCCTGTCGAGCAGCTTAAAAACCTTATCAAAAAGCTTCAGACTTCCGCGCAGGTTTCCTCTTCGCTGATGGTATAAGCCAACTGCAAGCTGAATCAGCAGAAGCCAGGTTTTTTCCCTGCCGTTCTCGATCCAATATTCCTCTAATATTTCATGGCACTCGAAAAAATCCCGAGTGGCATGAAATTCAACTAAATAATTGACATACGCCTGCGGATAATCAACTGTTACGTGCTGCATGTGCTACTCTCCTTTATCCGTAAACCTCTCGAATCGTTATCTGTTCCAGTATAAATCATCTTCCTTAATTAGAAAACTATTACCGTCTGAACCTCTTGGATATGATATAATATCGCATGAAATGGAGTGGGAACCGATGACATATCATGTGAAACTGAATGGGTTTGAAGGCCCTCTTGATCTGCTCCTTCATCTAATACAAAAAAATGATTTAGATTTATACGATATAAATTTAAAAGATATTACCGATCAATACGTCGATTATATCCGAACAATGCAGGTACTGGAGCTGAATGTAGCGGGCGAATATCTCGTGATGGCCTCTACGCTTTTGTATATGAAAAGCCGGCTGCTGCTGCCATCAGAAGAACCGGAAGAGCTGTATGATGAGTTGGAAGCAGAGGAGGAATGGACAAAGCAATCGTTAATGGAGAAGCTTGTCCAGTATAAAGCCTTTAAAGAGGCTGCTTCTGACTTAAAACAAAAGGAAGCTGAACGGAGTTTATATTTTACAAGACCGGCTGAAGATTTGTCTGCTTTTGCAGGCACGGATGATCCAGCACCTGAGCTGGATGTATCATTGTTTGATCTGATCGGTGCTTATCAGGATATACAAAAACGGGAAAAAGCCGACAAGCCTTATCGAAGTGTGGCTCGAGAAGAGATATCCATCGATTCCAAAATGGAAGCGATTGTTGCGACACTTAAGACATATCATGGAAAGACAACGTTTCGAACGCTTTTTGCGGATGACGAGGAGGAGTCACCGGTGATGACGTTTTTGGCACTGCTGGAGCTTATGAAAAATAAAAAAGTGACGTGCGAGCAGGCTCGGCACTTTGCAGATATTATGATTGTGATGAAGGGTGCGGATTCGGCGTGATAAATGAAGAAATCAAAGGGAAGCTGGAGGGCCTGCTCTTCGTCGCAGGAGACGAAGGCATGGAAAAAGCACAGCTGTTGAATGCTCTGGAGTGTACTGAAGAAGAACTGGAGCTGCACGCTGAAGCATTACATGACCTTTATGAAAGCGGCGGCAGAGGAATAGCCCTCCAGGAAGTTGCCGGTGGGTATCAACTCACAACAAGACAGGAGCACGCAGCTATGTACAAGAAGCTCGTTTCTTCACCAGTTAATACAACGCTTTCTCAGGCAGCACTTGAATGCCTTGCGGTTGTTGCTTATCGACAGCCTGTATCACGCATGGAGATCGAGGATATTCGCGGAGTTAAAACCGACCGGCCGCTTCGAACGCTGCAAAATCGAGGTTTGATTGAAGAGGCCGGCAGGAAAGAAGGAGCCGGCAGAGCCATCCTGTATGGAACTACCAGGTACTTTCTTGAACAATTCGGTTTGCAAACGTTAAGCGACCTTCCCCCGCTTGAAGAAGCAGAGGAAGGTAGAGAA
The DNA here is from genome assembly GCF_052061695.1 of Alkalicoccus luteus. Classification (NCBI taxonomy): domain Bacteria; kingdom Bacillati; phylum Bacillota; class Bacilli; order Caryophanales; family Bacillaceae; genus Alkalicoccus; species Alkalicoccus luteus. The sequence continues at coordinate 17,548 of NZ_JBPZEY010000019.1, forward strand.
GATTTTGATCTCTTTTTCGATCGTTTTCAGGAGGCAGTCGAAGAGGAAAGCTAGCGCATGACGCTTCCGCCGGATAGTTTCACGGATTCACCGACAATGTTTTCTGCGGCATCTGAGAGTAGAAACATGATTGTTCTGGCCGTTTCTTCCGGCGTTGTCATGCGGCCGGAGGGAAGGGCTTTTTCGGTTTGTTCTCGCTGCTCTTCATAAGAGATCCCACTGGCTGACGCTTTCTTTTCAAGTATCTGCCGAGCCATATCAGTATCAACGAACCCGGGACAGACAGCGTTTACCCGCACGCCGTGTTCGATCGCTTCAAGAGCAAAAGAGTGAGTGAAGCCGATCATGGCAAACTTCGATCCTGCATATGCAGTGCTCCCGTGCGTGCCGCGAAGACCGGACAAAGAAGATATATTGACGACAGCTCCCTTGCCCCGTTCTTTCATGCTTTTAAATACAAGCTGACTCAGCATCACAGCAGAGATGAAGTTAATCTGCATAATGGATTCCAGATCCTCTTCCTTTATAAATTCCACTACGTCTCCTCCTGCAATCCCGGCTCCATTGACGAGACCGGTGACAGGTCCGAATGATTCTTCCGCTTCATATACGAGTCTTTCCCGGTCGCGTGCCTCCGTTAAATCGGCCTGGATCGTCAGAAGGTTTGAAGCGTCTGCGTGGTAATGAGCCTGCTGACTCAGCGAACGAAGTTTTTCCTCATTTCTTCCGGCTGCTGTAACTTGTGCACCTAGCTTAAGTAGATCGAGTGCAAGAACTTTTCCAATTCCGCCTGTTGCTCCAGTTATTAGAATGTGAGCACCTTTAAATGCTGATGAGTGAAACATACTCATTTATGAATTCCTCCTCTTCAATATTCCCGGACTATTTAGTGCGGGATACTTGTCTACAATTACCCTCAAAAGGGAAAGAGGAAACGAAAGCCTATGTTTTTCATAAGAGAGGAGCCCATACATGTACATAACAAGAAGCAAATGGAAATGGGCTGTCGCGATCCTGCTTTTCATCACACTCGCTGCCACTATATACGGCTTATTTAAACCCGTACCAGCCGGCACCTCTTATAAAGGAGAAGTTCATTATACAGATGATCTGCGATTTTTACTGAACCGCTCTTCGGAACAGGACGGAGACAGGGTATTCAATGAAGAGATCTATTCAGCAGTATTGGAAGCGGTAGAAGAAGCGGAGTCTTTTGTTGCAGTGGAAATGTTTCTGCTTAATGATAAAACCGACGGAGATTTTCCTCCGTTGAGTCTGACATTAACAGAAGTGCTGATTGATGCTTCAGAAAGAGGAGTGAACGTGTACGTTTTGACAGATCCAATCAATACGAGCTATTTTTCCCATGAATCTACGATGATCAACATGCTCGATGATGCAGGTGTTCAAACAATTATGACGGATATCACCAGGCTGCAGGATTCCAACCCGCTCTATTCCGGAATATGGCGAGCATACCTGCAGTGGTTCGGGCAGGGTGGAAACGGATGGATCGAAAATGTGTTTGATCCGGAAGCTCCTCAGATGACGGTACGATCATTTCTGAAACTAATGAACGGCCGGGCTAATCACCGGAAAGTGGTTATCACAGAGGAAACTGGTTTCGTCATGTCCGCTAATTTTCATGATGAGAGCTATTTTTATACGAACACAGCATTTCAGACATCTGGCCCTGTTTTATACGACCTTCTGGAAACAGTTCAGGCCGTTTCTGATTTCTCTGACGGTCCAGATCTTGAGGCAGAACCTTCGGTGGATCAAACTGACGGAGAATATGCGGTCCAGGTATTAACGGAAGGAGAGAACTTCAACCGGGTTCAGGAAATGCTGGATGACGCAGCTCCGGAAGACACTGTTTATGCGGCTCTTTATTTTTTAGCGGACACTGAAATTGTGGACAGTATCGAAGCAGCAGCAGAACGCGGGACCGATATTCGGCTTATCCTGGATCCAAATGAAAGTGCATTTGGCATGGACGTTTTTGGCATGCCGAATAGACCCGTTGCAGAGGATTTGATGAATCTTGGCATGTCAAATCTTCAAGTACGCTGGTACAATACTGGCGACGAGCAGTTCCACCCGAAAATGATGGCTGTTTTCAACGATTCAGGCCTATCAGTGATAGCAGGATCAGCCAATTTCACAAGCCGGAATATGCGTGATAACAACCTTGATACAAATTTATACGCAGAAATGGATGAAGGCAGCGATACGTTTGACGAGATTGAAACCTTTTTTAACGAAATGTGGACGAATGAAGAGTCGGATTATACACTGCCCTACGAACATTATTTGAACCCGCATTCGAGCTGGCGGGAGTGGATCTACCGATTTCAAAAAATTTCTGGGCTGAGCACCTATTAACTAATAGAATAAGCAGGATATCTGCAAGGTGAAAGGGCGCTCACAGAATGTGAGCGCCCTTGCAGAGTGTTGATAAAGTCATTTCAAGTGAATGACTTTGCATCTGCCTGCATCTGCGGACCCTCGCTTTCCGGAGGGAACGGCCTCAGCTAACCGCTTCTTCCTTTCGTCCGCCGGATCTTCGCCTCGTTCTGATCCTCTCGGAGTCGAGTTTCCTCCGATTTAGCAGCTGGCTGTCCAGTTAAAACCCTGGTGATGATTCACACGAGCTTGCTTCATATAGAGGGAACCTTTCGTTAGGCAGCGCTTCGATGTCGAATCGGGATGAACGTCAACGTACCCACCAAAAAAGCCGCAACGTCCAGCGATTGGAACGTTTTTCTCCATCAAACAAATTCATTTCCCCTTTGTGTCCGGCGGGGACGTGGAAGCCGCGCAGCCTGAAGATCCTTTCTCAGAGGTTTATCCTGAGAAATAGCTGAAGGCAAGCCCACGGCAGGCTCGGTAAACAGAGGGGAAAGTCAATCAATCGAATAACCATGTAAACAAATTGACTTTATCAACAGCCTGAAAGGGGCTGTCCCATAAGTCGATATTATCGACGGGACAGCCCCTTTTTATGTATAGAAGTAATTTATAGAAGGAAACAGAAAAAAATCGCCGAACCTGTGTGTGTAAGCGACAAAACCAACACCACCAGGAGGCGATTTTTATGAGCAGCCAAACGGCTACTTTCCAAGAGTATACCATGG
>NZ_JBPZEY010000020.1:0-18807 GCF_052061695.1 Alkalicoccus luteus
CCAGCGCCGATGATAGTTGGGGGCTCTCCCCCTGCGAAAGTAGGACGTTGCTGGGTCACCGGAGGGTGTCTCCCGGAACCAGACCCTGGTTCCCGGGCGGCACCCTCTTTTTTTGCGTTCTTCGATTTTCCCAAATGCGCTTCTCCTTCCTCCTGAAACCGAGCCTTCTATTATCTATTTATTTCCTGATAAGTTGGTAGAAAAAAAGATTGACCAGAGTGGTCGACAGCAGTACACTAAAGAAAAATATGGTAGACCGATCTGGTCAAGAGAGGAGAAACAGAGATGTGAATGAGAAGTTTGCAAAGCTGGACCAGGGTAAACAGCAGCAGATCATGAAGGCGGCCTACCGCGAATTTACGAAAGAAACGTATAAAAAAGCTTCAACAAACAGGATTGTTGAAGAGGCGGAAATAGGCAAGGGCATGCTGTTTTATTATTTCAAAAGCAAGCAACAGCTTTTTCTTTACCTTTTGGAACGCTCGCTGACTGCAGCAGAGCGTTATATTGCTGAAATTGACTGGAGTCTTCCGGATGTCATCAGCCGCTACGAACAGGCGTCCCGCAAAAAACTGGAATCGTTCCTGGAGGACCCGGAGTCTTTTTATTTTCTTGGGAGCATCCTGCTTCACGATTTAGGCCCTCTGCCTGAATCGAAGCGGGAACAGATCATGCGTATGCAGCGTGAAACGAAAGAAAAAATGTTCAGCGGCATTGATTACTCATTATTTCGCGATGATGTTGATCCAGAAACAGCTTTAAAGCTGATCCTGTGGTCGATCAATGGCTATGAAGAAGAACTGATGGCCCGCTTGAAAGGGGAAGCCTTTCATCTTATTGATATGAACCCTTATTGGGAGGAGTTTCATCATTATTTACAGACGTTAAGGATTGTTTATTACAAAGGGGGCGATTGATATGGCGATAGTTGAACTGAAGGGCATAGCGAAAACGTTTGGACAGGTGCAGGCATTGAAGGATGTCACCTTCTCCGTCGAAAAAGGGGAGGTGTTCGGGTTTATCGGCCCGAACGGCTCCGGTAAATCCACAACAATCCGTGTGCTGCTCGGAATGATTAAAGCATCGGCAGGGACAGCGGAGATCTTCGGCCAGGACGTTTGGAAACAGGCGCCTGTTATTCACCGGCACACTGCATATGTCCCGGGGGATGTTCACCTGTGGCCTAACTTGACTGGCGGAGAGGTGATCGATCTTTTGATGGAGCTCGGCGGAGGTGGTGACCAGGAACGGCGCGATCAGCTAATCGAACGGTTTCAGCTTGATCCAACGAAAAAATGCCGCACGTATTCAAAAGGAAACCGTCAAAAAGTGGCGCTGATCGGTGCATTCGCCTCCTATGCAGATCTATATTTGTTTGATGAACCTACCTCAGGCCTCGATCCGCTGATGGAGCGCATTTTTCAGGAGTGTGTACGTGAAGTCCGAAGTGAAGGAAAAAGTGTGCTTTTGTCGAGCCATATTCTTTCCGAGGTGGAAAAGCTCTGTGACCGAGTAGGGATTATCCGTGATGGAACGATGATTGAAACCGGCAGCCTTTCTGACCTGCGGCACTTAACAAGAATGACGATGGACGTAGAGACAGAGCGTCGTATCGTCTCATTGGAAAGCCAGCCGGGCGTGTATGACGTTCAACGGGAAGGAGAGGGAGTCTCTTTTCAAGTAGACACGGAGTATTCTGGTGCTGTCATCTCTTATTTAACCAAGTTCGGAATCAAGCATTTGGAAAGCCGGCCGCCGACTCTGGAGGATTTGTTTCTGCGCTATTATGAAGAAGGGAGGCAGGCGACATGATGTCCCCATTCGACAGGACGTGGAGGCTAACGAGGCTGCTTGTAAGGCGTGACCGGATCAGGCTGACTGGCTGGCTTTTCGGTATTACGGCAGCTACCGTTTTGACAGCTGCAGCGTTTCCTGGTTTGTATACGACAGAAGCAGAACGGCAGCAGCTGGCATTGTCAATGATTAATCCTGCAGTGACGGCTCTGGTCGGACCGGGGCACGGCCTGGATAATTACACGTATGGTCCGATGATGGCGCATCAAATGCTCGGGCTGACGGCTTTGATTGTTGCCGTTATGGCCGTGCTGCTCACGGTTCGGTATACGCGGGCAGATGAAGAGGAAGGCCGGACCGAAATGGTGCGCGCTCTTGCAGTTGGCAGATCTGCACCGCTCATGTCGGCACTGCTTGTGATGACACTGCTGTCAGGTGCGATCGGATTTGCAAACGCTGTCGGACTCGGTCTGCTGGGGTTAGAGGGAATGGATTGGACGGGATCTCTCCATTATGGTGCGGTACTGACATTAACGGGCCTGTTTTTTACGGGTATCACGTTAATCACTGCCCAGCTTGCGGAAACCTCACGGGCTGCATCCGGGATGGCCATTATTGCAGCCGTAGGAGCTTATGCGGTGCGCGCTGTCGGAGATATCAGTCTGGATGCATTCACGTGGTTTTCACCGTTTGGCTGGCTGCTTGCAGCAGAAACGTACGTCAATAATTACGTTTGGCCGCTGCTGCTCCCCTTTGCTGTTTCTGTCGCGGCGGTGGCGCTTGGAGCCTGGCTCGCGGCGGGAAGAGATGTTGGTAGCGGGCTGCTTCATCCGAAGGCTGGAAGAGACCATGCAACGCGTTCGCTGCTCTCTCCGATTGGTCTGCAGCTGCGTCTGCAGCGGACGAGTATTCTCGTCTGGACTGCATCGCTGTTTTTACTTGGCGTTACGTATGGCTCCGTGCTTGGCGATATCGACTTATTTTTTTCGGATATTGATTTTATGGAGGAATTTCTTCCCGCTGTAGAGGGGCTTAGTTTGACTGACCAATTTTTGAGTGTCTTATTTGTTATCATGGCCATCATGGCATCGGTTCCGGCTGTGATGCAGCTGACGAAGCTTCGCTCGGAGGAAAAGAAACAGCGGATCGAGCCGATCGTAAGCCTCGCTGTGTCCCGCGACAAGCTGCTGAGCTCCTACGTTGTGCCAGCGCTGCTGACATCTGTGGTCATGCTTTCTGCTACCTCTGCCGGACTGGGAGCTGCTGCCATCACAGTTATTGAAGATGGACGTCCGTTCCTGGACTACTACGGGGCCGGAATGATGTATTTACCTGCTGTACTTGTTATGACGGGCGTTGCAGCTCTGTTGATTGGATGGCTCCCGGCATGGACGAGCATCGTATGGGGATATTTAGCGGCTTCTTTTGTTGTCGTCTACATGGGGAATCTATTTCAGTTCCCGGATTGGATGGATCGGCTGACCCCCTATGGCTATGTGCCTGCAGTGCCGGTTGAAGCAGCAGCATTTTTGCCGGCAGCTGGATTAATTACTGTTGCGCTCCTCCTGACAGCAGGCGCCTATATGGGATTTAGGCGGCGCGATTTGCAGCAGGGATGATTGTATCTTTCCGAAAAAATCGGTATGATAGAGCAATAGTGAATCAACTGGGGAGGACTGCATCATGTATTTTCATACAAAAAACGTACATTTTCCAGCTAAAGAGAAAGCAGCGGAAATAAGCAAAACGAAGCCAATCTATCAAACATCTGCGTTTACATTTACTGATTTTGAAGATATGGAATCGTATTATAGCGGAGACAAGTCGTATTTATATACGAGAATGGGACATCCAAACAGTGATGATCTAGGCCGGGGAACCGCGGAGCTTGAAGGGGCTGAAATGGGTGCAGCCTCTGCTTCAGGACTGTCTGCTATTTTAGCGGGAGTGCTTGCTGTCGCGGAAAATGGCGATCATATTGTAGCGACAGAGGATCTTTACGGCGGCACGTGGTCACTGTTTTCAGCAGAGCTTGCGCGCTTCGGCATAGAAGTCAGCTTTGTCAATATGGAAGAGCGTGAAACGATTGAAGCCGCGGTGAAGGAGAACACTGTGCTGCTTTACTCGGAATCTATTACGAATCCGCTGCTTCGTGTAGAAGACATTGACGGTCTTGCACAAATTGCTTCTTCTAAAGGAATCAAGCTGATGATCGATAATACGTTTGCGACCCCTTATTTGATTCGTCCGCATGAGAACGGGGCCGATATCGTTGTTCACAGTGCCACGAAATATATTGGCGGACACAGTGATGTAACAGCGGGCGTAGTTACAGGAAGCAAAGAGCTCATCGACAAAGCCCGTGCCCGTATTGCGATGCTCGGCAGCAATATCGGACCGATGGACGCCTGGCTGGCTGTGCGCGGCTTAAAAACTCTCAGTCTCCGTATGGAGCGTCAGTGCCATAATGCGGCATCGCTCGCTAAGTCACTTGGCAGCCTGGAGGGCATTGAACGAGTCTACTATCCGAAGGCAGCGTCTCCGGACGGCAACGGCGCTATCGTCACGATTGAACTTGCCGGCCATTTAGACGTGATGAGCTTTTCCAAACATTTGGGTTGGGTCAAAGTTGTGCCTACGCTGGCAGGACTGGAAACGTCGGTTACGTACCCGGCAGCAACGTCTCATCGTCCGCTTCCTCGTGAACAGCGGGAGGCACTCGGCGTTACTGATCAGATGATCCGGATTTCCGTCGGCATTGAGGACGAACGAGACATTATCGAAGCATTTGAACAGGCAGTCAAGCGGACGCTGACAAACATTAATGCCTGAACGAAAAGCGTGCTGAAGCAGACTCAACCTGCTCCGGCACGCTTTTCATCTGCTTCCCGTATTGATATAATGAAAAGCGATATTTGCAGAGAGGGGCCGCCTGACATGAATGAATTTGACTGGATTCGTTCCATTGCGCCAAAGAGCCATCACCGCAGCAGCGTAATTAAAGGAATCGGTGATGATGCTGCTGTATTTCGTCCCCGCTGCGGATGGGACATGGTCACCGCAGTAGATTCATTCAGTGAAGGAGTCCATTTTACGAGAGAAACGATGCCGCTTGATGCTATCGGGTACAAGCTGCTTGCAGCGAACGTCAGTGATTTGGCTGCGATGGGAGCTGTCCCGCTTTATTATCTCGTTTCGGCAGCCATTCCTGCAGAGGGCTGGGAGCTGTCGGAGCTGGATCCGGTGTATGCCGGCATGAAACGGCTTGGCGACGCCTGCAGCATGGACTTGATTGGGGGAGATACCATTTCCACCGGGAATGGACTTGTATTGACGGTCACTGTCATTGGACGAGTGGAACAGGATTGCAGCCTGCTGCGAAGCAGTGCGAAACCCGGAGACGTTCTTTTTCTGACTGGACCGGTCGGACTGGCCGCAGCCGGATTGAATCGGTTGTTAACGCATGGAACGTCCGTCTGGGGCGACGATCCGGACATCCAAGCACATCAGTATCCCGTTCCGCATGTTGCGTACGGACGATTGTTTGCTGAAAGCGGGCTGCGCGTTGCTGTTAATGATGTCAGTGACGGTATCGCCCATGAAGCCGAAGAAATCGCTGAAGCAAGCGGGGCAGCAGTCACCATTATTCGAGAACAGCTTCCGGAGACGGGGCTTAATGCGGAACGTGCAGAGCTTGAAAACTGGATGCTGCGCGGAGGAGAGGACTTTGTGCTGATCGGTACGGCCTCCCGGGCTGACTTCCGTCATTTGCAGGAAACATGCTGTTTACAAAAGCTGCCGCTTTATGCGATTGGATACGTTGAGGCCGGGGAAGCGCATGTATTCATGGAGCGAAATGGAAAAAGAGAACGCCTGACCGGAGGCGGCTATTCGCATTTTTAGAGGGGGATCTCAGCGGTGAAAAAGCAATGGCATTCAGCGTCAGAAGAGGAAACCAAGGTCGCTGCCGAATCGCTGGCGGCATTTTTAAAGCCAGGAGATCTGATTACACTCTCCGGAGATCTGGGAGCAGGTAAAACGACATTTACAAAAGCCCTGGGAGCGGCATTTGGAGTAACGGAATTAATCAACAGCCCCACGTTTACGATTATGAAAGAATACGAGGGACGTCATCCATTTTATCACATGGATGCATACCGATTGGAAGACAGCATGGAAGAGCTCGGTCTGGACGACTATCTGGATCAAGGCGTCCTCCTTGTGGAATGGCCGGAAATGATTGACGATATGCTGCCTGAGGAGCGCCTTCAGCTGACGATCCGCTATGATGGATATTCTGAGCGCACGATCACGGCAGAAGCGTTCGGCCCGCGGGCCGAAAAGCTGTTGGAGGATTGGACATGACAAAGCTTTTAACAATAGATACGTCGACCTACGTTCTAAGCGTTGGTCTTTATGAGAACGCCCAGGTGCTTGCCGAGTATGTGTCGACAAAAAAAGAGAACCATTCTGTAAGGCTGATGCCTGCTGTGCGGTCTGTTATGGAAGACGCCGGTATGTCTCCTGCTGAGCTGGATGGGATTGCCGTCGCGGCAGGACCTGGCTCTTATACGGGTGTTCGAATCGGGGTAACGACAGCGAAAAGTATGGCATGGGCTTTGGAAAAGCCGCTTTATGGTGTCTCGTCGCTTGAAGCGCTGGCATACAATGGACTATGGAGCAGTGCACGTATTCTATCCTTTTTCGACGCACGGAGAGGTCAGGCATTTGCAGGGATTTATGAATCGGAGGACGGCTTTCTGCATCAAGCAGAAGCTGACAGCATGGTCATGCTGGAAGACCTGCTCACGCGGCTTGCAGAGCAAGACCGGCCGGTGCTCGCACTCAGCCCGGACCTCGACAAGCATCGAGAGCTTTTGCAGCAGAAGCTTGGCAGCCTGTTCATCGATGCACCAGGTCCGCTTCATACGGTCAGGCCGGCAGGGGTCTGGGCAGCAAGCAGAGGGAAAACTGCTGAAGACCTGCATACATTTGTGCCGCAGTATCTCCGGCTGGCAGAGGCTGAAGCAAACTGGCAGAGAAAGCAGAATGAGCATGGCTAGAGCAGAAATCCGGATGATGGATACCATTGATATAGAAGAAGTAATGGATGTTGAAAAACGCTGCTTTTCAACACCGTGGACGCGGGATGCTTTTTATCAGGAGCTGACTAAAAATCAATTTGCCTATTATTTTGTTGCGGTCGTTAAAAATCGGGTGATCGGATATTGCGGTCTCTGGGTTGTCGTAGAGAACGCAAACATTACCAATATTGCCGTGGACCCGGAGTTCCGGCAGCAGGGAGTCGGCGAAAACCTGCTCCAAAGTGCGATGGAAATGTCCCGGACGCTTGGAGCGGAGCGGCTGAGTCTCGAAGTCCGGGTATCGAATCATCCGGCTCAGGCGATGTACAAAAAATACGGCTTTGAACCCGGAGGAATTCGGAAGCATTACTATACGGATAATCAGGAGGATGCATTGGTTATGTGGGTGAAACTATGAGTGAACAAGTACGAATTCTCGCTGTGGAAACAAGCTGTGACGAAACCGCCGCAGCGGTTATCGAAAACGGCACAACCATTATAAGCAGCGTCATCGCTTCGCAGATGGACTCTCATAAACGGTTTGGCGGTGTTGTTCCGGAAATCGCATCCCGACATCACGTCGAACAAATTACGGTTATTATGGAGGAAGCGCTGCAGCAGGCAAACATGACTTTCCAAGACCTTGATGCTGTGGCTGTCACTGAGGGGCCAGGTCTTGTCGGAGCACTGCTTGTCGGCGTAAATGCAGCAAAAGCTGTGGCGTTCGCTCATGGGCTGCCGCTGATCGGCGTGCATCACATCGCCGGTCACGTTTATGCTAATCATCTTGTCGAGCCGTTGCAGTTTCCACTGCTGTCGCTTGTTGTCTCAGGTGGGCATACAGAGCTTATTTATATGAAGGAACACGGGTCATTTGAAATCATCGGACGGACGCGCGATGACGCTGTCGGCGAAGCCTATGACAAAGTAGCACGCACACTTGGTCTTCCCTACCCCGGCGGTCCGGAAATCGATAAGCTTGCCTCCGGTTCGGCAGAAGCAGTGGAGCTTCCTCGCGCCTGGCTTGAAGAAGGATCGCTTGATTTCAGCTTCAGCGGTTTGAAATCAGCTGTTATAAACACACTGCACAACGCCAAGCAAAAAGGAGAAGAAATCGATCCTGGAGCGCTTGCCGCAGGCTTTCAGCAGTCAGTGATTGATGTACTCGTGACGAAAACGGCTGCTGCTTCCAAGCGGTACGGCGTCAGCCGGCTCGTGCTCGCGGGCGGTGTAGCTGCCAACAGCGGTCTGAGAAGCGCACTCGAAGAAACAGCAGAAAAGGAAGGGTGGACGTTAACCATTCCGCCGCTTTCTCTATGTACGGATAATGCGGCGATGATCGGTGCCGCGGCTTACGTGCGCTATCAGGAAAAACGTTTTGCCGATGACCGGTTAAACGGGGTTCCCGGACTTTCTATCAGCTAAAACAATAATAGAAACGAGCGAGCCGTCCTTTGAGAGAACGGCTCGACAGGCAGACGCGGCTGCGTTTTACGATTATCATGAATTCGGTAACGTACTGGCATCCTTGTTTAACATCGAAACGTTTCATCTGGAAGGTTCTATCTGTATGGAAATCGATCGTACCTTCATAACCAGGCACGTGTAACGCACTGCCAGCTGCTGACATCGGAGGACCTCGAATCAGAACGAGGCAGAGCTCCCTCGCTTCCAATGGAGGAAAGAAGCGGTTAGCTGAGCCCGTTCCCTCCGGAAAGCGAGCGTCCGCAGATACAGGCAGATGCAAGGTTATTCCCCTAAAAATACGTTATCAGCCGCTCTTTTTAAGGGCGGCTCATTCTTTTGTCAGGGTGAAGGCAGGACCTTTATCTTGTATGTGTATAAATTGTTAAGATTCTGTGGATAATGTGAATAAAACGGATACATTCGCGCCGTAGAAGGGTTTGAGTTGTTAACAGAAAATCTGTGGATAACTGTGGATAATGTGAGTAACTAAATCAAAATGCGCTTCCTGAGCCGATATAATGTGCATAAGTCTGGGGATAACGTTGATAACTGTGAATAGGTGACCATTTTTGTATTGACGCGCCATATTTTCTGTGAGTAACTTTGTGAACGTATGCAGCCTGTGGACAACACAAAAAAAGAAACGGCGATTATTCGCCGTTCCTGCGTGTTAATCCAGCTGTTCCTGCAGCTTTTCCCATTCATCCATCCATTGTTCGAGACGTCCGTTTACGTGTTCAAGCTGAACGTTCAGCTCCAGCGTACGCTCGTGATCCTGATAAACATCAGGTTCACACAGAAGCGCTTCAATTTTTTCGATTGCAGATTCTTCCTGCTCAATCGCCTTTTCCAGTTCTTCAATTCGCCTTGCAAGCTGCCGAACTTCCTTTTGGCGGGCCTTTCCGGCTTTAAAATCAGCTTTGGCAGACGGCGGTGCAGCTGCTTCAACCGGTGATTCTTCCGCTTCGATGCGGGCAAGTTCCTGCTGCTCCTGCTTTTTCGCCGCATAGTAGTCATAATCCCCGAGATAGCTGATTGCGGCATTGGTGGTCAATTCAATTACTCTTGTCGCCATCCGATTAACAAAGTAGCGGTCGTGCGAGACGAACAGGATCGTACCAGGGTAGTCAATGAGCGCATTCTCAAGCACTTCTTTGCTGTCGAGATCGAGGTGGTTGGTCGGCTCATCGAGAATGAGCAGATTCGCTTTTTTCATCATCAGCTTTGCAAGGGCCACCCGGGCCTTTTCGCCGCCGCTTAAATCCTGTACATGCTTCAAGACGTCGTCTCCGCTGAAAAGAAAGTTGCCGAGCACCGTTCGAATATCCTTCTCATTCACATGTGGATACTCATCCCATAGCTCCTGCAGCACGGTTTTATTAGAGGTCAGCTCCGTCTGCTCCTGATCGTAATAGCCAATAGAAACGTTGCTGCCAAGCCGGATGCTTCCTGCATGCGGCTTCATCGCACCGGTGATCGTCTTGAGCAGACTCGATTTGCCTATTCCATTTGGTCCGAGCAGTGCTACGCTTTCGCCCCTGGTCAGCTGGACTGAAATGTGATCAATCAGCGGCTGTCCGGGCTTGTAACGGACCGACACGTCATCAAGCTGAAGCACGTCGTTCCCGCTCTGCCGGTCAATTTGAAAGCGGAAGGAAGCTGATTTGTCGTCATCCTTCGGCCGGTCCATAACGTCCATCCGCTCGAGCTGCTTGCGGCGGCTTTTGGCGCGGTTGCTCGTGGAGGCACGGGCCAGGTTACGCTGGACGAAGTCTTCCAGCTTCTTTTTTTCCTCCTGCTGCTTTTCGTATTGCTTCATGTCGAGCTCGAGCTGCTTCGCTTTTTGGTCGAGATAGCTGGAGTAATTGCCAGTAAAACGGCGCGTGCGCTGGAAGGACAGCTCATAGACCGTATCCACGACTTTGTCGAGGAAATAGCGGTCGTGCGATACGATAAGTACAGCACCGTCATAGCCGCTTAAATAGCCTTCCAGCCACGTCAGCGTCTCAATATCCAAGTGGTTGGTCGGCTCATCAAGAATCAGCAGATCCGGCCGTGACAGAAGCAGCTTCCCGAGGGCAAGCCTCGTTTTCTGACCGCCGCTGAGCGACGAAACCGGCGTATCATAATCAAACGACTGAAAATGCAGGCCCGTCAAAATACTGCGGATATCGGCTTCGTATTGGAAACCGCCGCGCTGTTGAAACTGAAGCTGAAGCTGGTCATATTCTGCGAGCACTTTTTCGCTGCCTTCGGCCATTTTCTCTTCGAGGCGTCGAAGCTCCTGTTCCATCGCGCGCAGATCGGTGAAAACCGTCAGCATTTCTTCCCAGATCGACCGTTCCGACTGCAGTCCGCTGTCTTGAGCGAGATAGCCGATCGATACCTCTTTCGGGATCATAAGATGCCCGTCATCATGATCGTATTCGCCGGAAAAGACGCGCAGAAGCGTAGACTTTCCAGCTCCATTCCGGCCGACGAGGGCGATCCGTTCCCGGCTCTTAATTTCCATTTTCACGTTAGCCAGCACCTGTTCAGATCCAAAAAACTTGGACAGCTGCGAGCATTGCAGTAATATCATGGCGGTTCATCCTCTTCTGTCAGTTCATTCTTCTCCTTCTCCAGTGTACATGAGCTGCCTTGCACAGGCAAAGCATGCATTGAAAAAGCGAATAGTGTACAATGGATGGTGGAAATGTGAGGTGGAAGCATGAGTGACTTAACACACTTTAATGAAGAAGGCAGGGCGCGCATGGTGGATATTTCCGATAAGGAAATCACAAAGCGGACAGCCCGGGCGCTTTCAAGCGTGGAAGTTAATGAAGAGATATATACGAAGATCCGCGCCGGGCAAATCGGCAAAGGAGATGTGCTGCAGGTGGCGCAAATTGCAGGCATTATGGCAGCTAAAAATACGGCAGACATCATCCCGATGTGTCATCCGCTCCCGCTTTCAGGCGTGGATGTTTCTTTCGACTGGATTGTGAAGGAGCAAACATATACACTGAAGATAGAAGCAGCTGTTAAAACGACAGGAAGAACAGGTGTCGAAATGGAAGCGTTAACATGCGCATCCGCTGCAGCGCTTACGGTTTACGATATGTGCAAGGCCGTTGATAAAGGGATGGTCATTGGTCCGACCTACCTGAAAGAAAAGACAGGCGGCAAAAGCGGCGACTTCTCACGAGAGAGCAGCGACCGCTAAAGGACAGGGGGATATGGAATGATGGATATTGATCAGGCAAAAATACCGCAGGCGACCGCTAAACGGCTGCCGCTGTACTACCGCTTTTTAGAAGGACTGCAGGCATCCGGTAAGCACCGCGTGTCGTCGTCTGAGCTGAGCGAAGCAGTAAAGGTGGACTCTGCCACGATCCGCCGCGATTTTTCCTACTTCGGTGCGCTCGGTAAAAAAGGCTACGGCTATAACGTCAGCTATCTGCTTTCGTTTTTCCGCAAGACACTCGACCAGGATGAGCTGACACAGGTAGCGCTCATCGGCGTCGGAAATCTAGGCACAGCCTTTTTGAAGTACAACTTCAGCAAAAGCAATAATACCCGGATCGAGATGGCGTTTGATGTCGACGAATCAGTGGTTGGAGAAGTGATTGGCGAGGTGCCGGTGCATCATTTTAAAGACCTCGGCAAGCATATTGAAGGAAAAGTGGAAGTGGCGATTCTGACTGTACCATCCCAGCATGCACAGGGGATTGCAGAGGAGCTAGTGGAAGCGGGCATTAAGGGTATTCTAAATTTCACGCCGGCAAGGCTGTCGCTGCCGGATCACGTCCGTGTCCACCACATCGACCTCTCCGTTGAGCTGCAGTCGCTGATTTACTTTATGAAGCATTATCCGCTTTCATGATAAAGCTGAAACCGAGCCGTCCCGGAAACGGGGCGGTTTTTATGATGGAGGAAAGCCGAGGGTCTCAATCGCTGCTCGGGGCAAAGGGCCATGCATTATGATAGGATAGAAAAAGATTCGTTAATCGAAAGAAAATGAAGGTGACATCATGGCACGTATACCTCAAAAGTGGCTCGTCGTCATATCAGTGCTGCTCGGTACATTTACAGTCATTTTAAATAACAGTATGTTGAATCCGGCTGTCCCGCACCTAATGCAGGTGTTCGACTCCGGAGCCGTCGCGACAGGCTGGGTGATTACGATCTTTATGGTCGTCATGGGCATGACGATGCCGCTCACCGGCTATTTAGGTGATAAATTCGGCAAAAAGCAGCTGTTCATGGTCGGGCTCGCAATTTTTTTAACCGGCTCCGTTCTTGGGTCCATGTCGTGGGACTTGAGCTCGCTCATCTTTTTCCGCGGGCTTCAAGGCGTCGGGGGCGGCATTATGATGCCGCTCTCGCTCGCGCTTATTTTTGAAGTGTTCCCAAAGGGAGAGCGCGGGCTTGCGACCGGCGTCTGGGGCATAGCCGCCATGATGGCGCCGACCATTGGACCGACGCTTGGCGGAATAATTATCGAATTTGGCACGTGGGAGTGGCTCTTTCTCTGCAACCTGCCAACCGGGATATTAGGTCTCGCCTTCTCCTGGCGCTATCTGCGGCAGACGAAAAAGGTGGATGATATCCGCTTCGACCTGCCGGGCTTTCTAACAGTGACGGCCGGCGTCGGCGCGATTCTATTTGCGCTCGGGCGTATGAATGAGCTGGCTCAGCTGTATAATCCGGTCAATCTCTCACTCGTGACGGTCGGGCTTGCTCTGCTTGTTCTGTTTACGCGAATTGAGCTGAAAAGTCCCCAGCCGCTGCTTGATCTGTCCGTGTTTCAGGCAAGGGCGTACACCTACAGCGTTGTGGTAGCGATGATCAGTTCGATTATGCTCTTCAGCGGCATCTTTTTAATCCCGCTGCTCATTCAGAATGTCTACGGCCTAGGTGCCGTCATGACCGGTCTGGCCTTTTTGCCGGCAGCTCTTTTATCCGGCATCTTTATGACGGTCGGAGGGAGGATGCTTGATAAGATCGGTCCGGCTCTTCCTGTCACCGCCGGACTGTCGATCATGGCTGTTGGAACGGCTGTGCTCGGATTCATGCAGCTGGAAACAGCGGTCTGGATTGTGATTGCGGTGAACGCGGTTCGCGGAATCGGCATGGGGCTTGCACAGATGCCGGCGACAACAGCCGGTATGAACGCGATTCCGGAAAAATTTGTGTCGCGCGGTTCAGCTATGAACAACGTATTCCGGCAAATGAGCTCAGCGTTTGGTATCGTATTCGTTTCCATCTATTTTGAAGTGCGCCGCGGTCAGATTATGGCCGTAAACGGCAGCACGATTGAACAGGCAAGCCTGACGGCAATCAACGAAGGCTTTCTGATCGTTGCCGTACTCGGATTCCTTTCGATTCCGGCAGGTATTCTGCTCGGGCAGGAACACAGGCGCCAGCAGCGTCAGGCATAAACCGCCATACCGGCGCGGGTGATCTGGGAACCGATCCGCCCGCGCCCTTTCTGAATCAGTCCTTCGCGGTCCAGCTGTTCAACGATGCGGCGGATTTGTTGCAGGGTGAGGGGGGCAGCCTCCTGCTCCAGCTGTTTTAAGCTTTTCCGTGTACCGTCGCGAAGCAAATCCAGAATAATCAGGTGATCCGGCGTTAAGCTGCTTGCAGGACGGGCAAACACCGTGGCCGGCAGGTCATCGGTAGAAATAACGTCACCGCCAAGCGTCACCGCGTAAGCAAGACAGCTTTTCAGCTCGCGGATATTGCCTGGCCAGCTGTAGGAGGTAAGCGCCTCCAGCGCAGCTTCCGACAGAGCATTGCCCTCCGGCAAAAACGCTTGCACGAGAAGCGGAATATCCTGCGTACGCTCGCGCAGCGGCGGAATTGTCAATGGGAGGACGCGCAGCCGATAGAACAAATCAGCACGAAAGCGTCCCTGCTCAACTTCTTCATCCAACACCTTGTTCGTTGCTGTCACAATTCGCACATCAACCGGAATATTGCGGCTTCCGCCGACGCGGCGGATTTCGCCCTCTTGAAGCACACGCAGCAGCTGTCCCTGCACGTTTGGGCTCAAATCCCCGATTTCATCCAAGAAAAGCGTGCCGCCTGAGGCAAGCTCAAACAGACCGCGGCGGCCGCCTTTTTGCGCACCGGTAAACGTCCCCTCTTCATAGCCGAACAGCTCGCTTAACAGCAGGCTTTCTGTCATGGCACCGGCATTCACCGCGAAAAAGGGACCTTGCCAGACAGGAGAGTTATGATGCACGGCATGAGCGAACAGCTCTTTACCGACGCCGGTTTCTCCTTGCAGCAGAACCGGATGGAGCGAGGCGGCCATCTTCCTGGCTGCTTCTTTTGCCCGGACCATCTCCGGGTCGCGTGCAATAATGTCATCGAGCGTATACTGCGGCCGGAGACCGTCCTGCTTGGCGCGCTTTGCCGTCTGCTCAACCTCAAAGGCTGTCTCCACACTTTTCATGGTCATGATTGTGCCGGAGCCGGTGTCCGTTTTATACAGCACATATTCGTCATCCTCTCCTGACACCGTCTGGCGGCTGTCATCGCTCGTCAAAAAAGGCCCGACAGGTGTAGAAACGAGCATATCTACAGCACGCCGGCCGAGCAAGGTCGTTTCCTGCATGCCGCAGAAGGCTGCCATACGCTTGTTTGCTGCAGTGATCAAGCCTGCTGTGTCAACGGCCAGAATAGCGTCATCAACCTGATCGAGCAGATCATGGTAGTGACTCATGAGCGAGGACGTCTGTTCTTCTTCTTCGATGAGCCGCCGCTGCAGCCGAACGATCGTCTGGAGATAACGCTCCGACACTTGAGAGGCAAGCGGAAGCTCAAAGGCATCGACGATATCCAGCAGTGTTTTCATGCTGAAGGGACGGACGCCGATATCTGCAATCGTGGATATAGATGGGGGGCATTTCTCCGGCTCGCCTGGTGTAACGGCGACTGAAATACCATCGTAATACAGCTTGGACGCTTCAAGCGGCACAGGGGTCAGATGGGTCAATCCAAGCTGGAACATCGATTCAGCTGTTTCCCGAATGGATTGCGCATCATCGTTTACAATTAAGACGCGCCCTGGAGCGATATGAAGCAGGTCGTTGATGGCCTCTGGATCGATCGTGCGGATTCCTGTAATGGAATGGATGTCTGCAGATGAAACCGTATGCTCCCATTCCTGCCGTACGGAATCGGAGGAAAAGACGAGCACTTCAGCTTGGTGAAGCCACTCTGGTTTTCGTGTTTCATCAAGCGCACAGGAGCGGATCGGTAAAAAATCGCCAAGCAGCTGGCGCAGCTGGTAAAAGAGGGCATCCTCTGTTTTCTTGCTTCCTGCAATTAATCCAAGCATAGAGATTCTCCTTTTTATATGTTGTTCTACATTCTATCATAAAAACATATAAGGACTATCAAGCTTAGATCAACGATTCCCGCAGAACATAGTCGATTTCAATTTAAAAAGAGCAATGGCTGCCTAAACCTCGTCAGGCCGGCTCCGATTCAGCCAGCGCCGCTTCTTTTTGGCGTTTGAGGGAAGCTGTGCAAAAAAGTTGGCATCTATTTTGCAATTCATAAACAGCAATCTTGAAAGGAGTGGGAAAGATGCCGAAGAAAGGAATTCAAATGCCTCATACGTTTGTGATCATTTTTGGCGTGGTGGTGCTGGCAGCACTGATGACGTACTTGATCCCGATGGGGATGTTCGAAACAGAGGAAGTTACATATGACAACGCCGGGCAGGAAGATACGCGTACCGTGCTCATTCCGGATACGTTTGAGTACGAAACCGATGAAGCAGGAGAGCCTGCCCGCGAAGGAGTCAGCTTATTTGAGCCGTTTGGCGGCGCCGGATTTTTAAACTACATGTTCGAAGGACTCGTTTCCGGGGATAAATGGGGCTCGGCTGTCGGAGTCGTCGCCTTTATTCTTATCATCGGCGGTGCCTTTGGCATTATTATGCGGACGAAGGCGATTGATCAGGGAATCTTAGCGGTGATAGATAAGACGAAAGGAAGAGAAGCGCTGCTGATTCCCGTCATGTTTTTCTTTTTCTCACTGGGCGGTGCCGTGTTCGGCATGGGGGAAGAGGCGATTGCGTTTGCGATCATTCTCGTGCCGCTTGTCATTGCACTCGGCTACGATGCGATCACCGGCGTGATGATCACTTACGTGGCAACCCAGATCGGTTTTGCTACGTCGTGGATGAATCCGTTTGGTGTCGCTATTGCCCAGGGAGTTTCCGACGTGCCGGTGCTTTCTGGAACGCCGTTTCGCATGCTCATGTGGGCTGTGTTCACCGGTGTCGGCATTGCCTATACAATGTGGTACGCTTCCAAAGTAAGGCGTGACCCGGCCAAATCGTATTCACCGGAAGCAAATGCTTATTTTAAAAAGCATAACAATGTCCAGGATATTAACGGTAAGTTTACCGTTGGAGATTCGCTCGTCGTGATTACGCTTGCGCTCGGAATCGGCTGGGTTATCTGGGGTGTCGTACGGGACGCATATTATATTCCGGAAATTGCCACGCAGTTTTTCACGATCGGGCTTGTCGCAGGTGCGATCGGCGTCATTTTCAAGCTGAATGATATGACGATCAACGATGTGGCGGAGAGCTTTGGCGAAGGTGCGCAGCAGCTGCTGCCGGCAGCGCTCGTCGTCGGGATGGCAAAAGGGATCGTCATCATCTTAGGCGGCGACGATCCGGCTGCGGCATCTGTCTTAAACACGGTGCTGTACGCTGCGGGGGGACTCGTCGATGATATGCCGGAAGTGCTGTCTGCTTCCTTTATTCTCGTCTTTCAGTCCGTCATCAACTTCTTTGTTGTATCCGGCTCCGGTCAGGCGGCGCTCACGATGCCGCTTATTGCACCGCTTGCTGACATTGCTGGCGTGACGCGTCAGGTCGCTGTCCTCGGCTTTCAGCTCGGTGACGGACTGACGAACATGATCGTGCCAACGTCCGCTGCACTCATGGGAACGCTCGGTGCAGCACGGATCGGCTGGGGAACATGATTCCGCTTTATTTTCAAATTCCAGCTGCTTATGTTCGGACTGGCGCTGGTCTTTGTCATCGTCGCAGTCTTCATCAACTTTTCATAACACTTACGGAGGGATTGCATGTTCACGCTTATTAAAGGGGCTTCCGTGTTCGCGCCGGAGCCGCTCGGGGAAAAAGACGTGTTGATTGCGGGTGGGAAAATTGCCGCAATCGCCGATTCACTGGAAGCGCCGTCGGCAGGGGAGACGGTCGTCATCGAAGCAGAAGGACAGTTGCTTATTCCAGGGCTGATTGACAGCCATGTGCATATCATCGGCGGCGGCGGAGAAGGCGGGTATCATACGCGCACGCCAGAGCTGAAGCTTTCTGACGCGGTGAAAGCCGGGATCACGACAGTCGTCGGTGTCATCGGAACAGATGGAGCAACGAGAACGATGGCGGAGCTGATCGCAAAGGCTCGGGCATTGGAAACCGAAGGCATCAGCTGTTACTGCCACGTCGGGAACTATCATGTTCCGGTGAGAACGATCACCGGCAAAATTGAAGATGATATGATGCTGATCGACCGCATTATCGGCGTCGGTGAAGTCGCGATCAGTGACCACCGCTCGTCACAGCCGACGACGGACGAGCTTGCAAAAGTAGCTTCACAGGCCCGAATCGGCGGCATGCTGTCTGGTAAGGCAGGCATCGTCAACGTGCATATTGGCGGCGGGGAAAGCAGGCTGGATCCACTGCTTGCGGTCGTTGATACAACGGATCTGCCAATCACGAGCTTCTGCCCGACACACGTGAACCGAACCGAAAAGCTGTTTCAGGCAGGGCTTGCATTTGCTGAACGAGGCGGTGTTATCGACTTTACGACTAGTACGATTCCGCAGTTTCTGGATGACGGGGAAGTGAACGCTCCGAAAGCGCTGCGCCGTGCGCTGGAAGCAGGCACCGATGACCGGAAGATCACGATGACGTCAGACGGTCAGGGAAGCCTCCCGGAATTTAACGCAGCAGGAGAACTGACCGGGCTTACGGTTGCCGATGTCGGCAGCCTGCAGCGCGCGCTTACAGAAGCGATAGTTACGGAAGGAGTAGCGCCGGAGCAGGCCATCCGCACCGTTACAGAAAATCCGGCCAGCGTGCTGAAGCTGCGGGATAAGGGCCGGATCGAAGTTGGACGAGATGCAGATATGCTGCTCATGAATGAAGACTGGGAGCCTGAAACCGTGCTTGCCCGTGGACGCATCATGATGCGGGAGAGAAAAGTGCTTGTAAAAGGGACATTTGAATAAAGAATAAATGTAACGGAGCAAAACAGCACAGTCACAGATACATCTATATACGACAAAAGAGCCAGCCGGCAATGCGGGGCCACTGAAAAAGTCCTTGATGAAGACTAGAAACGTCCTTGTGGACGTTTTTGGTCTTCTTTATCTTTTTTGCTCCCTTTTTCCCAGATGATCGTCTATACTTAGTTTACTACTT
>NZ_JBPZEY010000021.1:0-18014 GCF_052061695.1 Alkalicoccus luteus
CCTGTATTTCAAAAATTGACAGAGAATGATTCATTCTCTTTCCTTCTTCTTGTCTTTTGTTTAGTTTTCAAAGGGCCGTGTTGCTCGGCGTCGCTCGTTTTGGCGACTTTATTAATATATCACGAAAGCGTTCTGTTCGTCAACCGCCGATTTCAACTTTCGTTCAATCGGCTGCGATGCGATCGTTCGCGTTTCAGCGACAAGTAATAATATATCATCAACCCTGCTGAATGGTCAACGATTATTTAAAAGAAAATGAAAAAAGTGGACAAGCTTTTTGCAAAAGCCTGTCACACCAAGGCATATACGTTCATTTCACTGTTTATGAATACTGCAGGCACATCTCCCGCCCCTTCGTTCAAAACGTTATGCTAATAAAATGTTGTATGGCGGACCCTGGCTTCGCGCAGTAAAAACCAGTATTTCGCCTGCTCTGCCTTCGCCATGCCGTACATTTCGTCCCGCGCATCCATGGAATACTGCAGATACGTCTCGTGCTGATTCACCCGCTGTTTAATTCTGTCGAGGTGATAGATCAGTTCGTCATCTTTTGACTGGCGCAGCTTGCGCTTTTTCTTTCGCATCATCCTCATCCGCTCCTTTACAGCTCGCGTCTGCCTTCGATCGCTTTAGAAAGCGTCACTTCATCAGCGTACTCCAAGTCGCCGCCAACCGGCAGGCCATGAGCTATCCGTGTTACACGCATGCCCGTCGGCTTCACCAGTCTGGAAATGTACATGGCGGTTGCTTCCCCTTCAATATTCGGGTTCGTTGCCACGATCAGCTCCTGCACTTCTTCATTCTGCAGGCGCTTCAGCAGATCAGGGATATAAATATCTTCTGGACCGATGCCCTCCACAGGCGAGATAGCGCCGTGCAGGACGTGGTACATTCCGCCGTATTCACGCATCTTTTCCATTGCAATAACGTCTCTGGATTCTTCCACGACGCAAATAATGGATCTGTCGCGGGAATGATCCTCACATATGCGGCACGGGTCCGTATCGGTAATGTGGTGGCAGACCGAACAGTATGTCAGCTCTCGTTTAACGGCTACGAGAGCCCTTGCGAAATCCAGCACGTCGTCTTCTTTCATATCAAGCACGTGGAAAGCGAGTCTGGCAGCTGTCTTCGGGCCGATCCCCGGAAGCCGCATAAAGCCGTCCATCAGTTTTGATATCGGCTGTGGGTACTGCATAAACGTTCCTCCGTCCTCCTGATTAATAAGACCGGATTGCCTCTGGCAGTCCGGCTGATAACAATGTCTGATCATTGGCGTCATGCGCTTTTGAATCAAAACGGCACGAGGTGTTACTGCAGGTCCGCAGGGAGAGCATCAAACATCTATCCTTCCCGCACCGCGGGCGAAGCCGCTTCTCCATCCAGATGAAATGTTGTAAGCTAAGAAAACAGCTGTCCCCTTCCATCAGGCAGGAGACAGCTTCTTCCCGGCAGACCGGGCTGAATGATAACGGCACATGCCGGAATTACATCAGTCCTGGAATGTTCATCCCTTTTGTGAACTTGCCCATGCGCTCTTCTACGAGCTCATCTACTTTACCAAGTGCTTCATTTGTTGCTGCAAGCACGAGGTCCTCGAGCATTTCAACGTCATCCGGATCTACGGCTTCTTCGTTAATCTGAATATCGAGAATTCGCTTTTCTCCGCTGGCAATGACCTTCACCATTCCACCGCCGGCTGATGCTTCAACTGTTTCTTCCTTCAGCTGTTCCTGCGCTTTCGCCATATCCTTCTGCATTTTCTGCATTTGCTTCATCATGTTGCCCATGCCTTTCATATCCATCTACTCCTTTATGATTCTATGATTCCGCACGCGCGGTTTATTCCTTAATCTCCAGCAGATCTCGGCCGACAAGCTTCACGGCTTCATCGATCAGCGGATTTCCCTCGTCTTTTTCTTCCAGTTCTCCGTCCTCTGACGGCGGCTGGGTCTGCCTCTTTGAGTAGGCAGCCTTTACGTCCTCCCAGTCGGCTTCTAACAGCGTGTGCAGAGAAAATGTCCGGCCGAGCTGCTGACTGACCGCATTTTCGACGAGATCCCGGAACTTTTCGTCAACCATATTCCGGTGCATTTCGTTACGGAAGCTGAGCACAAGTTCATTATCTGATGCGGCAGCCGGCTGACAGTCACTGAGCCAGGCGGAGGCCGGTACGCTTTCCCGTTTCACCTGCTCGATCACGTTGCCCCATTTGGACTGAGCCTGCTGTAGCTCCTGCTTGGAGGCTTTGTCCAGCATCGCCTTCACCCGCTGGACACCTGCACGGCTCTTGTTAGAAGAAGCTGCCTGCCTCGGCTTAGGCTTCGCCTGCGGAGCCTGAACGTTTTCTTTCGCAGCAGGGACGCCTTCTGACTGAAGCTTTTGCAGCGTCCGTTCCAAATGTTCGATTTTCTGCTCCAGCTTTTCTACAGCCGAGCTTGAAGCTCCGGTATCCGCGGCAGGTGCAGGAAGTGACGCTGTCTGCTGGGAAGCCTGCACGATGAACATTTCCAAAAATACCTGCGGATGATTGGCCCATTTCATTTGCTGCTGAAAGTGATTAAGCTTTTCCAGCATATGAAAAATCCAGACGGTATCAAGCTGTTCAACGGCCTGCTGAAACGCCTCATCCGTTTCCATC
Organism: Alkalicoccus luteus; assembly: GCF_052061695.1. Taxonomy (NCBI): domain Bacteria; kingdom Bacillati; phylum Bacillota; class Bacilli; order Caryophanales; family Bacillaceae; genus Alkalicoccus; species Alkalicoccus luteus. Next base: position 2,642 of record NZ_JBPZEY010000021.1, read on the forward strand.
AGCTCCTGTGCCTCTTCCAGCTCCGGAGCTGTTTTCACCATCAGCGCATCGCGGAAGAAAAAAATTAAATCTTCCATGAAGCGGTTTGCGTCTTTCCCTTCCTGCATCAGTGTGTCTACTGCCTGAAGCCCGTCGCCGACGCTTCCGGATCGGACTGCTTCCACGATCTGATACATCATGTCATTGGAAACGGAGCCGATAACGGCGTGAATGTCGTCTCGGCTGATCGTACCGTCTGAAAAGGAGACCGCCTGATCCAGCAGGCTCAGTGCATCCCGCATACCGCCTTCACTGACCCGTGCAATCAGCGCAAGCGCCGGCTGCTCAATCGCGATCCCGCTCTCCTGCACGATCTCTTCCATTCTGCCGAGCATGGCTGAAGAAGTAATCCGTTTAAAATCGAACCGCTGGCAGCGGGAGATGATGGTCAGCGGGATCTTATGCGGCTCGGTTGTAGCCAGAATAAAAATAACGTGCGGCGGCGGCTCCTCCAGCGTTTTTAAGAGCGCATTAAACGCTCCTGTTGTCAGCATGTGCACTTCATCAATAATGTACACTTTGTAGGAAACGGCACTTGGTGCAAACTTTACTTTATCGCGGATATCGCGGATTTCATCTACCCCGTTGTTGCTTGCTGCGTCAATTTCCATGACATCAACAATGCTGCCATCCGAGATTCCCCGGCAGGCTTCACATTCGTTGCACGGCTCTGTCGTCGGAGCATTCCGGCAGTTCACTGCCTTGGAGATGATCTTGGCAGCGCTCGTTTTACCGGTACCGCGGGGGCCTGTAAACAGATAAGCGTGCGACAGCTTCTGCTGGACAAGGGCGTTCTGCAGCGTTTTCGTGATGTGCTCCTGCCCGACGACGTCCTGAAGCTTCTGCGGTCTCCAGACGCGGTACAGCGCTTGATAGCTCATATCTCCGTTCAGCTCCTTCGTCGTGTTTCACCTCTATCTATTATACCGGCTTTGAGAGGTGAATTCAAAATCTATCTGGTTTCTGCCGAGGGAAATTCCAGTATGTATGCAGACAGAAAAAAACGACGCCCGCACAAAGCAGGAACGCCGTTTTCTTCTTATAGTAGATGCCGTGCACCTTTCCTCGACCGTAAAACCTCATGCGTTACCTGAGCAGTTTGCTCGATCCAGGCAACTCTGCGGCACACGGAAGGACTTGCTTACTGCTGCTTCCTTCCGGACCTGACAGGGTTCACAAGATTCCGTTGCGCAGAACCCGGATGTCAACACCACTTACTCAGGGCAGGCCATGAAATCGTACGGCCTCAGAAGAGGAGTTCAGCCCCGCTATAGCGGATTGCGGGTACAGGGAACCGCTAGCTCCCCGCTTAGCACGACAAAGTGGATAACGTTTTTAGTTGTGTCAGTCAGCGACACAAATCTCAGTATAACTTCTTCCAGTACGAAAATCAATGAAGAACTACGTTTCGTCTGTGTTCTCTTTTTCGGCTTCTGCCTGCTGCAGCTTCGCCATTAAAATATGCGGCGGCGTATGCATGACGTGCTCAATCGGCATGTTCAGCTTTTCCGCCATCATCTTCGCTGTTTCAAGTGAAATCTGATTCGGACGCATCGGTGTTTGCCTCCTGTTTCTTTTTCTTTTTTTCGAGCCGGAGCTGCTGGAAAAATGACGTCAAAAGCGCAGCTGCCTCTTCTTTCATTATACCAGATGTCAGCGCCGCACGGTGGTTAAAACGGGCATCCTGCACAAGATTCATGAGTGTTCCGCAGCACCCGGCCTTCGGATCCTCTGCGGCAAATACGACCCGCTCCACGCGCGACTGTACGACAGCGCCGGCACACATCGGACACGGCTCGAGCGTGACGTACAGCGTACAGCCTTCCAGCCGCCAGCTGCCTGTTACGCGGCACGCCTCTTCCATTGCAATCAGCTCAGCATGCGTCAGCGACTGCTGGGTCGTCTCCCGCAGGTTATGCCCTCGCGCAATTACGCTTCCGTCTTTTACAATGACAGCCCCGATCGGCACCTCCCCCATTGCCCCAGCTTTCTCTGCTTCTGCAAGCGCTTCTTTCATAAATAAAACGTCCTGTTCCATGAGCCGGACCTCCTCTGCCGCTATTTTACCGCTCCTGAAGCCGGCGGTAAAGAACCGGACTGTTCCGTCAGCCGCAGAACGATAAAAACCGCCCCGGCAAGCGGGACGGCTTTCATCTTATCGAGCAGATCGCGGGTTGAACGCATCCTTGATGCCTTCCCCGATGAAGTTAATGGAAAGAATCGTAAAGGTAATCGCAAGACCCGGCGGAATCCAGATCCACCAGTACGAACGAATGACGTTTGGATCACGTGCTTCCGTCATCATATTCCCCCAGCTCGGTGTTCCGGTTGGAACCCCGAACCCAAGAAAGCTCAGTGCGGTTTCCGCTACAATCATGACGGCAAGAAGGAGCGTTGCCTGTACAATGATCGTCGTCATCACGTTTGGCAGCAGGTGTTTGCGAATAACTTTAAACGGTGTACTGCCGATCGAAATCGCTGCCATGACGTACTCATTTTCCTTTTCCGCCATTACCTTGCTTCGCACAACCCGGGCTGCCCCGGTCCAGGAAAGGACGCTCAACACGATAATCAGCGCCCAGATACCTGCCTCACGGAAAATAGAGGCGAGTACGATAACAAAAACGAGGAACGGAAAGTTCATCATAAAATCTGTAAAGCGCATAAGAATCGCATCCACCAGGCCGCCGTAGTAGCCGGCAATCGAGCCGATCACCGTGGCAATCATGATCACAGCTGCCGTACAGACAAGTCCGATCGTAAGCGAGGTGCGTGCCCCGTAGAGGAGCAGTGTCCAAATGTCCCGGCCGGAAGCGTCGGTTCCAAGCAGGAAGCCCTCACCCGGCGGCTGGTTCCGGTTGATGATATCCACCCGCTGCGGATCGTAACCGGTGAGCAGCGGTGCCATGTAGGCCATCGTAATAACGAGCACGAGAAATCCGAGGCTCAGCATAGCGAGCTTATTGCGGACAAGCTTGCGCCGTGCTATCGACCAGGGGGACTGCTTTTTTGCTTTTTTCTCCAGCTGTATTTCTTCTGCTGCTTCCATGACAGTTCCCCCCTTATTCCACCCTGATCCGCGGATCGATGATGCCGTACAGCAAGTCAGCAAGCAGGTTGCCGACAAGCGTTGCTACAGAAAGCATCAGCGTAACGGACAGCACAACAGCTGAGTCGCGCCGTTCAATGGAGGAGATGAGAAGCTCTCCAATTCCACGGTAGGAAAAGATAGTTTCAATGATAACCGCTCCGCCGATAATACTCGCGATGTCAAAGCCGAAGAGCGTGACGATCGGAATAATCGAGTTGCGGAGGATGTGCTTATTGTAAATTTCAGATTCCGGTGTTCCTTTTGCCCGCGCCGTCCGGACATAGTCCTTCTGCGCACTCTCAATGATATCGTTACGCAGAAACTGTGTGTAGCTCGCTGTCACGAGCGCACCGAGAACGAGGGCCGGCAGGAACGTGTGATACAGCTTGCTCATCCAGAATTCGAACGTACCCGGTGTCATACCGGAGCCGACGCTTCCTGTCGACGGGAAGAGTCCGAACTGGAACGAGAAAATGAAAATAGCAAACAGTGCAGCAACAAAACTCGGGATCGCAAGCATTAAGTAGTTGATCCCCTGAATCGTGTAGTCTCCTTTAGTATACGGGTTTCTTCCGGCATAACGGCCCATGAAGAAAGCAAGAATATACGTAATGATAAGCGACATCGCCGATAGCAGTATCGTATTCGGCAGCCGCTCCCCTATGATGGCAGATACGTCCATTCTGTGTACGACAGAACGACCGAAATCCCATTGAACAATGCCGGCAACCCAGCGGCCGTACTGAATGTGAACCGGATCATTTAATCCAAGTTCCTCTCTCATTTCTTCAATGTATTCCGGGCTTTGCGTCGGATCGATCTGACCGGAAAGGGCATCCCCTGGCATCGCAAATGCCAGGGAGAATACCACAATGGAGACCAGAAACAGGATTGGAATCATGATGAGGATGCGCCTCAACGTATAAAGTAGCATGATCGATTTCTCCTTGTCAGGTCAAAGTGGGATGCTCATCTTTCCGATGAACAAACGTTTTTTACTCTTCGTCGATGTACCACTCGTGCGGATTCGCTGTAGCGTCACGCACGTCCACTGTTACGCCGCCGACGTTGGCATTAATGCCGTATAGGTCCGTCGGAGAGTTAAGCGGGATAAGCGGAAGCTCTTCGTTTACGAGCTGGTGCCACTCCTGATACACTTCCTGACGATAGTCGATATCAAGTGCTTCTTCACTGAGGCCTTCTGCGATCAGCTCATCAGACTCTTCGTTGTCCCAGCGAGGGAAGTTCCAGAAGTCATTGGATCTCCACAGACCGGATGGATCCGGATCCGCTGTAGCCAGTCCCCATGCACCCATAAAGATGTCGATGTTTTCATCGTCTTCTTCCACAAGGTCATAGAACAGGTTAAAGTCGAGCAGCTGGCCGTCCATCAGCTGAGCGTTGATGCCGACATCCTGAAGCGTCTGCAGAATGTACTGAGCACGAGGCTCTGCGATATCAGCAGGCGTATCCATTGCAGCGAGGTTTACCGTAAACTCTTCGCCGTCCGGATCTTCGACAAATCCGTCGCCAGTTACGTCTTCATAGCCTGCTTCTTCAAGCAGCTCACGTGCGCGGTCCGGATCATACTCATACTGGTTCAGGGAGGACTCATCCGGATAAGACCAGCGAATATGGGATTCCGGTGCGTTGATAACCGTACCGTAGCCTTCGTTGAACTCATCGATGATACCCTGACGGTCAATCGCATGAGCGAATGCCTGACGGAGTTCCTTCGACTCAAACTTCGGATTGTTCATTTCCACTACTTCTTCTTCTGCGTTCCACTCACCGAGCTTAAAGCCGAGGTAGCTGTAGGAAAGTGCTTCGATCTCTTCAACTGTCACATCTTCGTTGTCTTCCAGCGGAAGCGCCTGTGTCGGTGTCAGTTCGATGATGTCTACTTCGCCCTGGGCAACAAGCTCACCAGCCTGGTTGCCGTCTACGATTCGGTAAACAGCGCCGTCCAGGTTCGGTGCACCCTGCCAGTAGTCTTCAAAAGCTGTGTACTCGATCTGCTCACCAGGAACGATGTTCTCTACCTCAAATGCCCCAAGGCCAACCGGATTTTGCCGGACTTCTTCAGAGTCTTCAATTTCGGAGACTTCTAAATGCTCCAAGTGTGCTTTTGGAGACGGATAAGCCCAAAGGTTTTCCAGATTGTTTGCAAGTGCTTCCTGGAACGTGACTTCAAACGTGTAGTCATCAATGACGTTTACCCCTTCAAGCGAATCAGCATCGCCTGCACGGTACTCGTCAAAACCTTCGATCCGGTCAACGTTGGATAGACGTGGTCCGTCATAATCCGGATGAGCGATAATCTCATAGGAGAACTCAAAGTCTTCTGCTGTCAGCTCTTCTCCGTTGTGCCACATAACACCTTCTTCAAGGTGGAATGTCACTGTCAGGTTGTCATCAGACCATTCCCAGTCGTGCGCAAGGCTCGGCTCCGGCTCAAAGTCTGTGAAAGAAGAGATGGAGTAAAGTGCATCTCCGTTGAAAATGTTCAGTGCGAGGCTGTCATCGACACCACCATAGAAGTTCCAGTCGAGAACGCCCGCAAACGGAGCTGTGTAGCCGTATGTAACGGTACCACCCTGCGGAGCATCTCCGTCAGCCGCTTCTTCGTCGTTGTTCCCTTCGTTGTCAGCGTCTGCATCGTCTGCTCCATCATTGTCAGTATCGTTTACTTCTGCGTTATTTGCATTGTTGTCTGCAGGATCTGCATTGTTATTGCCGTCATTTCCTTCTCCGCCGCACGCTGCCAGAATCGCAACAGACATGAGTGAAGCACCTAATAGATAACGAGAACGTTTCATTCATTCTTCCCCCTTAAGGTTAATAAAAATTAGATAAGACCAGTTAAAAAGTGAACGCCTATTCATACAACAGGCACGATACGCGGTGCTCGCGGTTCACCTCCTTCAACTGCGGTTTTTTCTCGCTGCATTCCGGCATCGCCTTCGGACAGCGCGGATGGAACGGACAGCCGACCGGCGGATTCTGCGGACTTGGAACGTCTCCTGAAAGAATCACCCGCTCGCTCTTGTTACGAGGGTCCGGCTGTGGAATCGCGGAAATCAGTGCCTGCGTGTAAGGATGCTTCGGATCCTGATAAATATCGTCTGCGTCTGCGACTTCCACAAGGTTGCCGAGATACATCACGCCGATGCGGTCGCTCATATGCTTGACGACGCTTAAGTCGTGCGCGATAAAGAGCAGCGTCAGGTTAAATTCTTCCTGGAGCTCTTTCAGCAGGTTCAGCACCTGGGACTGAACCGATACGTCGAGTGCAGAAACCGGTTCATCGGCGACGATCAGCTTCGGCTTCAGCGCAAGCGCTCGCGCAATGCCGATCCGCTGACGCTGCCCGCCGGAAAATTCGTGCGGATACTTGTAGTAGGCGTCTTCAGGAAGGCCTACCCGCTCCAGCAGCTGCATGACTTCGTCCTTCAGCTTGCCTTCACTGCCGTGTCCATAGTTGACGAGCGGTTCAGATACGATACTCCCGACCATCATCTTTGGATTGAGCGAGGCGTACGGATCCTGGAACACCATCTGAATATCCTGACGCAGGTTGCGGAGCTCCGAGCCGCGCAGGTTCGTGATATCCCTTCCTTCAAACAGGATATTTCCGGACGTCGGTTTAAACAGCCGCGTAATCGTACGGCCAGCTGTGGATTTGCCGCAGCCGGACTCTCCTACAAGTCCAAATGTCTCACCGCGCTTCAGCTCCAGCGAAATGTTATCGACGGCTTTGACGTCGCCGACCTTCCGGCGAAGGAAACCTCCGCGCACCGGATAATATTTTTTCAGCTCCTGCACTTGCAGCAAGTGCTCTGACTTTTCTGTTTTAACTGTTTCATTCGCCATTGCCTAAACCTCCGCTTTCTTTTCAGGGTGGCTTGCATCATAGAGGATACAGCGGACGGAATGCCCTTTATCTACTTCCCCGAGAGCCGGATCTATTTTTTTGCACTCCGGCATTGCAGATGGACAGCGGTCTACGAACCGGCAGCCCTGTTTCGGCATGTTTTTCAGGGATGGAACAATCCCTTTAATCGTATTCAGCACTTCCCGGTGATCGTCCATTCTCGGGATTGAATCGAGCAGCGCCTTCGTATACGGATGCTTCGGCTCGTAGAACAGCCGGTCCACATCCGTATCTTCCACCACCTGGCCGGCATACATGACGACAACCCGGTCGGCCATTTCCGCCACGACGCCGAGGTCGTGTGTGATAAGCAGCATGGCCATGCCGACTTCTTCCTGAATTTTCGTAATCAGCTCTAAAATCTGCGCCTGAACGGTAACGTCCAGTGCCGTCGTCGGCTCATCGGCAATGAGCAGCTGCGGCTGACAGGCGATGGCCATGGCGATCATCACGCGCTGGCGCATGCCGCCTGAGAGCTGGTGCGGGTACTCGTTGACAATTTGATCAGCGCGGGAAATGCCGACCTGCTGCAAAAGCTGCACGCTTTTTTTGCGGATCTCTTCTTTGCGCGTGTCCGTATGGTTAAACAGCACCTCGTCCATTTGATATCCGATCGTCAGAACCGGGTTTAACGCCGTCATCGGCTCCTGAAAGATCATGCTGATATCCTTACCGCGGATTTGATTCATTTCCTCTTCGGAAAGAGGCACGAGGTCGTTTCCCTTAAACAGGATATGGCCCTTATCGATCTTCCCGTTATGCTTCGGCAGAAGATCCATAATGGACAGGGACATGACACTCTTCCCACAACCGGACTCTCCGACAATACAAACAACTTCTTTCGGATTTACCGTAAATGAAACGTCTTTCACCGCGTAATGCGTTTCTCCCTCGATGTTGAAGCCCGTATGCAGATTCTGGACTTCCAGAAGCGGTTTCTGGCTGCTCATTGGCGATCCTACCCTTCACTGTTTTCTCAATTCTTCTTTACTGAATTCGGTCTCACATATGTAGAAAGCAAGATAGTACTAAAAATTCTTTTTTTTGGGAAAGACTACCGTTATTTTAATAGTCTGAATTCAGAATGTAAACCTGTTTTTGAAAACGCTTCCACTGCTTATGCTGTGAGCATAGCGCAAAACGTCACAAAACGCTGAGTATTAGGAAAATTTTCATTATTCCAATATAAAAGTCCTGTTCAGTCTACCACAGCCGATCGCGGTTAAACACCGACGTTCGTACTGAATTTCGAGTCTCCAAACAATATGAATGAGCACTCACTTAGTTTAAAAGTAGCAGAACCAGGGAATAACACGAAATTATCCGACTTTTCCGCTTAACTTGTATTATAAACAAACTAATGTATAAATGTATACCGTATTAAGAGATTTTCTTACAAAGTTTCGTAACTTTCTTTTACTTTATCACAGTTATGTATAAACGTCGTAAAGTACTGACTGACAGGCGTTTTAACGTTTTATCTTCCTTTCAGATCCTGCTTAATTCACGTGGACAGTAGCTCCAGTGTAGACATTACTCGTGCACCCTAAAGAATATTTATACATATTAGTTAATATATTATTCAGTTTATTTTCCCTTCCCGTCATTCTTTCCCTCGTGCAAACCTGTCACAGCAGGGGTTAACGACTGTCGACCTACGGTAGACTCTTGCTGTTAAGACCAGCCCTAACTTGCATAATTACTTGCTTTGCCTTTGTGCTTGTTTTCGCAAATTATTTTTGAAACATAGGAAAAGACGGTCCGCTGTGCGAACCGTCTGCTTTCTTATTTTGCGGTAATGTGGGTGCGTCCGCCCATGTAAGGCCGCAGCACCTCCGGAATTTCAATGCTGCCATCCTGCTGCTGGTAGTTTTCTACAATAGCAGCCACGGTACGGCCAACGGCGAGGCCGGAGCCGTTCAACGTGTGGACAAACTCTGTTTTCGCCTTGGTATCACGCTTAAAGCGAATATTAGCGCGTCGTGCCTGAAATGCTTCGAAGTTGCTGCAGGAAGAGATCTCCTTGTAGTCGCTGTAGCTTGGGAGCCACACTTCGAGGTCGTACTTCTTCGCTGCTGTAAAGCCGAGATCACCGGTGCACATGTGCAGCACGCGGTACGGCAGCTTCAGGTTTTGCAGAATTTTCTCTGCATGACCTGTCAACTTTTCCAGCTCCTCATAGGAATCCTCCGGCTTTACAAACCGCACGAGCTCGACCTTGTTAAACTGGTGCTGGCGGATCAGCCCGCGTGTATCGCGCCCGGCAGATCCCGCTTCAGAGCGGAAGCAGGCACTGTAAGCGGCATAGGTTTTCGGAAGATCCTCCACGTTCATAATCTCATCCCGGTGCATGTTCGTCACCGGCACCTCGGCAGTCGGAATTAAAAAGTAATCTTCCTCGCGGATCTTAAATGCATCTTCTTCAAATTTCGGAAGCTGTCCTGTTCCTGTCATGCTGTCGCGGTTGACCATATACGGCGGCAGAACCTCTTCATAGCCGTGTTCGTCTTCATGAAGGTCCATCATATAGTTAATAAGGGCACGCTCGAGTCTGGCACCAAGTCCTTTGTAAAACACAAAACGGCTGCCGGTCACTTTTGCTGCTCGGTCAAAGTCTGCGATATCCAGATCCCGGACGAGATCCCAGTGTGCTTTCTCCTCAAAATCAAATGCACGCTTTTCACCCCAGACGCGCAGCTCCACGTTATCTGCTTCATCCTCACCGACCGGTACGTCTTCATGCGGCACATTTGGTATCGTCAGCATCAGATAGTCAAGCTCCGCCTCGACTTCCCGAAGTTCTTCATCCAGCTTTTTGATCGTGGCAGAAACGTTTTTCATCTCCGCGATCACGTCTGTAGCATCTTGCTTTTCCTTCTTCATTTGGGAAATTTCCTGAGACACCGTATTGCGCCGGCTTTTCAGCTCTTCTGTTTCTTTAATGAGTCCGCGGCGTTTCTCATCCATATCGACGAATTTATCCAGCGCGCTGATGTCCTCATTTCGTTTAGCCAGCTTCTCTTTTACTCCTTCAAAATCGCTGCGGAGCAGCTTCATATCCAGCATGTTCATCTCTCCTCTATGTGAATTGTCTATTAAAAAAAGCCGTCCCCGGGTGCATGTGCACCCAGGGACGGCTGTAACCGCGATACCACCCTGCTTGGAGGCTTTAACGCCTCCCTGCTCGACCTGATAACGGCAGGCGCCGTGAAGGTTCACTTCAAGCTCAAGGATGGATTCACAGCTTCTTTCACCGGTTCACAGCGGCCACCGGCTCTCTGAAGAAAGAAAGGCTGTTACTAGTTCCCGTCTCAGCGGTTTTTATTTTACTGGGCGACAGGCTCCTTCAGAGACTGTCGGACGACCTCTACGAAATATTGATGGAAACGATCGTCATCTGTCAGCTCCGGATGAAACGAGCAGGCAACGAACGGACCCTGCTGAGCAGCAACGATGCTGCCGTCATATTCGGCAAGAACGGTAACGTTCTCGCCGACCGAGCGGATGATCGGTGCGCGGATGAATACTGCTTCGATATCCTCGCCGACGTTTTTCATCGGCAGAAATGCTTCGAAGCTTTCACGCTGGCGGCCGAAGGCGTTCCGCTCGACCGTCATGTCCATCACAGACAAATGCGGCTCCGCTTGACCGGCAATTTCTTTTGCCATTAAAATCGCTCCGGCGCATGTGCCGAAAACGGGCTTGCCCTCTGCCGCAAACTGCTTCAGCGGCTCATAAAATCCGTAAAGGTTGATGAGGCGGCGCATCGTGGTGCTTTCTCCACCGGGAAAAACAAGACCGTCCAGTTCATGCAGCTGCTCTACCTTCTTCACGACCGTTACCTGTACGTCCGGTGCCTCCAGGGCACGCACATGCTCTCGGACAGCACCCTGCAGTGCCAATACTCCGATGTTCATCATGATACAACCACCTCTTTCTTATCCCCTATAAACGTAGCTTGTTTACCAGCCGCGGTCCTGCATGCGGTCTTTTGGTTCAAGCGTGGAAATTTCAATTCCCTTCATCGCTGTCCCAAGATCTTTCGAAAGCTCTGCGATGAGCTTGAAGTCATCATAGTGAGTCGTTGCTTCCACAATCGCACGGCCAAATTTAGCCGGGTTGTCAGACTTGAAAATACCGGATCCGACAAACACGCCGTCAGAACCGAGGTGCATCATCAGTGCAGCATCTGCTGGTGTTGCGATTCCGCCTGCCGCGAAGTTCACGACTGGAAGACGGCCTGTTTCACGAATGTCCTGGAGCACGTGGAACGGCGCACCGAGGTTTTTCGCTTCTGTCATCAGTTCATCATCCGACATGCTCAGCACTTTGCGTACCTGTGCCTGAATCAAGCGCTGGTGGCGAACTGCTTCTACGATGTTGCCTGTACCTGGTTCACCCTTCGTACGGAGCATGGAAGCACCTTCGCCGATTCGGCGCGTTGCTTCACCGAGATCCTTTGCACCGCATACGAACGGCACCGTGTACTCGCTCTTATTCAGGTGGAACACTTCGTCTGCCGGAGTCAGCACTTCACTCTCATCGATATAGTCGACGCCGAGTGCTTCGAGAAGACGCGCTTCCACGATGTGGCCGATACGCGCTTTTGCCATAACCGGAATGGAGACGGCATCACGTACTTCTTCTACAATCGTTGGGTCTGCCATTCGTGCTACTCCGCCTGCAGCGCGGATATCAGAAGGAACACGCTCAAGAGCCATAACTGCTACAGCTCCGGCCTCCTCTGCAATCTTTGCTTGTTCTGCGTTGATGACGTCCATAATGACGCCGCCTTTTTGCATTTCTGCCATACCGCGCTTGACGCGGTCCGTACCTGTACGTTTTTCCATGATGATCCCCTTTCAGCACCTTGCTAGTAGTAAACATCGTGTCCGTCTTATATTATAGCGAATCTGCACCCATCCGTAACTGAATTGGCACGAAAAAGTACAAAAATTTATTCGTCGACCTTAGCTGTATATGCTAACATATCCCGTCGCACCGGGCAACTTCCCTGCTTATTAGAACCAGCCGCGTACGCTGTTGGAAACATTTGACCAGACGCCGGAAAAGAACGAACCGACATTGTGCATCGTCAGCGCCATCCAGCCTGCGCGTTCAACGGAATCGGTCGTCACGATTTCAATTTCGCCGCCGTTTTCGCCTTCACCCGGCAGGTACGCGATTTCACGGTCTCCTTCGTACTCAACGACCATGCGTCCGACCGTTGTGCCTGCTTCTACCGGAGCTTCCATTTCGCCGTCTTCGTTTAGAAGCGACTCATCCAGTTCCACCGTGTAGCTGTAGTTCTCCTCATCGCCCTCTTCTACCATTTCAGAGAAGGCAGCGTTTGTCGCAAGCGCGACGCTTTCTTCTTCGCCTTTTACAACCGGCAGGGTTTCATAGCCGTCCATTGTCATGTTCTCCGGGTAAATCTCTTCTTCGGAAAAGGCGTCAAACGCCCATTCCATCACCGCTTTTGTTTCTGTAAACCGCTCTGCTTCAGAACCAGCACCCATGACAACGCTGATAAAGCGCTGGCCGTCCTGTTCTGCCGTTCCGGTGAACGTAAAGCCCGCTGCGTTCGTATGCCCGGTTTTCAGTCCGTCGATCGGGTCGTACTTCACATCTTCACCGGTATCCGGATTCCGCGTGCCATCCAGCATCCAGTTCCAGTTTTCCATAAATACTTCATCTTCTGTTCCTTCACGGAACGTCATCGTCGGAATGCTCGCGGTATCCAACACTTCCGGATAGTCATTGACTAGGTGATAGGCAAGGGTTGCGGTTGCCTGGGCAGACATGAAGTTATCTTCTTCCGAGCCGGTCCCTTCCGGATGGTTTCCTTCCAAGAGGGTGTTCGGAAGGCCAGTGGAGTTGACGAATTGGAAATCACCGACTTCTTCAGCAGCAATCTCTTCCAGGTTGTCCATCCCGTACTCGGAGCCTGCTTCCCGAAGCGTTTCTCCCATGCCGAGGTCGGCGCCGCGCTCATTCATCAGCTCGACGAAATTTCCTTCTGAGCCGGAAATGTGCTCGGTCAGTGCCATCGTAGCAGCATTCGCTGAATAAATTGCGACCGATTCATACAGCTCCTGGACCGTATACGTTTCATCCACCCGCATTGGCACGTTAGACAAACCGCGGTTATGAGAAAGCTGATTTAAAAATTCACTGACCTCGACTTCATCATCCCAAGCAATATCGCCGTTGTTGACTGCTTCCAAAATCAAATATTCACTCATCATTTTCGTCATGCTTGCCGGCGGGAGCGGATTATCTGCGTTTTGTTCAAACAGAATTTGTCCGGTTTCTCCATCCACGAGAATAACTGTATCAACAGACGGCTCATAAGAGGCCATTGCGGGAACGGCTCCTGCAAATATGCCTGCTGTCAAAAGTGTCCCTGCTGCCGCTGCCTGTAGCTTACGTACCATTCATCATCTCTCCTAAATATCGGTATAATCTATATGTAAATGACGCGCTTCTGCTCAATTGACATACAAGCGGTATTTTACCACATCACAGCTAAGAAAAATAGATAGGGGAGGCCCCTATCTATTGACTCAGTTCGTATAGTTTGGTGCTTCTTTGGTAATTTGTACATCATGAGCGTGGCTTTCCTTTAATCCGGCATTCGTGATGCGGATAAAGCGTCCTCTCTCCTGCAGATCCGGCACCGTGCCTGTTCCGCAGTAGCCCATGCCGGCACGAAGTCCGCCGACGAGCTGATGCAGCGTATCAGCCAGCGGTCCCTTGTAAGGGATACGTCCTTCGATCCCTTCCGGAACAAGCTTTTTCTCTTCTTCCTGGAAGTAGCGGTCCTTGCTTCCTTTTTCCATTGCAGCAATGGAACCCATGCCGCGATAGACTTTGAACTGTCGTCCTTGATAAATTTCACGCTCGCCCGGGCTTTCTGTAACACCGGCAAGAATACTGCCGAGCATCACGGCGTGTCCGCCGGCTGCAAGTGCTTTTGTAATTTCTCCGGAGTGCTTGATCCCGCCGTCTGCAATGATCGCCACACCGTGCTTTCGTGCTTCTGTCGCACAGTCATAAATGGCTGTAATCTGCGGAACACCGATACCGGCAACGATACGTGTTGTACAAATAGACCCTGGTCCAATGCCGACTTTAATAATGTTAGCCCCTGCTTCGATGAGTGCTTTTGTAGCTTCCGCAGTTGCCACGTTTCCGGCTACAATGTTCAGATCCGGATACTGGCTGCGGATCTCCCTTACTTTATTGATGACGCCTGCAGAGTGCCCGTGTGCTGTATCAATGACCAGCACATCTACTTCAGATGCCACCAGAGCCTTAATGCGGGAGTCTGCATCACCGCCGACGCCGACCGCTGCCCCGACAACCAGACGGCCCGAGCTGTCTTTAGCGGAGTGAGGGAATTCAATGGCTTTCTCAATGTCCTTGATTGTAATAAGCCCTTTCAGCTTCTTATCGTCATCAACGAGAGGAAGCTTTTCAATGCGGTGCTTCTGGAGAATCTGCTGTGCCTCTTTGAGCGTTGTACCGACAGGAGCTGTAACGAGATTTTCGCTCGTCATCACATCTTTAATCGGAATCGAGTAATCTTCAATAAAGCGGAGATCCCGGTTCGTGATAATGCCGACAAGCTTTTCATTCTCGTCAGCAATCGGCACACCGGAAATCCGGTATTTGCCCATCAGGTGCTCCGCATCAAACACCTGGTGATCCTCAGACAGATGAAACGGGTTTGTAATAACACCGCTCTCCGAACGCTTCACGCGGTCCACCTGCTCCGCCTGTTCTTCAATGGACATATTCTTGTGAATGATACCAAGACCGCCTGCACGTGCCATAGCGATTGCCATAGACGCCTCTGTTACAGTGTCCATCCCTGCACTGATGACCGGAACGTTCAATTTCAGGTTATCCGAAAGCACCGTCTCCACGTTCACCTGGTTTGGCAGGACATTTGACTCATCCGGCAGCAGCAATACATCATCAAACGTCAAGCCCTCTTTAGCAAACTTATCTTCCCACATAGATGTTCATTCCCCTTTCGGTCTCCTGAAAATATTATCAGTAGATTAACAATACCATGAACGAGTGTCAAGAAAACGAGGATAGTTCTACTATTCACACTATTCAGTCTGAAAAACGGCTCAAACCGCTCCAAACAGAGTTTTCCTGCTTTGGAAAAAAACCGGGCCAACGCAAAAAAAGAGGGTGCCGCCCGGGAACCAGGGTCTGGTTCCGGGAGACACCCTCCGGTGACCCAGCAACGTCCTACTTTCGCAGGGGGAGAGCCCCCAACTATCATCGGCGCT
>NZ_JBPZEY010000022.1:0-13265 GCF_052061695.1 Alkalicoccus luteus
GTTTTGTCGCTTACACACACAGGTTCGGCGATTTTTTTCTGTTTCCTTCTATAAAATTACTTCTATACATAAAAAGGGGCTGTCCCGTCGATAATATCGACTTATGGGACAGCCCCTTTGCGTACGTAACTAGCATCACTTAGAGGGAACTCCCAGCTCCCGTTTTAGTCCTGCAAACGTGATGTCTTTCAGATTAGATGTGTAAAAATCCGCTCCTGACAGCAATTCGGGTGATCCTACTGCCACCACTCTCATGCCAGCTGCACGGGCGGCATCAATTCCAGCTTGTGCATCCTCAAATACGACACACGATTCTGGTGCAACGCCCATTTTTTCAGCACCCTTTAAAAACACTTCCGGGTCCGGCTTCGCTTTTTGCAGATCATTCCCGTCGACAACTGCTGTAAACATAGAACCAATTCCGGTTCCGTCAAGAATAACAGATGCGTTCCGGCTAGCGGAACCTAAAGCAAAAGGGACCTTAAAGGTTTGCAGCTCTCTCAAAAACCCGCGGACGCCGGGAAGCAAATCTTCTTCCGTCAATCCTTGAATCGACTTTAAATAGGCTTCGTTCTTTTTCGCAGCAAGTTCCTGCTTTTCTGCCTCAGACTTCTCTACTCCACCGGTTTCCAATAGAATTCGCAGAGATTCCTCCCGGCTGACCCCTTTCAACCGTTCATTATCTTCGCGTTTAAACTCGAACCCCATGTCCGTTGCAAGGTTTCTCCAAGCTTCGTAATGATGCTCGGCAGTGTCAATCAGTACACCATCAAGATCAAAAATAACTGCTTCAATCTGCTTCATAAATAGCCTCCTAGAATGAGTAGTATGGGGAAATCATGACGTAGACAACGACTCCCGTGAAGCTTACGTAAAGCCAGAGCGGCATTGTCCAGCGGACCCATTTGCGATGGACCGCCCTCATGTCCTTTATACCCGTAAAAAAGCTCATTAAAGCAAGAGGTACAATAACGGCTGCCAAAATAATGTGTGTAATTAAAATAAAATAATAAATTCCTGCAAGCAGTCCATCGCCTCCATAAGGCGTGGACTCCGCCATAAAATGGAAAATAACGTAGGAAACGAGAAAGACGGATGTTGTAGAAAATGCAGCGTAAATAAATCGCTGATGAAGCGTTATTTTCCGTTTAAGTATGGCGAGCAAGGCACTAAGTAAAAATACAAATGTAAACGAATTTAACACAGCATTCAGAAGCGGAAGCCCTTGGACCCATACCGGCAGAGTTCCTGCATAGCCAGGCATGGCGGATAGTGCAACAATCAGTACGTTGACAATGATCGTAATAATGATCACGGTGCGGATATGATGTTTTTTTACTATTTCCCATAGCTTTTTCACTGTATGTGTCCTCCATTGTACTCGCCGCTGGGCCTGCGGCATACTCCTTCATCAGTATACCGCAGGCCCAGCCGTTGGAACAATTAAAGTTTTTCAGGTTTTGTTTCGTTCATTTTCTCATTTCGCATACTTTGCCGGATTTTTTCTTCCAGCGATTTTAACTCTTCTTTATTCGCTTCCTTACCAAACACTTTTCGCTGCTCTTTTGCGATCAGTTTAAGCAGAAGCTTTTTTTCTTTTAAGCTAAGAAGCACGACGACGCCTCCTTTTTGATTGATCCACTATATACATAACATAGAATAAAACGGCCATGCCCCCCATAAGCCCTGAGGAAAGATAAAAAACAGATGTAATACCAAATGTACCCGCTGCCAAGCCGCCGATAACAGGTCCAGCTACATTTCCGAGAAAACGAAAACTTTGATTGTATCCAAGCACTTCTCCCTGCAGCTCAAGCGGCGCTGCCTGCCGAATGTAAGCAGTCACACATGGGATAATGCCACCTATTGCAATTCCAAATAAAAACCTTAAGACAATCAGCTGCCACAGGTCCGTGATAAATGCCTGAGGGAGAAACGTTACGGCGGCCGCGATGAGACAAATCAGCAGAATTTTATCGTGACCAAACCGATCCCCTTGTATACCCCATACTCGTGAAGCGATCAGGTTCCCAAGGCCTGTTACAGAGAAAGCAAGCCCACCGAGAAGAGCGGCGTTTTCAGGTTCGGTAAACATGCTTACATAAAGTGCAAGCTGAGGCTGAATGCTGAAATTAGCCGTTTGCACCGCGAACGAGAGCACCATGACCATAACGAGCATTCGGCTTCTTAGGATCATTTTGATCACATCAAGCATACTCATGGACTGGTATTTCGCACTTTTTTCGGGTGCTTTTTGTTCGTGTACACCGCCCAATACGAGCAGCGTCGCACAGGCAATGACGATGGAGGTAATGATGAATGTATACGAAAAACCGACCGAGTCCGCAAGCAGTCCCCCTATTACAGGCCCAAATAGACTGCCTGATACTGTTCCCATCTGAAGCGTCCCCAGCACCTTTCCGGCTTCCTCGCGATTTGTCTGAGCTGAAATCAGCGCCATCGAAGTAGGGATAAAGCCGGTCACCAATCCCATAAACGCCCTCAGCAAAAATAGTTCCCAAACACTGGAAACATAGCCCATTAAAAACAGCGATCCGGCGACTCCTAAGCCGGTCATGACCAGAATTGGCTTCCTGCCAAATCGATCACCAAAGCGTCCCCATAGAGGAGAAACAAAAAATGCAATGAGAAATGTAATGCCGAAGATAAATCCGGCCCAGCGCTGAACAAATGCATCGGAATAGGTTCCGAATGTCTCTAAATAGAGTGCCAGAAACGGAAGAACCATCGTTGCACTGGCAGCAATGAAAAAGTTAGCTGTCCACATAACTACTAGATTTTTATTCAACTGGTTCATTTGGAACCTTCCTTCATGAAGCAATACGAATAGTAGGACGCCTGTAAACAGAAGCCCGTAACGCTAGTATACACATTATTTCGTGTCACGTAATATATAACGAAAAAAAACGGCCTCCGCCGTTAATTTTCCAAGAACTGCTTCAGTTCCGTCTCCCGTTGGTGCATTAAGTCATATCCATGGCGATACAGCTTTTCCAGCCGCTTTTTATTTCGGTCCGTTCTCGTCACGCTGCTGAGATTTTCCGGTCTTATAACAAAGGCTGTACCGTCCTGCTCCATTTGCTGCACTTGGTCAAGCTGATCATTATAGCAGCGATACCTGTTTTCGACAATTTGGATCAGTCCGGGAAACTCTCTGTATTTTCGTCTGAAGTACCACATTCCCCGCTTAGCAGGCTGTTTGCGATAGCCTGCTGACTGCGTCAGCACAACAATATGCTTTTTGTTTCCTGCCTCAAGCGATTTTTGCAGCGGAATTGGATCACTGATTCCGCCGTCCATCAGCATGCGCCCTTCAAACGGCACCGGTTTTGCCACGAGCGGCAGGGATGAGGAAGCACGCAGCAGCAAATTAAAATTACGCCCTGCCTCCGACTTCTCATAGTAAATGGTTTCACCAGTTATACAGTCCGTGACGCCAACATAAAACCTCTGGGGCGATGAAAAAAACTGCTGATAGTGAAACGGTTGTTCGATATTTGGAATCGTATCGAAGATTAAATCCATATTGAACAATTCGCCCTGGCGCAGAAGCCGCTTAAAGGAAATGTATTCCGGATGGTCCGCGTAGCCAATCGTGACTTCTCTGTTCCTGCCGGGCTGGCCCGATATGTAAGAAGCCGCATTGCAAGCACCAGCAGAAACACCTACGATAAAAGGCAGCTGAATATTTGATTCAAGCAGGTATTCAAGTACTCCGCTCGTAAAGACGCCTCGCATCCCGCCGCCTTCGAGCACTAATCCCGTCTGATTCACGTTTTCATCTCCCTTCTGCTGGCATTTTATAGTATTGTATCGAAGTTCATGGAAGCCTGCAACTAGCGGCTGTCCTCTTCATGACCAGACCGTTCTTCCGTGTAATACATTAACGCCAGCGCCCCAGGTCCAGTATGCGTACTGATGATCGGTGTCGTATCGACAATCGGAAACGACTTTGGCACATCCAGCCCGGATAACGACTGCTTCAGGTCCCCTGCAAGCTTCTCCGCTCCTGCCTGAGCAATGCCAATTCCTTTAATCGACGCATGTTGACAGTCTTGTTCCAGCTGCTGTTTCATCTGTTTAATCATTTGACTGTAGGTTCTCACTTTTGATACTGGCGTGTAAACACCGTCCTGCAGGGAAGCAATCGGCTTAATTTTTAGAAGAGATCCTACCAGCGCTCTTCCCCTGCCGATTCGTCCGCCTTTAACTAAATATTCAAGTGTATCTACCATAATGTAAAGGGAAGTCCGTTTGCGGACCTGTTCCAGCCGGTCCAGAATTTCCTCTACCCCATTCTCTTTTTCAGCCAGTTCTGCCGCTTCTTTCACCTGAAAGCTTAAGGCGATCGAAATAAATGCAGAGTCAACTGTATGAACGGTTGTATTTGTCATTTCAGCTGCCTGAACCGCGCTCTGATAAGTACCTGACATACCTGAGGACATATGTATTGAAATAACTTCGCTGCCGTCTGCCCCAAGTTCATCATATATACGCTTAAATTCTCCAGCTGCAGGTTGAGAGCTTTTAGGTATGTCATCGGACTGCTTCAGCTTTTGCAGAAACTCTTTAGCCGTGATATCAACCCCGTCCTGATACGATTTACCATCAATCGTTACTGTAAGCGGGACAACTGTCACCGAGAGCGTTTTCATTTCATCAGCAGGCAAATCAACTGTCGAGTCTGTCACAATCTTTACTTTAGTCATATCTATTCCCCTTTCTCCCTTTCTCTGTCTCGTTAAAGGATACTATATATTCTTGTTGCTGTTAAGTAATGACATATCTCATATGCTTACAGAGAAACTCCATATAGAATGTACGCCTCAGACGTCTGATATGATAAAATGAAATCTGCCGTAAAAGGAGGATGGTTATGACCAAACAATACAACGCTCCCTTCATTTCAGTTGAGGGACCTATCGGCGCCGGAAAAACATCACTCGCGACGATGCTCAGCCGCCATTATGACTATCATCTTCTTCAGGAGATTGTAGACGAAAATCCATTTCTGTCGAAGTTTTATGATGATATTGAAGAATGGAGCTTCCAGACAGAAATGTTTTTTCTTTGCAACCGGTTCAAGCAGTTAGAAGAGCTGTATTCAGAAAAGCTTGTTCGAGGCTATCCCGTTGTCAGCGACTATCACATTTTCAAAAATCACTTGTTTGCCAGACAGACGCTTCGGAATGATCACTTGGAAAAATACGAACGTATCTTTCATATTTTAACAGATGACCTTCCGAGACCTAACGTCATTGTGTATATTCGGGCCAGTCTGGATACGCTGCTTGCGCGCATCGAAAAACGCGGCAGAGCAATGGAACAGGCGATGGATCCTTCCTACCTCGAACAGCTTTCAGCAGATTATGATCAGTTTATGCGCGACCATCAGCGCGTTTATCCGGAAATACCAGTGATCACATTGGAAGGAGACACGCTTGATTTCGTTTCAAGACCTCATGACTTTAAACGAATTCTCGGCTTGGTTGATGAAGCGGTGCAAAAAAAGCAGGCATTATTTTAAATACTGAATGTAAAGGATGTTACATAATGAACCCTATCCCTCACCAGCTCAGCAGCCGTTCCCTAATCACGCTCGCCGGAACAGTCGGTGCCGGTAAATCCACGTTAACCAGAACGCTTGCTGAAGCGCTGCAGTTTACCCCTGCATTTGAAAAAGTAGACGGGAATCCGTATTTGGAAGATTACTATGCTGACTTCAAGAAATGGTCATTTCATCTGCAAATGTATTTTCTTGCAGAACGATTCAAGCAGCAAAAGGCGATGCATGAAGAAGGTCTCGGGTATGTTCAAGATCGAAGCATTTATGAGGACGTTGGGATTTTCGCAAAGCTTCAATATGATCAAGGCAATATGTCAGATCGTGATTTTAATACGTACCAGTCACTTTTTGAAGCAATGGTGATGAACCCTTATTTTCCCAAGCCGGACGTACTCATCTACATCAACGGCTCTTTCGAAAGCATCATGCGCCGGATTGAAAGCAGAGGCCGGCAGATGGAAATTGATACACCGGTAACCTTTTGGGAGGATCTTTATACAAGGTATGAAACGTGGATCGAATCCTTTACAGAATGCCCGGTTCTTCATTTGGACATTGATTCCTATGACTGCAGCGATCCTGCCTCCGTTAAAGAGATTATAACGGCACTTGAAGAGCTCCAATCTGCTCCAGCCGGAAAACACCTGCTGCTGAAAGGATCCTAATCTCTTTTTAGTGCTTCACCGCCCCTTGTTCATTGACGTGAAATCAATGGTCTGGCACTGGATCACACCAAGTTTCCATCATTCCAAAGACTTATGCCCAATTGATTCACTCGAATACTAAATCCGTTAACAGACGAAAGTACCGCATCGCTTAATTGCGAGCGGTACTTTTCAGTGTATTAATGAAATAATTATTAGATAGGTAACCTTGCATCTGCCTGTATCTGCGACACTAGCTTTTCGGAAGAACCGGGCACAGGTCTCCCTCCTGCTGTCCGCCGGATCTTCGCTTCGTTTTGAAACGAGGTCTTCCGAATTCGGAACTTGACAGTGCGATTCAAGTGCCTGATGATACGAGTCAAGATCTGGTTCAAGACGGATGAAACCTGCCTTATCCGACATTTCGATGACAAAAAAGGATGCCACTTCGATGCATTGCCCTTGCAAGCAGAAGCGCACTCCTCTCTGCTTGTCGTGACGTTTTACTCCAAAGTGCGGAGCCGGACCGGCGCTTGAAGGCTTCTTTTGAGAAGCCTGTGTCCAAGTAAAGCCGCGCCATTCTAACGTGCCTTTTTTTATTCATACAGGAGTCACCCTGAGAATCAGCTGAAGGCAAGCGAAGCCCAGCAGGGGGACGCATGTCATTCGTCAGCCAGCTTCCTCTTCCATGCTCAGCCGCTTGAGGCGTTTCTTATAAACAAACTTTGACAAACTGATGCTTACTTCATATAAAAAGATGAGCGGAATGATGACAAGCACATCAGACAAGAAG
Organism: Alkalicoccus luteus; assembly: GCF_052061695.1. Classification (NCBI taxonomy): domain Bacteria; kingdom Bacillati; phylum Bacillota; class Bacilli; order Caryophanales; family Bacillaceae; genus Alkalicoccus; species Alkalicoccus luteus. The sequence continues at coordinate 7,025 of NZ_JBPZEY010000022.1, forward strand.
TCCGGCGGCGATACAAGAACGCTCACAATCACGATGACAAAATAGGCGTACTTCCGATTGCGATGCATTCCCTCCGGCGTTATTGCGCCTATCGACGTTAAAAACATGACAACGAGAGGCATTTCAAACAGGACACTAAAGGGCACCGTCATTCGCAGCACAAACTGGAAATACCGGTCTGCTGTAAACATTGTTTCAAACGTACCCGCTCCAAGCGTCAACAAGAAGTTGAGTACAATCGGCAGGACAGCAAAATAGCCAAACGCTAATCCTCCTGCAAACAGGAAAAGAGAGGCTGGAATATATGTGATGGAAGCCTTTTGCTCTTCCGGCGTCAATCCCGGCTTTACAAAAAGCCAAATTTGAAAAATAATAAATGGTACGGTAACCGTTAATGCCGCAACAGCAGCAATGCTGAAATAAATTAAAATAATGTCAAGTGGACCGAGTACGGCAAGCGCCATATCCAAATCCTGCGTGAGCCAATTGTAAATATCCTGTACGAATACAAAGGCGGTCGCAAAGCTGATGAAAAAAACGGCAATGATCATAATTAGCCGTTTACGCAGCTCATCCAGATGGCCGACAATGTCCATTTCTTGTTGAGGCATGACAATCTTTCCTTCCGGTCGCTTTAAAAATTAGGTTCAGCGTAAATGCCGTTGCAAAAGAAAGCCTGCTCGAGCACTGGACTCAAGCAGGCATCCATTTTATAATCCTTACTGCTTCTTCCGCTCTGCCTCATCATCATCCTGCGTCAGATCTTTTGTGGAATTGCGGAATTCTTTCAACGTTTGCCCCATCGCTTTGCCGATCTCAGGCAGTTTCTTTGGTCCAAAAATAACCAAGGCTATCACTAAAATCAAAATCAAGCCTGGAATTCCAATACCGCTCAGCATTATTACCCCTCCTCAATCCTGAAGGACATCATAAATGTAACTGGGCATATCATAACACATCCCGGTATGTTCTGCCAGCTCCCGAAGCTATGGTTTTATGACAAACTCGTGGCGGATTTCCGGCTCTCCTGAAGTGCTTCGCTCAACAAACTGGCAGCTGCCTTCACGGTCTATGAGTACGACGGTTGAACAGCGTGTACCGTATTCCGGCATGTCGATAAATGCAGACGATAATTGACGCTCCAGTTCCACTCCAACGCCCGTATCCGGCAGAAGCTCGTCCGGAAAGGGGTCCCTTCTCGCGAGTACGCTGAATAAATAGTTGATTAGCGATTCTTCTCGTTGTGTTTTCGCTTCGATAAGATCATGCCGAAGCTGCTCCGTTTTCGGCCAGCTTGTATATAAATCTGCATTTGAAAGACTGTATATCCCCGGCTCAAGCAGACGCGGGAAATGCTCTTTATTGTTAACATAATGGAGTGTGTCGGTTGTACCGTAAAGAAGATTAAATCCATCCGCCTCATATCGTTTGGCCAGGTAGTCATTAAAATTCTCGTTATTTACCCAGGCCGGAACCAGTTTTCCTCTGGAAAATGCAGGCTTCGGGACGGGGTCGCCTCGCCTTATATTTGTCACCGCCGCAAAACGTCCCTCCCGATTAATACCGAGCCACGTTCCACCTTGCAGTTTATCTTTACCGGCAAGCATGCCGCTTTCACGAAAGAATGGTCTCGCAGTTGGCCTGCTCTTGAATTCATCCCGGTTTGCAGCTAGCACCAGCCGGTAATCCGGGTGCGCTTCATACATAACTCCGATGATACACAATGCTCTCACCCTCCGTTCATACATTATACTCCCCTGCCAGAGGCTGAGACATACTAAGACTGCAGACCAGTGCCGCTGTTTCATTGTCTCTGTATAATGGGAAGAGTATAATAGTAACTGAAACCAATTATCAGCTTATCCGTATGAAATAGCAAGAATACCCACTTTATGAGCGGAGGGATCGCATGGCAGAACAAGAGCAGAACCAAACGAACGGGAATGACAGCCTTCAGCCGGAGACAGAGGGCTATGCAGATAAACTGCGTAATAAGAAAGACATTGATGAAATTTTGAATTCTATTGGATCACTTGGTGTGAAGGAGCAGGAAAAAGCAGGGGAATCTCTGGAGGCTTTAAAGCGTCCCGTAAGCGATATGATGAACGATCCAAACCATAATCTTCCAGGGCAACTTTCAAAGCTGAAAGAAGTCGTTGCGGAATTAGAGCCTGATTATTTGCAGCAGGGAAAGCTGAAGCAGTTTCTAGCAAAAATGGTACGGCGAAGTCCCCTGGAGCGCTATGCTCAAAAATATCAGTCGATTGAGTCAGAGGTTAATACCATTATCGAAGCGCTGCTGCACGGTAAAGACAAGCTTCAGGAAGATACCGTTATGCTTCACCAGTTAAAGGATGTTGCCAGGGAACGGATTATAGGGCTGAATGAGCAAATTGAGGTTGGTAAGCAGTTAAATGGAATGCTCGATGAAGAACTGCAGAAACCGGAATGGCAGGACGACCCGACCCCGGTGCAAAAAGGACAGCAGAAAGTGCTGTCACGTGTTAAAAACATGCAGCAAGCCGTACTCGTTCTACAGCAGTCACTTGCTTCTGTCGATATTATAGTCGAAAACAACGACAAGCTGGAAGAAGCGATTTTTAATTCCATTACAATGACGAAAAACATCATTACGGTTACCGCATCAATTCAGCTCGCACTAAGCAATCAGCGTCAGGTGATCGATGCTGTACAGAATGTGAACCGGTCAACAGAACAAATGCTGCTATCAAATGCTGAGCTTCTAAAATCCAATACAGAGCAGACGCTCAAGACGCTGGAAGAGCCGGCGATCGCTTTGGAGACGTTCAAGAAAGCATATGAAGACGTATATGCCGCCATCGAAATGACTGAACAGTCCAACACAAGAATCATTGAATCCAGCAGAAAGTTCATCTCTGAAATGGATGATTTAAATCAGCAGATGGAACGTAAACTGCTCGAATAGGAGGGATCTCAATTGGCAGCGCTGAACTGGAAAGACAAACTGCTCGAGCAGAACTGGCTTCTTCCGTTTCTGCCTAACTATATGAAGCCGCTGCAGGAGCCTGCTCTGGAGAATGTGCAGACGAAGGAATTTGTCTATGAAGCAGAAGAATTTATTTCAGATCTCGCTGCCCTTTCTGAGCTTCCGAGACTGAACAAAACGTTTAAGCGGAGTATTCAGGGCTTTACGTACAAGATAAAAATAAAGCCTAAAAAGATACATGTAGAGATGCTGGATACGCATAAGTCTGCGTCCACGATCAAAAAACGAGTATTTATTACTATTCATCGTGCTCATGTTCGTCAAGAGCATGGTATGGGAAAAGTGCTGGACTCCACCATCTACTATCAAAAAAACGGACGTACCATAGTGAGAAGCGTCAGACGGCATTCGACGTTTCAATCTGTTTTTTATCACCTGCATCGTCTGGACACCTCGGTAAGCGGGCATCAGCTGGATGCACTGCCTGCTTCAGCCAGCGCATCACTGGAGGCGTCTTCGCCTGTTCCAGCTCCAGATCAGGAAGCAAAGCTGCTTACTGCAGCGCTGAATGATCTTCATAATTTGTCCAAATCCATGCCGTTCGCTGGACAAGTGACGGCTGTTTATGAAGCCATGTCACGTGCAGAAGAAGAATATCAGCTTCTAAATATTGAAGAAAAGCATCAAATAAAACGGATGATTCATCACGATATGCCTAATCTCGTGCATACGTATGAATCTTTAACTGCAGAACAGCGGCAGGAGCTGCTTCCACGCGTAGAACAATCTTTATCAAATATGCATGCGTTTATTTCTGGTATAGCCGACGATTTACAACGGACCCGGGTGGACAGAATGAACCACCTGCTGCAGCTTAACGATCTGCGCTACAGTAAAGATCAGCTGCCTGACGAAGGAACGTCGTCTCTAATGAAAAAACACCAGCGCCAGTTGAAAGATTAACAATGCCGCCGCCGCAAGCTTCCATCATTCCTGCGGCGGTTTTCATATGCAACAATTATAAATGAAAGCAACGTTACTTGACGTATTCATACAGGTGCTGATACCCCTCTGTCATAACGATAACCAGCGCCAAAATGTATTTTCGGTTTCGTTCAATTGTTTTTCGGCTCATATCGACAATTTCCATGAGTTGATTCATTGGCAGCCGCTTTTTTGTATAAATTTTGTTTAAAACTGCTTTATGCTCATAAATCCGTTTTGCCACTCGCACCATATTTTGACGGGCGTCGCAGTGAAGCGGACGCTGTTCCGCTACCTCGCTTAGAGAAACATGAAACAGTGCCAGCTTTTCTTCAAGCATAAGCAGCTCTTCCTTCCGTGCCTCATTTTCAATCTTTTGACGATAGCGGTTAAGTGAAACAATTACTTCAGCCGCATTCTCAAGCGACTCTTTCTGTTCATCACGGTAGTCCAGTGACACAGCTTGAACGCGTCTTTGCTCTCTTCTGATATAATCAATAATGCGTCGTTTAATGACGAGCCTCGCAAATGCAAGGAACGAGGTCCCCTTGTTAGGTTCAAACTGATGCAGCGCTTCTCTGAAAGCAAGCAGTCCTATACTGAATTCCTCATCGGTTCCGGGGTGAATAAATCGTTTACAAACACCTGAAACAGTTTTACGGATAAACGGATAATAATTCGTAATACATTCATTTTCTTCCTCTATGTTGCCCGCCTGTACGCTGATGATCGATTGATGCAGCGAGGTCGGACTTGCTTCGGTAAGGCTCTTTAGCATGATGACACCTCATTATCAAATAGAATAACTTCCCCCGCCTTTTCATCTGGGGCATCTTTCATGTTACAGGCTCCTGCGCGATGGTACAGGTGACATTTAACCTATATATGATTTACAATTCGATGATAGGAATTTACACGAATGTGACACAGCAGTTCCAGATTCGTAAATAAGAGGCTGAGCACGTTTGTTTTGTAACAAAACATCCATTTAGTTACATTTTATGCTCGAATGTGCCTGGTCTATATGATTCAATCACTCTGTTTGTCGCAGGTGCTGCGGCGTGATACACTAGTTTTGCAAACGTATTTTTTCGGATAATCAGATACTAACTTGAACGTATTTTATTTTGAATGAGGGATTATCATGAACCGGATGGAAGCAACACGACACATTGGTAAAATTGTAAGCGTCGATCACGGTCCCGGCGGTAAATACGCAGCTCGTCTTCATGACGTTGCTGCACTGCCTAAAAAGCCGTGGACTGGTCACATTGAAGTGCTAGGTGTTTTGGAAGCGCCTGTACTGGATGAACAGGGAGCGTCCCTGCGCCCTCTTGTATACGAGAAGAATGAGAAAGCAGAAGTCCCGGGCCGTATGATCGCACCTGTTGGAGAAACCTTTGACCAATCATACAGCGATTCATACAGCAGTGCTCTAAAAAAAATGTGGGATGAAGCAAGAGAACAGTCTATGGAAGCTGAACAGTGGATGAACAGCGTTCAACGGGAATTAAAGCAGTGGCGTCGAGAGGACGTGCTTGAGGAACAAGAGTACATTTATTATGTTCTTCGGTATAAGGCAAAGAAAATGTACCTTGTGGATCAGCGGAGAGGGGAAGAAATGCTGCTCGAAGGCTGTCCCTTCGAATTTGAAGTAAAAAAAGGTCAGGAGTGGGTACGGGCGGTTTATGCTGGCAGAAGGTCATTTCGAACGCATGACGAAGACATCCTTCAAGCTTCGGAAGGGACTGAGCTCCGTCTCGCCAAAGATCAGTTCGATCCTTATCAAATGCTGCTTCGCGAATTGGATGAAGCCTCAGAGAAAACGCTCGTTCATATGTTAAAACAGGCAGGTTTATCGCATGATGATTGTATTTACTGTCACAATTCACTGCTCGTACAAATGCTGGAGAATCCCGGCGAAAGCGATTTGAACGGGGTTAATTTTATAAGTTTTCAAGAACATACGACGCAGTTTATGGTCCAGCATCATTATCGCAGAAAGCTTCACGATGACCGTGCTGATGAGGTATTCGATCGATTTGAAATTACGTCTGATGACGGCAGACGCTCGATCTCTGTATATTCATCGCATGCACCGGCGTAGAAATCTCATTTTTAGACGCTTCCACTGTTTTCTATATGCACGGTCTAAAAAAAAGGCTGGGACAAAACCAGCATCAACAGAAGCCCTTACCATTTTTGGTGAGGGCTTTCTGTATGAGGGGGTTGATCCTTCCAATGCCAATCGCTTACCGCGGGCAAGGCTTCAGCTAACCGCCGCAAAAA
>NZ_JBPZEY010000023.1:0-11112 GCF_052061695.1 Alkalicoccus luteus
GAAGGCCGCTCGGATTTCTGCTATTTTTTTGTCTTTTTCTCATTTCATTCCAAAAAAAAGCGGTACCGGACATATCCGGCACCGCTTTTTGTTTCAAGAAGAGCTTTTTAGACAGCCCCCTTTGCTCATTTATTGAAATAAGTCATTTTTGGGGTCAGGAGTACTGTTGGAGGTTGACGATTTTTTTTAAAATCAAGTGATAATATAAAAAGGAAATATTTTCTTTGAAAACGCTCTGTGCTATTGTGAGTAGTGAACAGAGAAGGGGTCAGCATATGTCATTGGAAAACATCGTGAACAAGTCAAACGAATTGCAAACCGTACATACGATAAAGAGAGATTTAAGCGTGATCGGAATTGAATCAGGGAGCACAGTTCTGGTGCATAGTTCATTATCCAGCATCGGCTGGGTAAACGGAGGAACACAGGCCGTGATTCAGGCGCTGATGGAAACGATAACGGATGCTGGTACCATCGTCATGCCGAGCCAGTCCGGGGACTGGAGTGATCCTGCTGACTGGAGCAACCCGGCCGTTCCCGAGCAGTGGTGGGACGAGATCCGCGCGACGATGCCAGCGTACGATCCAGCGGTGACACCGACAAGAGGGATGGGGAAGATCCCAGAGCTGTTCCGGACGCTGCCGGACGTGAAGCGGAGCGCTCATCCGGCTGTATCATTTGCTGCATGGGGAAAGGATGCTGAAAAGCTGACGGCAGGCCATCAGCTTAGTTGGAGCCTCGGGGAGGCCTCTCCGCTCGGAAAGCTTTACCGAACAGATGCCGACGTACTGATGATTGGGGCGGGCTACGATTCCTGCACGACGTTTCATCTCGGCGAATACCGGGCGCCGGGCGGAAAGCGAATCCGGACAGGCGCGTCGATTCAAACCGATGCGGGTTCACAATGGGTCACATATGAGGATATCGAGGTGGACAACGAGGAGTTTGAACAGGTAGGGAAGAAGCTTGAAGCAGAAAAGCAGGTGCATACCGGTAATATTGGTCTCGCACCGGTGAAGTGCTTTTCCGTTCAGGACGCCGTGGATGTATCCGAAGCCTATTTTTCAGAAATGCGAAGCTAAACATAAACCGATCGCTTCTGAGATGCTTTCCATAACACACGTGATGACGAAATAAGAGCGCTGTGAGCTGCACGCATTTATTGTTGAGAGTCCGTCTGCGGCAATCAGAATAGTTGAACGTTTGAACGGGAAAGTTGATCATTTGGTCAGGCGGGATGAACGTTTCTTCGTTATAGCAGTCCTAAGTTGATGCTCGTGAACAGTTGCCGGCGAATGTTAATGCTTTTGCGACGAAAGTTGAACATCTCATGAGTCGGGTTAATGATTTGCCGGTAAAAGTTGAATACTTTTACAAGCGATGGATTTTGAAGGAATGTGGTCTGTTCACAATAGATGTCATATACCAGATAGCCGTCTGCTGAACCGCGTCTACAGCAAAAAATCCAGCCGGATGTTTCCGGCTGGATCGCAGCAAACGTTTGAGCTGCAGGTTGATTTCAGTACCGCACTGAACAAGCAAATGATAGCTTATTCAGACGCTCGTCCGGACACTTCGATCGCCCGGTTTGAGCCCTCGACTGCCTGCTGCAGCGCTTCCTCCGGAGAGGTTCCTTGGTAGAGCGCCTCGAGCGACGTGACGACCTGTTCACGTGACTCAGGGAATACCGTAATCAGGGCGCCCTGCGTAGCCGTTGATGGAACGGTTTCCTGAAGCTGGTCGATCGGAACGGTCAGCTGCGGGAACTGCTCGTGCTCTTCTGCAACAATTTCCTCATCGTAGGCGTCCGGATGAGTAGAGAAGTAGCCGGTGTTGACGTGCCATTCAGCCTGTACGTCAGGCTCATTGAACCACTTCATGAATTCCCATGCACCGCGCTGTTCCTCTTCGCTGATGCCGCTGCCCATCCAGACCGAAGCACCGCCTACGACCACACCGTTCGGATCGATGTCATCGGCGTGGGGAACAAAGGAGAGGTCTACCTCGAACGGAGCATCCTCTACTGCCTGCTTAGTGCCGGCAGAGGAATCCATGTACATGGCAACATCCCCGTTTTGGAAGGCAGCCCGCAGATCATCCCAGTCACGGCCGAAGTACTCGAACGTACCTGCTTCGTTCATGTCATTCAGCCATTCATACACCTTCAAGCCTTCTTCGCCGCCGAAGGTCACTTCCGTCGCATCACCGCTGCGACCGTTATCCATGTCTACATACTCCTGGCCCTGAGTCGCAATAAGCTGCTCAAAAAACCAGCCGTGACCGAGCATCGAGAAACCGTACGTATCATCGTCAGTCAATGCTACCGCAGCTTCTGCAATTTCAGAGAAGGTGCGCGGCGGGTTGTTCGGGTCAAGTCCGGCTTCTTCAAATTTATCGACGTTAAAATAGAGAGCTGGTGTAGAGGAATTAAACGGCATCGAGTACAGCTGGTCATCCACCGTATAGTAGCTGAGAATGTTTTCTTCTAACTGATCGACGTCATAATCCTCTGCGTCGATCCATTCCTGCACCGGAGTGATGTAATCGCTCTCGATCATATACTTTGTGCCGACTTCAAACATCTGAACGAGAGCCGGAGCCGTTTCCGTGCCGCCTACGGTACGAAACTGTGTGAGCAGCTCCTCATACGAGCCTTGATATTCCGGCTGAATATAATAATCATCCTGAGAGGCGTTGAAATCATCGACGAGAGCCTCCAGCGTATCGCCGAGTCCTCCTCCCATGCCGTGCCAGAACTCAATTTCAACCGTGTCATCCGAAGCTTCTTCGCTTGTATCATCCGCTTCTTCTGTATTTTCCGGCTCGTTTGCCTCGGCAGCCCCGCCATTTTCTTCACTGTTGTTCTCCGCATTATTGCCGCAGGCGGCTAAAAACAAGAGCGGTGCGCTCCAGAGCATAATCGATTTTTTCATTGTAAAAACTCCCTTTCCGTGAGCAGTTTTATTTGATGGCACCCTTCGTCAGTCCTTTCTGCAGCTGTTTTTGGCCTGCTGCAAGCAGAATGAGCGTCGGAATGATCACAAGCACAACGCCTGCCATAACGATCCCCCAATTGGTGGCGACTTCATCAGCCTGTAATCGGCGCAGGCCGATCTGAACGGTACGGACCGTGTCATTTGTTGTAACGAGCAGCGGCCAGAGATACATGTTCCACGTCGTTAAAAAGCCGAAAATACCGAGTGTGACAAAGCTTGTTTTCGCGTAGGGAACGACAACTTTATAAAAGAACTGAAAGTGGGATAACCCTTCTACCTGTGCCGCTTCATACAGTTCGTGCGGCACGGTTTTAAAATGCTGGCGCAGCAGAAACGTGCCAAAGGCGAGCGCGAAAAACGGCACGGTGAGTGCTAAATAGTTGTTCATCCAGCCGAGCGACTGAATCGTCAGGAAGTTCGGGATCATCGTTGCTTCCCAGGGAATCAGCAGCGTCGAAATAAAGAGCAGAAACACGGCTTGTCTCCCTTTAAATGGTATAAAGGCAAAGATAAACGCCGCGAGGGCACTGACGAGCAGCATGCCGAGCGTAGCCGTTGAGGCAACGATGAAGCTGTTCATTAAGTAGTGCAGAATCGGTACGGATTCCAGCACACCGCGGTAATTATCAAGCGTTGGCGCTGTTGGAATCACCTGTCGGTTTAAAATATCCTCACTCGTCATGAAACTCACGGAAAACGCATAGAGAATCGGAAAAAACATCACCAGCGCCGCAAGGCTTAAGAGCGTATACAGAATCGTTTTGCGCATCACTGATAGTGCACCTTCCTTTCGCCAAACTTGAACTGAAGCAGCGTCAAGACAAGGACAGCAGCAAACAGGACGATCGCCATCGCACTGGCCGGGCCAAACTGATAGTAAATAAACGCTTCGCGGTAAATCGAATAAATAATCAGGTTTGTCGCTTCAGCTGGACCGCCTCCGGTCAGAATATCGACCTGACCGAACGATTGAAATGCATTAATAAACGAAATGGTAATAATGAAGAACAGCGTCGGTGAGAGCATCGGTACGGTAATCCGCCGGAGCTGATAAAAGTAGCCGGCGCCATCGATCCGGGCACTCTCATACAAATGTTCATCTATATTTTGCAGCCCGCCGAGCAGGATCAGAAACGAAAATCCGGTGTTCATCCAGATCGTGGTGATCGCGATGGAAACGAGTGCCATCGTCGAATCCTGGAGCCAGGAAACCGCTGGCAGATTCAGGCCAAGCATCATAGCGTTCAAAATACCTGCAGTCGGATGAAACATAAACAGCCAGATGACAGCAGAGGCTGCGACGCTCATCCCGAGCGTTGAGGCAAATATCGTCCGGAAAAAGCCGATGCCGCGCAGTTTCTCATTTGCAATCAGCGCCAGAAACAGGGCGAGCACGACGCCTGCAGGCACAGTCATCGCAACAAACAGGAGGGTGACAATGACGCTGCGCCGAAAGGAAGCCGATTCCCACAAGTAGGCATAGTTTTCGAGACCGACAAATAACGCGGGGGACCCTTGTGCATCCGTAAAGAAAAAGCTTAAGTACAAGGAATAGATCATCGGATAAAACATGAAGACGCCGAACAAGACGAGCGAAGGCAGCAGATACAGCAGAGCAAGCCGGTAGTTTCGCGATTTCTGCCAAACGGACTTAGCTGACGGAACGCGGTATCGTTCAACTGCCTCCTGGACCGATTCCACCCGGTGAGGGAGTTCTTCTGCCTGCTTCACAGCGACGCCTCCTCCTGCATTTGCGCTCTCACCTGTCCTGGCATCGCAGTGCCCGTTTCAGCATGAAAGACGTGCAGATCGGCGCTGTTTAAGTAAACGGTCGCCTCGCTCTCCTGCTTAAAGTCCCACTGGCCGGGCAGCTTCGCCTTCCACCGGTCAGGTCCGGCACTCATCGTGAGCAGTGTCTCATTGCCGAGTATTTCCACCGTCCGTATTACAACAGAGAGCGCCCAGTCTGTTGAGGCGGAAGGTTCAAGATGCAAATGCTCCGGCCGGATACCGAGACGCACCTTCCCGGGCCGGTTCCATGCTTTATCCGGAAATAAGCCGCGGGTGCCGTGCACGTGGAGCTCTCCGGCGCCGTCTATAACCGCTTCAGTGAGGTTCATGGGCGGCGCTCCGATAAAGCCGGCGACGAACTCGTTAGCGGGACGGTTGTATAAGTCAAGCGGACGCCCGATCTGCTGAACTTCACCGTCCTTTAGTACCATCATGCGGTCGCCCATCGTCATCGCTTCCACCTGATCGTGGGTGACATAGATCATTGTAATGCCGAGCTTTTGCTGCAGCTGGCGGATCTCCGTCCTCATCTGTGCCCGCAGCTTCGCATCCAGATTCGAAAGCGGCTCATCCATTAAGCAGACCGGCATTTCACTGACAACCGCGCGAGCGAGCGCAACACGCTGACGCTGTCCGCCGGAAAGCTCGCGCGGCTTCCGCTTCAGGTAATCCGTCATGCCGAGCATGTCGCAGGCTTCAAGGCAGCGCTTCTTCCGCTCCTGTTTCGAGATGTTACGCACCTTCAGTCCGAATAAAATATTTTCCTCAACCGATAAATGCGGATAAAGTGCATAATTTTGAAATACCATCGACAGTCGCCGTTTGCTTGGAGCCGTGTCATTCGCAGGCTTTCCGTGCATAACAATTTCTCCTGCAGTAAGCTCTTCAAGACCTGCAATCATGCGCAGCATCGTACTTTTCCCGCAGCCGGAGGGACCGACGAGCACGAAAAATTCACCAGGTTCAATTGTCACGTCTGCATCGCGAACGGCGAACGTCTCGCCGTTGTAGCTTTTTGTTACGTGCTTGAGCTGCACGCTTCCTTCTGCCATCACACATCCTCCTTCTTTCCTGATTCCTGTTCCATCGTACCGGCCGGATGTTAACGTCATATGAAGCACATGTTAGGAAGGTGTAAAAAAATGTAAACGTTTCTTGAAGATCATGAAGCGGTTTATACTGAAGAAAAAGGAGGAGATAGCTTGAGTGTCTTAATAGAAGAAATGAAGGGGCCGCTCGCTATTAAACAGGCGGCCGAGGAAGTACTGCGAGATTTGCCGGAGTGGTTCGGAATCGAGGAGGCGCTACAAGCTTACGTTCAGCGGTCTGCGGAGCTGAAAAGCCTGAGAGCTGTCCGCGGCAGCGAAACGCTCGGCTTTATCAGCATCGAAAGCCATAATCCGCAGTCAGCGGAAATATATGTAATGGGCGTAAAGAAAAGCAGCCACCGTCTCGGGATCGGACGGAAGCTGCTTGAGACGGTGGAGACAAAACTTACGAAAGAAGGGTACCGGATGCTGCTTGTTAAAACGCTGTCAGCCGCTCACCCGGACCCGGGCTACAAGCAGAGCAGAGCGTTTTATACGGCGAACGGTTTTATCGCGCTGCATGAATTTCCTGAGCTCTGGGGAAAGGAGAATCCGTGCCTGTTGATGGGGAAACCGCTCAGCTGAACGGTTTTTGTACGACATATGTTAATGCCTGCGACTGAAAACCGTCGTCATTCATGTCGTCAGGGTCGGTGGAAAAAGAAAGTGTTTTCACTTTTTCGTGCAGCTTTTCCCAGTCGGAATAGCTGTTATTCAGCAGCTCCAGGGCTTCATTCGTGCTCATGTTTACCTCCACCGACAGATCCTCTTCGCCATCGACTTGTTCATCCTGGGTGCGTGTATTCATAATAAAGCAGTGAATGCCGCCCGGCTTCGTGCCAAGCTGCAGCTGATCAAGAAGCCGGCGCAGCTCCTCTTTTGACTTCACGTGCTCAATACTGGAGACACCAATGATATAATCATACGTACCGGCTTCAATCGGAAATGCTTCAATCTCAGACTGAACGGCCTGGATCCGCTCTGCAACGTCATACTTCTTTGCATAGTGCTTCAGCTCGGAAATGGCCCGCTCTAAAAAGTCGACGGCTGTTACTGACCCGTTTTCCGCCATTTGCGCGAGCGGAATACTGTTGCGTCCTACACCGGAACCAAGGTCGAGGATTCTTGCCGTGGGAGGTGCGGGAAGCTTATGAAAGTAAGTTTCCACGACGCCGGCGGGCTTAGCGAGCCACGAGCCCTCTTCAAACAGCGGCGTTTTTTTATACAAATCATCGTGGTAGTCAATCTCTTTTTGACGAATGCGGTCAATGCGGTCCATAGGCGTACTCCTTTCGATGATCGTCTGTAAGACCCTTTAGCCCTGAAGCAGGTAAACTAAACGTAGAAAGGATGATTGCCAGTGCGTACGGATAAAGAAATGAATGAGATAACCGTCGGCGAACGAAAGCCGCATAACGCCCAGGTTTTTCTGCAGGAGTATACGCCGGAGTGGCGCAGGCTTTACGAGCAGGAAGCGGCATGGATCAACAGAGCGCTGGCGGACCGGGTGAAGCTGCTGGAACATGTCGGCTCTACATCCGTGGAAGGACTTCCTGCAAAGCCGGTGATTGATATCGTACTCGAGGTGGCAGATGCGGCCGATGAAGAAGCGTATGTGCCTCCGCTTGAGCAGGCAGGATTCCGTCTGCATATAAGAGAACCGGACTGGTATGAGCACCGTCTGTTCAAAAGCAGCCGGACAGACGTCAATCTGCACGTATTTTCGCAGGGGGAAGAGGAGACAAAGCGAATGCTCGCCTTTCGGGACAGGCTTCGCAGCTCGGAAGATGACAGGGAGCGCTATGCGGCGGATAAGCGCCGGCTCGCTGCAAAGAAATGGCGTCACATTCAAGATTACGCTGATGAAAAAACCGCCGTCATCCAATCCATTTTAACAGGGGCGGCGCGATGAGTAAGCTTCATACGAGGCCGCTCGCAGCGGCTGATTGATGCAGCAGAGCGGGTGATTCAGCAGAATGATGCATATGGACGGCATCACGTCGGGGCAGCGGTACGAACGAGTTCGGGGAGCATCTTTACCGGCATTCACCTGGAAGCGAATGTTGGCCGCATTGCGGTGTGCGCGGAGGCAGTGGCGCTGGGAAAGGCGCTTACAGCCGGAGAGAGGGGGCTGGAGGCAGTCGTTGCCGTAGCTCATCCGCATCCGCATGAAGAAGGCGGATGCTGGGTCGTTGCGCCATGCGGGATGTGCCGGGAATTGATCAGCGACTATGCCGCAGATGCCGAAGCGATTATTCCGTATCAATCTAAAACGGTTGTCTGCAGCATGCTGGATCTGCTGCCGGAAAAATATTCGTAACATTTACTGCACGAAATCAATACCGAAGCGGGTCAGCACGGCGATAATGAATCCAAAGACGGCGATACTGACAGCAGCAGACGTAAATAGGCGGCCTCTATCCATACCGATAACTTTACCGGCAACGCCTACCGCCCAGGCACCGATCACCGGAGTGGCGAGCAGCACCATCGCGAATCCTCCTTTGTTCATACGCCTGGCCGAGCGGGAGGAAGCAAGTCTGGTGAAATACCGATTTATTTTTGGGAAGCGAGTCAGCCAATCGTAAAAATAAGCAATGAACGGAATCACGAGAAAATTACCGAGCCAGGACCAGAAAAGCGCGGAATACATATCCAGTCCCATCGCCATTGCGGCAGGAACCGCAATGTAAATTTCAAACAACGGAAAAAAGCCCATAAACCAGGCTGTAAAAGCAAGCCATATATAGTCAAACATCACGGCACCTCCTAAGGACAGTAGACTACCTACCGTTCGTTAGGTAGATTATAGCACAGCTTTTAAAGGAAGTGAAATGATGAAAACCCGGGAGAAGATTTTGGAAGCGAGCTTAGAGCTGTTTACGGCCTCAGGCTATGAGGGAACTAGCCTCGGAGCGATTGCGGATAAGGTTGGAATTAAAAAGCCTTCACTTTATGCCCATTTTAAAAATAAAGAAGCGATCTTTTTAGAGGCGGTCGAAATAGGGGAAGCAGGGTACCATGATTTGTTGAAACGAATGATCAATGAACAGAAGGGGACAGCGGCTCATATTTTGCGCTCACTGCTGGAAGAAGCGGTCGCAGCGTTTGAAGAGGAGCATCTGCTCAGTCAGTTTTATTACCGGTTTCTCTTTTTTCCGCCGTCGGGGCTGGAGGAAAAAATAAGCAGCATTACCACGCAGGGAACTCGCCGGCTGGACGCCCTCCTGGCTGACATTATTGAACGCGGGCAAGAAGAAGGCGAGCTGACGACGGAGCTGACGGTTGAGCAGATTTTACGAAGCTATTTATGCATGCTGGGCGGCACGGATTTTGATATCCGCTATTACCAGCACAGCTCGGTCGACCGGAAAGCGTATTTGGAGATGATCTGGAGCGTGTTCTGGCGCGGAGTAAAAGCATGAGCAGGCTGAAGCTGCGTCCAGTCTCAGAAGAAGATGCACCCTTGTACCATCGCTGGCGCACGGATTGGGAGGTCATGCAGCATACGAGCATGACCACGGCCGTTCCTACCTACTCGGAAACCGTTCAATTTGTGCAGGAGGTTCTCATTGGGCAAAAAGCAGCGGAAAGCTGGATGCTGGAGCTTTCCACCGGCAGAACGATCGGTATCGCCTCACTCGTTCAGATCGACGTTGAAAATCAGTCGGCAGAATGTATTCTCGATATTGGAGAAAAGGATTGCTGGGGACAAGGATTCGGTCAGGAGGCGATGCAGCTGCTGCTTTATCGTGCCTTCGAGGATCTTACCCTGCACCGGGTTCAGCTCCGAGTGTTTGCAGATAACGTCCGTGCTGTCCGTTTATACAACAAAATGGGATTTTTGGAAGAGGGGCGAATGCAGGAAGCGCTGCTGAGAAACGGCAGACGGCACGACATCCTGCTCATGCGGCTGCTCCGGCCTGAATGGGAAAAAATAGATTTTTTACGGTCGGAAGCACCAGGAAGTGTTGATTCCTCACTGGAAGACTAGTACCATCAAACTAGTGTTTACATGAGGGGGAGTCAATGATGAAGAAGTGGGTAGCTGCAGGTGCGGCAGTATGTGCAGCCGGCGTAATGGCAGCAGCGGCGGTTTTCGGACTGGATCTGTGGGGAGAGCCGCGGGCGACAGGACAGGCGCCGGAGCGGCAGGCAGTGGAAAAGCCGGATGGCATGGCGGAAGAGGCGGAAGCAGCTGTACGTGAGCTGGAAGAAGTCTATACCGAGCTTGATCTGTCTTTTTCTGATGCAGATTACAGCGTCGGCATTCGGGACGGCAAACAGGAGGATGCACTCGCCGCTCTGTATGATTTGCACGAAGCGTTTAACAATATCACCGGCTACGGTGCGGTTGAGGTGTTTGCCTATGACGATATTCAGGATAAAGACGCAGGCTACGAAGGTGAATACTACGGAGACATAACTGAAAATATGTATTACATGAGTGAGCATCTGCTTGAACCGTCGCTGTTGCAGCACGACATCGATAAAGGAGCGGAGCTGTTCATTTACGGTGTGCAGCAGGAAAATCAGCGGGCACTCCGCTACGCTCACCGCATCTTTCACGATCTGGACGTTCATTTAAATCACGGCGGTGAAGAATCTGGCGAAGACATCTGGCACGTTACCGAAACCTTCGGGAAAGAGTCTGTCGTGGAGACGATGCACAGTGCTCTAAATGGAAATTGACGAGCAAAAAAGCGCCGGATGGGCGCTTTTTTTATGAAACAAGGAAAATAAACGGGTGGCCGGTTAAGGATTTAGACGGTAAGGCGCTGAAAACAACACAAGGAGCGGCTGCTGAAAGAAGCGTTTTACGCGCAGGCAGAGGAGACATAACTTTTGAGCTGTCTTAAGAAATGATGGCAGTCGGATGGCTTTCGTCAGCCGTTAGCAAGTCTGGAGGAAAGTTTTCATTCTTACTGCTGAAGTTATCAAACCGAGGTGCAAACATTTCAAGCTCGATGCTCAACTTATCAACCTCAGGCTGAAACTTATTACGGTTATCAACTTTCGTTCTTGATAGCGAAAATCTTATCAAACCGATACCGAAAGTTTTCATTTTCCACGCCCAACTTATCATTTCAACGCACAATAAAAAAAGCCGGCGGGAAAAACGGGGCCACTGAAAAAGTCCTTGATGAAGACTAGAAACGTCCTTGTGGACGTTTTTGGTCTTCTTTATCTTTTTTGCTCCCTTTTTCCCAGATGATCGTCTATACTTAGTTTACTAC
>NZ_JBPZEY010000024.1:0-2327 GCF_052061695.1 Alkalicoccus luteus
AGAAGTACGTGGTCGTAGACCCGAAACCGGGTGATCTACCCATGTCCAGGGTGAAGTCCAGGTAACACTGGATGGAGGCCCGAACCCACGCATGTTGAAAAATGCGGGGATGAGGTGTGGGTAGGGGTGAAATGCCAATCGAACTCGGACATAGCTGGTTCTCCCCGAAATAGCTTTAGGGCTAGCCTCGAGGGAAGAGTCTTGGAGGTAGAGCACTGATTGGACTAGGGGTCCCTACAGGATTACCGAATTCAGTCAAACTCCGAATGCCAACGACTTATCCTCGGGAGTCAGACTGCGAGTGCTAAGATCCGTAGTCAAGAGGGAAACAGCCCAGACCAACAGCTAAGGTCCCCAAGTATACGTTAAGTGGAAAAGGATGTGGAGTTGCTTAGACAACCAGGATGTTGGCTTAGAAGCAGCCATCATTGAAAGAGTGCGTAATAGCTCACTGGTCGAGTGACTCTGCGCCGAAAATGTACCGGGGCTAAACGTATCACCGAAGCTTTGGATGGACACACCGTCTGGTGTGTCCGTGGTAGGGGAGCGTTCCAGGGGCGGCGAAGCACGATCGGAAGAACGTGTGGAGCGCCTGGAAGTGAGAATGCCGGTATGAGTAGCGAAAAGAGGGGTGGGAATCCCCTCCGTCGAAAGCCTAAGGTTTCCTGAGGAAGGCTCGTCCGCTCAGGGTTAGTCGGGTCCTAAGCCGAGGCTGAAAAGCGTAGGCGATGGCAAACAGGCGAAAGATTCCTGTACCACCTTGTTTCCATTTGAGCAATGGGGGGACGCAGGAAGGTAGGGAAAGCGCACCGCTGGACGTGTGCGTCGAAGCAGAAGAGGCTGGCAGACAGGTAAATCCGTCTGCCGTAAGGCTGAGCTGTGACCGCGAGGGAAATAAAGTACCGAAGTTCCCGATCCTACACTGCCAAGAAAAGCCTCTAGCGAGGAAACGGGTGCCCGTACCGCAAACCGACACAGGTAGGCGGGAAGAGAATTCTAAGACGCGCGGGAGAACTCTCGTTAAGGAACTCGGCAAAATGACTCCGTAACTTCGGGAGAAGGAGTGCTCCCCAGGGTGAATAGCCTGGGGGAGCCGCAGTGACCAGGCCCAAACGACTGTTTATCAAAAACACAGGTCTCTGCCAAGCCGCAAGGCGATGTATAGGGGCTGACACCTGCCCGGTGCTGGAAGGTTAAGAGGAGGCGTTATCCCCTTACGGGGAGAAGCGCTGAATTGAAGCCCCAGTAAACGGCGGCCGTAACTATAACGGTCCTAAGGTAGCGAAATTCCTTGTCGGGTAAGTTCCGACCCGCACGAAAGGTGCAACGATTTGGGCACTGTCTCAACGAGAGACCCGGTGAAATTATAGTACCTGTGAAGATGCAGGTTACCCGCGACAGGACGGAAAGACCCCATGGAGCTTTACTGCAGCTTGATATTGGGTGTTTGAACAGCTTGTACAGGATAGGTAGGAGCCTTGGAAACCGGAGCGCCAGCTTCGGTGGAGGCATCGGTGGGATACTACCCTGGCTGTTTGAACATCCTAACCTCGGACCGTGATCCGGTCCAGGGACAGTGTCAGGCGGGCAGTTTGACTGGGGCGGTCGCCTCCTAAACAGTAACGGAGGCGCCCAACGGTTCCCTCAGAATGGTTGGAAATCATTCGCAGAGTGCAAAGGCATAAGGGAGCTTGACTGCGAGACAGACAGGTCGAGCAGGGACGAAAGTCGGGCTTAGTGATCCGGCGGCACCGTATGGAAGGGCCGTCGCTCAACGGATAAAAGCTACCCTGGGGATAACAGGCTAATCTCTCCCAAGAGTCCACATCGACGGGGAGGTTTGGCACCTCGATGTCGGCTCGTCGCATCCTGGGGCTGAAGTAGGTCCCAAGGGTTGGGCTGTTCGCCCATTAAAGCGGCACGCGAGCTGGGTTCAGAACGTCGTGAGACAGTTCGGTCCCTATCCGTCGCGGGCGTTGGAAATTTGAGAGGAGCTGTCCTTAGTACGAGAGGACCGGGATGGACATACCGCTGGTGTACCAGTTGTTCCGCCAGGAGCATCGCTGGGTAGCTACGTGTGGACGGGATAAGTGCTGAAAGCATCTAAGCATGAAGCCCCCCTCAAGATGAGATTTCCCATCACCCTAAGTGAGTAAGATCCCTCGGAGATGACGAGGTAGATAGGTCTCGCGTGGAAGCGTGGCGACACGTGCAGCGGAGAGATACTAATCGATCGAGGGCTTAACCAATGAACATCGTCGCTCGGCAGAGCGACCAAGACACACGATTCGTTTTCGCGTTATCCGGTTTTGAGCGGGTACGCTCAT
>NZ_JBPZEY010000025.1:0-1785 GCF_052061695.1 Alkalicoccus luteus
GGGGCTGTCTAAAAAGCTCTTCTTGAAACAAAAAGCGGTGCCGGATATGTCCGGTACCGCTTTTTTTTGGAATGAAATGAGAAAAAGACAAAAAAATAGCAGAAATCCGAGCGGCCTTCGGCCACTTTCAGGAGGTTGTGGGCTGCGGCAAGCAGCCCGACCTCCAGGGTGACCTTCTCAAGGCCACGGAGGTGAAAGCGGCGGAACGACCGATTGCCCTTGATCTGCCCGAACACGCTTTCGACCTCGATTTTTCGTTTCGCGTAGGTCGCTGCGCCCTCGGGAGACCAAAGGAAGGCTCTGGCTTTCGCTTTTTCTTCTTCGTAGGTCGGATTCCACAATACCTGCCGGTTTCCTTCTGCTTTTGTACAGAAGGCTTTGATCGGACAATCCGAACAGTCTTCACTTTCGTACCGTTTAAAATCCCGGCGGTAGCCGGTGATGGGATCGGTCCAGCTGGTGTATCCCCGGAATGTGACCCGCCGGTTGTTCGGACAACGGAACCAGTCGTTCGTTTCGTCGTAGTCCCAGTTCTGTACCTTGTCGATGCGTTTCGTAAACGAGGGTTTCGTTTCGGCAGCCAGGGTGTTGTACGGAATCAAAAACGGGTTCTCTGTCTGGAGAGGCGCCTCTTCCAGAAGGTACGTATAGTTTGGCTCACTGCCATAGCCGGCATCCGCCGCGAGCTGCTTGGGAAACGGCAGGGACCGGGAGCGGAGAAGCTCCAGGTGCGGGATCAGACAGCGGGTATCCGTCGGGCGCTGATGCACCGAATAGCCGAGCACAAATTGATTTTCCGTGCCCATCTGCACGTTGTAGCCTGGTTTCAGCTGGCCGTTTTCCATATGATCTTCTTTCATGCGCATAAACGTAGCAGCGGGATCGGTTTTGGATAAACTGTTCCGGTCGCCGAAGGTGGCGAGCTGGCTTTCATACCGTTCCAGCCGCGGCAGGTAGTCGCGGGTGAGGGTCCGGTGGATGGTTCGGATGTTCTGAAAGACCGCCCGCTTTTCTTTTCGGACCTGCCGGTCCGGTTCCTCCCTCCATTCTGCTTCCGCCTGGTGCATCTCGTGTTCCACGGCTTCGGCGGCTTCCCGAACTTTCTGCGGGGACACACGATCCGGGGCTTCCCCGGATTCGGAGGCGTCAGCTTCGATGGTGGCTTCAATGTGGGCAAGAAGGCCGGTCAGCTTCTCCTGGAGTCGGGCTTCGTGTTTTTCGACTGATTTCCGCCAGACGAACGTATACCGATTGGCGTTCGCTTCGATTTTGGTCCCGTCAAGAAAATAGGTGTCCATCGAGATATACTGTTCGTCGAGCAGGAGTTCGACGAGGCGGGTGAACAGCGGTGTAATGATGTCCTGCATCCGTTCCGAGCGGAACCGGTTAATCGTACGGAAATCCGGTTCCTGCCGAGCAGCCAGCCACATCATCGGGAGATTCTCTCGAAGAGATTGGGCAATCTGCCGGCAGGAATACCACTTCTGCGTATAGGCGTAGAGGACAATTTTCGTCATCATTTTCGGATGGTAGGCCGGGCGTCCGCCGCCTTTGTACGGGGCGAAGAAGAGGTCGTTGTCCACCGCCTCCACGAAGGTGTGGATCACCCGGGCCACGTGATCGTCCGGGATCAAATCGCTGAAATCCATAGGCAGGACCAGCTGTCCCATGGTATACTCTTGGAAAGTAGCCGTTTGGCTGCTCATAAAAATCGCCTCCTGGTGGTGTTGGTTTTGTCGCTTACACACACAGGTTCGGCGATTTTTTTCTGTTTCCTTCTATAAA
>NZ_JBPZEY010000026.1:0-1607 GCF_052061695.1 Alkalicoccus luteus
AAGAAGGAATCGATTGAGCTTGATGCTCCTTAGAAAGGAGGTGATCCATCCGCACCTTCCGGTACGGATACCTTGTTACGACTTCACCCCAATCATTTGTCCCACCTTCGGCGGCTGGCTCCATAAAGGTTACCTCACCGACTTCGGGTGTTACAAACTCTCGTGGTGTGACGGGCGGTGTGTACAAGGCCCGGGAACGTATTCACCGCGGCATGCTGATCCGCGATTACTAGCAATTCCGGCTTCATGCAGGCGAGTTGCAGCCTGCAATCCGAACTGAGAATGGCTTTCTGGGATTCGCTCCACCTCGCGGCTTCGCCACCCTTTGTACCATCCATTGTAGCACGTGTGTAGCCCAGGTCATAAGGGGCATGATGATTTGACGTCGTCCCCACCTTCCTCCGGTTTGTCACCGGCAGTCACCTTAGAGTGCCCAACTGAATGCTGGCAACTAAGGTCAAGGGTTGCGCTCGTTGCGGGACTTAACCCAACATCTCACGACACGAGCTGACGACAACCATGCACCACCTGTCACGTTGTCCCCCGAAGGGGAAAACTCTGTCTCCAGAGCGGTCAACGGATGTCAAGACCTGGTAAGGTTCTTCGCGTTGCGTCGAATTAAACCACATGCTCCACTGCTTGTGCGGGCCCCCGTCAATTCCTTTGAGTTTCAGCCTTGCGGCCGTACTCCCCAGGCGGAGTGCTTAATGTGTTAACTTCGGCACTAAGGGCATCGAAACCCCTAACACCTAGCACTCATCGTTTACGGCGTGGACTACCAGGGTATCTAATCCTGTTTGCTCCCCACGCTTTCGCGCCTCAGCGTCAGTTGTAGGCCAGAAAGTCGCCTTCGCCACTGGTGTTCCTCCACATATCTACGCATTTCACCGCTACACGTGGAATTCCACTTTCCTCTCCTACACTCAAGTCCTGCAGTTTCCAATGACCCTCCACGGTTGAGCCGTGGGCTTTCACATCAGACTTACACGACCGCCTGCGCGCGCTTTACGCCCAATAATTCCGGACAACGCTTGCCCCCTACGTATTACCGCGGCTGCTGGCACGTAGTTAGCCGGGGCTTTCTCGTGAGGTACCGTCAAGGTGCCGGCCTGTTCGACCGGCACGTGTTCTTCCCTCACAACAGAACTTTACGATCCGAAAACCTTCGTCGTTCACGCGGCGTTGCACCGTCAGGCTTTCGCCCATTGCGGATGATTCCCTACTGCTGCCTCCCGTAGGAGTCTGGACCGTGTCTCAGTTCCAGTGTGGCCGATCACCCTCTCAGGTCGGCTACGCATCGTCGCCTTGGTAAGCCACTACCTTACCAACTAGCTAATGCGCCGCGGGCCCATCTTTCAGTGAGAGGAGAAAACTCCCCTCTTTTACAGCCGGTTCATGCGAACCGGCTGGTCATCCGGTATTAGCCCCGGTTTCCCGGGGTTATCCCAGTCTGAAAGGCAGGTTGCCCACGTGTTACTCACCCGTCCGCCGCTCATTCCACCGGCTTCCCCCCGAAGGGTTCCGCCGGTTTCCTGCGCTCGACTTGCATGTATTAGGCACGCCGCCAGCGTTCGTCCTGAGCCAGGATCAAACTCTCCATGAAAGAG
>NZ_JBPZEY010000027.1:0-951 GCF_052061695.1 Alkalicoccus luteus
TCCTCCCGGTTTCCCGGTCGGTCAGAACGGAATCTGGCTAAAGATTCCTGTATTTCAAAAATTGACAGAGAATGATTCATTCTCTTTCCTTCTTCTTGTCTTTTGTTTAGTTTTCAAAGATCAAATTGGTGGAGCCTAGCGGGATCGAACCGCTGACCTCCTGCGTGCAAGGCAGGCGCTCTCCCAGCTGAGCTAAGGCCCCGTATAAAAGGGTTGAAATGGTCGGGAAGACAGGATTTGAACCTGCGACCCCTTGGTCCCAAACCAAGTGCTCTGCCAAGCTGAGCTACTTCCCGATAATGGCGCGCCCGAGAGGAGTCGAACCCCTAACCTTCTGATCCGTAGTCAGACGCTCTATCCAATTGAGCTACGGGCGCATGGCTATAAAATTATATTCAAGGAGATAATGGAGCGGAAGACGAGATTCGAACTCGCGACCCCCACCTTGGCAAGGTGGTGTTCTACCACTGAACTACTCCCGCTTAAGTATGGTGCGGATGAAGGGAGTCGAACCCCCACGTCCGGTAAAGGACACTAGAGCCTGATTCTAGCGCGTCTGCCAGTTCCGCCACATCCGCATATAAAAATGGTGAGCCATGAAGGACTCGAACCTTCGACCCTCTGATTAAAAGTCAGATGCTCTACCAACTGAGCTAATGGCTCTCAAAAGTGGTGCTGGCCAGAGGACTTGAACCCCCAACCTACTGATTACAAGTCAGTTGCTCTACCAATTGAGCTAGGCCAGCTTAAATGGTGGAGGATGACAGGCTCGAACTGCCGACCCCCTGCTTGTAAGGCAGGTGCTCTCCCAACTGAGCTAATCCTCCATATTAAAATCCAGCAACGTCCTACTTTCGCAGGGGGAGAGCCCCCAACTATCATCGGCGCTGGTGAGCTTAACTTCCGTGTTCGGCATGGGAACGGGTGTGACCTCACCGCTGTCGCTACTGG
>NZ_JBPZEY010000028.1:0-703 GCF_052061695.1 Alkalicoccus luteus
CAGATGGTTAAGCGACCAAGGGCGCACGGTGAATGCCTTGGCACTAGGAGCCGATGAAGGACGGGACGAACACCGATATGCTTCGGGGAGCTGTAAGTGAGCTGTGATCCGAAGATTTCCGAATGGGGGAACCCCCCTTCCGTAATGGGAAGGGATCCACACCTGAATCCATAGGGTGTGAGAAGGCAGACCCGGGGAACTGAAACATCTTAGTACCCGGAGGAAGAGAAAGCAAATGCGATTTCCTGAGTAGCGGCGAGCGAAACGGAAACAGCCCAAACCAGAAGGCTTGCCTTCTGGGGTTGTAGGACACTCCATCGGAGTTACCAAGAGAGCAGATAGAGGAAGCGGCCTGGAACGGCCCGCGGGACAAGGTAAGAGCCCTGTACTCGACATCTGATTCTCCTCCGGAGTGGATCCTGAGTACGGCGGGACACGTGAAACCCCGTCGGAATCCGGGAGGACCATCTCCCAAGGCTAAATACTCCCTAGTGACCGATAGTGAACCAGTACCGTGAGGGAAAGGTGAAAAGCACCCCGGAAGGGGAGTGAAATAGATCCTGAAACCGTGTGCCTACAAGTAGTTGGAGCCCGTTTATGGGTGACAGCGTGCCTTTTGTAGAATGAACCGGCGAGTTACGATCCCGTGCAAGGTTAAGCCGGAAATGGCGGAGCCGCAGCGAAAGCGAGTCTGAACAGGGCG
>NZ_JBPZEY010000029.1:0-682 GCF_052061695.1 Alkalicoccus luteus
GCCAGCCGCCGAAGGTGGGACAAATGATTGGGGTGAAGTCGTAACAAGGTATCCGTACCGGAAGGTGCGGATGGATCACCTCCTTTCTAAGGAGCATCAAGCTCAATCGATTCCTTCTTGCTTCGTTCTTTTGTTTAGTTTTGAGAGATCACTGTTCTCTCTTTTTTTATTTCATATACTCTTTTCATTTAAAATGGGCCTGTAGCTCAGCTGGTTAGAGCGCACGCCTGATAAGCGTGAGGTCGGTGGTTCGAGTCCACTCAGGCCCACCATTTTAAGTGTTTGGGGCCTTAGCTCAGCTGGGAGAGCGCCTGCCTTGCACGCAGGAGGTCAGCGGTTCGATCCCGCTAGGCTCCACCATTAGAAATGCATGCCCTTTGAAAACCGGATAACGCAATGAAAACGAATCACCGGATCGAATCAACGATCAGATATACCTGGTTGGAGAGGAATCCGAGTGTCTTAGAAGAACTGCCGAGAACGACGAATCACTGATCTGCTTATCAGCTGCTTTTTTAGGCGAAAGCGCTGAAACAGGACGCTCGTGACGAGCGTGCGGCGGACAGATGGTTAAGCGACCAAGGGCGCACGGTGAATGCCTTGGCACTAGGAGCCGATGAAGGACGGGACGAACACCGATATGCTTCGGGGAGCTGTAAGTGAGCTGTGATCCGAAGATTTC
>NZ_JBPZEY010000030.1:0-639 GCF_052061695.1 Alkalicoccus luteus
AGAGGCTGGGACAAAATACTTCTCCAGCACGTAAAAAACGCTTTCGATGACCCAGGCGGGTCGTCGAGAGCGTTTTATTTGGGAGAAGCAATAACGAATCTGTCTCATGGCCGTGAACTTTCTCATGTTCACGGCCATGAGCGCGAATTTTAGTTCTTGTTTTCCCTTGGCTTTGCCACTCACCGAGATCCTGGTGAAACGCAAATTCGCCTTCAGAAATCCAAAAACGGCTTCCACGTCGGTTTTGCGCCGACCATAGATAGCTCCAGTTTTCTTTTTTGAAAGCAGTTGGCGGATATGTGCTTGTTGCGTTTCCCATCTTTCATTGTAATAAATCTTTTTGATTCGTCCCTTCCTTCGCCCTGGAACAATCGACGAGGAAAAGACAACTAGTACAATCTTCACGTCGACTTGGTAATCACGTCCTGGTAATAGTTTTAAACAGATTTTTTCACATAATCCTGATTTTCGTTGCGTTCGCTTCGATCTTCGTCCCGTCGATGAAAATCGCTTCGTTAATATCCGGGTGAACGCGGAATCGATTCAGGCTTCGATAGGTCGGCGTATATCCTTGGGCGAGCCACATCATACGAATGCTGTCATGCAGCATGACCTCTATTTTCTGTCCGAAAAACGGAC
>NZ_JBPZEY010000031.1:0-549 GCF_052061695.1 Alkalicoccus luteus
AACGTTTTCCGCGTTCTCGATGTTCTCAGCAGAGAACGACTCCACAACGACACGTATCGGGGAGTTCTACGATGGCGCGCGCGGCGAGTACATCCGTGAACTCAAGTACGATTTAACCGAGCTTGGGTTTGGCAACTTCCCATCGAGTCCGTCGAATGCGTTCGGACCGGTAACGATGGGCGTCGTGGAAGACTTCCAGCAGGCCTACGGGTTTGAAGTGACAGGATTGCCGACCGATGCGATGCTCGATGCGATGGCGGCGGACTTGACCCCTATCACGTCCACATCTGTTGGAGATTTTTACAACGGGGCGCGTGGCGAGTACATCCGTGAACTCAAGTACGATTTAACCGAGCTTGGGTTTGGCAACTTCCCATCGAGCCCGTCGAATGCGTTCGGACCGGTGACGATGGGCGTTGTGGAAGACTTTCAACGGGCCTACGGCCTGGAAGTAACCGGCCTGCCGACAGAAGAGATGTTGCAGCTGATCGCGAGCGAATTAACCCCTACGACATCAACCTCGGTCGGAGATTTTTACAACGGGGCGCG